>NZ_JAYMSC010000031.1:0-104481 GCF_038900775.1 Paraburkholderia sp. JHI869
ACATCGTCGCTTTCTACAATCCGGTGCGCTTGCACTCCACGCTGGGCTATCTGTCGCCCGCCGCTTACGAGGCGAATCCGATAGCAAAAGAACCTATCTGCCTGTCCGAAATTAGTTGACCACTACAGGTATCGGCCCGGGCATGTGCTCCCTGGCCTGAAGACAGCCCGCGCAGAGCCGAACTTTGACGGTCTGCTAGCCACCTGGGGCATCTCAAGTCATCCCCCCGGCATTCCTACGTCCAGCTCCCGCAGGATTGAATTTGGTGACTAAGAACCCTTAACAAAATGAACGAAGGGGCTGTTATCCCTCGAAGAGTGCTGTTAAGGAAGGTCTGCATAACCCGTTTTTGGCGCGCAGGCCTTCTGGCTTTTTACGATGTCAGCGGTAGGAATGTCTGGAGGCATCTGCTTTTTTGCGCCGCTCAAGGCGCTGCCCGCTGAAGCTTGCGGGTCCAGCTCCGGGTCTTTCAAGCTCTCCGCAAAGCTCTACGCGCCATCCACAGATTGCACAGCGCAAACAACGTCGTGATTTGGCCTGTGTTCTTCACCAAACCACGATATCGGGTCTTCGTGTAGGCAAACTGCCGCTTGAGTACGCGGAACGGGTGTTCGACCTTGGCGCGGACGCCGGCCTTCAGCCGCTCAATCTGATCGTATATTGCGTCCACACGATCACTGAGATCCAGTTTTCTGCGCTTGCCTGGCCTCATCGCGACATGTTCAGCGTACCGCGTCATGCTCGCAACGCTTTTCGATCCCCTGATATCCAGCGTCAGCGTATACGTCTGTTTCCTCGCCGTGCAACAACGCTTCGGCCGCTGTGCCTATAACGGTGTGTACCAGGCCAGATTCAGCGTCCACACCGATGTGCGCTTTCATTCCGAAGTACCAGTTTCCGCCTTTCTGGGTCTGACGCATTTCGGGATCGCGCTTTCCGGAGTTGTTCTTCGTCGAACTCGGCGCCGGAATCAACGTGGCATCGACCACCGAACCGGTCTTGAGCATCAAGCCTTTCTCCACCAGGATCTCGGCGACCAGTGCGAGCATTTGCGCAGCCAGCCCGTGTGCCTCAAGCAGGTGACGGAACCGCAGAATCGTGCTCTCGTCGGGCAAACGCGCCATCCCGCCGTCAAGCCCTGCGAAGTCACGATACAGCGGTACGTCATATAGCGCTTCTTCCATCGCTGGATCGGACAGACCGAACCACTGCTGCATAAAATGAATTTGCAACATCGTCGCGATCGGAAATGGTGGCCGACCAGTCTTGCCCGTCGGATAGTGCGGTTCGATCAGCGCAATGAGCCTCGACCAAGGCACAACCCGCCGCATCTCATCGAGAAACTCTCGCTTACGCGTGCGCTTCGTTGTCAGATCCAGACCGAGTCCAAGTTGCGCCATCGAGGCCTCCTCAACTTACGCCTTCTTCCCAGGATAGCTCACGGGAAGCTCAATGCCAGGCCTTTTGCAGACCTTCCCTAACACCTCTAAAGGCGAACGTGGTCTGTCGGCTACTCTGACGAGGGTCCCGGTCGCACAAGCCCCCATTGCCAATGGCGGGACGGGAACACATGACGAAGAGATGCGAGGTGACCTTTCGCTTTCCACAACAGCCCAACGGGGACAGGCGGGACCTCTGGCCGTTCTATCTCACACGCAGACAACGCCAGTGGCTTGCATCGGTGCGCGAGCAGTGGGGAGAAAACTGCGTCGTCCAGATTGCAAACGGCGAAGCGCGAATTATCGCCGAAAATGGCGAGCTTGCGTTTTGCAGTGCATACGTCGTGGAAAGCAAAGCAATTTCGCGAAAACCAGGCCTTGCCTCCCTCCACCGTACCGAATGGGCGCCTTGATTGCCCACAGGTTCGCTGCGACCGGGGGCAGCGCGCGGGTACCCGATTGAAGCAGGAGCGTCTGCGCGGCCGGGTTCGGGTTCGGCTCATCGGTTGCGGCCGACACTTCGATCAAGACGACTTTGCCGTTGGCCTGACACCGGAGACGTCCGCGACGGGCGACTCGCGCGCCCGGCCACGACGGCGGGCGTGCGGGGGGGGGAGTGCCCGTGCGACCGTGTGGACATGGCCGCTCCGGGTTGTCGGTCGTGGAAGGGTGGATGTCGAATACGCGTCCACGATGCCGTAGCTATGTCGATGCGGCCGGATGGTCCGGAAGTTTCACCTTGATTGTCGTGCCGGCTCCCGGCGAACTGATAACGTTGATCTGACCGCGCAACATCAGAACGCGTTCTTCCATGCCCGCGAGTCCGAATGAACCTTTTTTGGCCGCCTGAACATCGAATCCTCGACCGTCGTCGCGCACTTCGAGCAGGCAGCAGTCCACTGTCCGCTCCAGCATGATGACCACATGGGGCGCCGCTGCGTGGCGGGCGACATTGGTCAGCGCTTCCTGAACGAGGCGGAACAGCACGACAGCGCAGGGCTCGCTCACGACGATATTCTCGTCGGGCAAGTGCAGGCGGCATACCGTGCGACCGTTGCGGTTGAACTCGGCCGCGAGCCACTCGAGCCCCGCTGCAATGCCGGTGTCGAGTGCCGCAGGGCGCAGCGCCGCGATGACGCCCCTGACGACCTGCATGGTTTTGTCCACCAGCGCAATCAGCGCCTGCGTCTGCTCGACCAGTTCCGGGCGATCGTTGCCCAGTTGCATACGTAATGCCGACGCCTGCAGGCGAAGCGCGGTGAGGTGCTGTCCAAGTTCGTCGTGCATTTCTCGCGCGATGTGCTTGCGCTCTTCCTCGCGAGCCATTTCGCGATGTGACGTGAGTTCCCGCAGCATCTCATAGGACTCGCGCAGGCGGCGCTCCGCCTCCTTGAGCACCGTCAGATCGATCACGAACGCGACGCCTTCGTTCCCACTGCCGTCGAATGCCGCGCGGCCGACCAGGACGGGCACACGACTGCCATCCTTCCTGAAGTATTCTTTTTCGATCGGCTGAATGCCTCCCTGGTGCCCGATCTGCGCGAGAGCCCGTTCGCTGCTTTCGCGCCACTCCACCGGGGTCAGGTCTCGCCAGGGCAGACGACCCGAAACAAGATCCTCGCGGTCATATCCCACCATGCGCAGGAATGCCTCATTGGCCTCAAGGATGTCGCCCTCTGCGTTCCACACAATGATGCCGATGATATTAGCGTCGACAAGTCGCCGGATCCGGGCCTCGCGCTCCTTCAGGTCGCGGTACAGTCGGGTATTCTCGATCGAGGTTGCCGCTTGCGACGCGAGCAGCCGCAGCACACCAATTCGCGCTGGCGAGAAGGCACGGGTGACCAAGTTGTTTTCGAGGTACAGGGCGCCGATAAGCCTGGCCTGATTCGTCAGGGGCAGACACACAATTGAGCGGGCTCGATGCTGGAGGATGTAGGCATCCGCAGCGAACGCGGACGAGCGTGTGGCATCGTCGAGAATGACGCTCTGGCCCGTTCGCAACACATGATAGAGGACCGACTTGGGTATCACGGTGGGGTTCGCGGGGTCATCGCGTAGTTGCACGCGGAGTGTGTCCCCCTCGATTTTGGCTTCCGCGGCTATCCTTTGTCCGCCCGCGTCTGGAAGAATCAGCAATCCTCGCTCGGCGCCCGCCTGTTCGATCGCAGTGCGCATGACCATATCAATCAGCTTGTCCAGGACGATCTCTCCGGAAACGGCCTGCGACACCTTGATGACAGTAGCAAGGTCGAGGTGTTCAACGGGGGTGCCGATTGTGCTGCCCGGGCCGGGCGCTCGCTCTTCGTCCCCGAGAAGCGGATACAGCGCCTCAAGTTGGCGCACCTTGCCTTCGGCACCCCAGCGTTGGTAGCCCCGGCATGCGTCCCGCAAATACACGCGGGCAATCCTGTCGAAGCCGCGCGCCGCGTAGAAGCCTGACGCGAGTTCATTGGCAAGTGCTTCGTTGTGTACGAAGCCATGTGTACGCGCCGAGCGCATGGCCTCTTCGTAGAGACGCATTGCTTCGACATCGCAGCCGTTCAGGCGAGCCAACTCGGCGCCCACCAGCGCCGCACGGTTTGCAAAATTCTCCGGACAGTTCTCAGCCCAGATCTCCAACTGCCGGCGATGTGCGGCGATCGCGTCGTGGTGCTGCTGTCGCTCCGCGGCCGGGGCACGGTCGCAATGTGCGGCCCGTGCCAGTGCACCGAAGAAATGGTATTCGCTTTCCTCCAGGTGCGATGAAGAACTCCACAGCAGCTGCTGCGCCATCAACGCCGCGTTGATGGCGGCTACATGGTCGCCTGCAAGGAATCGTCCCTGCAGTTTCCGGATCCAGTACCAGCACGCGGCCGTCGCGAGCGCGGGGTTGCCGGACAAATGCTGTTCCATACGAAGTTCGTTAAATTCGTCGTAGTCGAAGTGACCGAATTTCAGCGTCGAGCCCCTGAGCATCCGGATTAGCGCGAGTTGCGTAGTGATGTTATCTACGACAAGACCGAAACGCGCCTTGCTGGCGAACGCGAGGCCCTGTTCGGCTTCGCGCTCGACCTCGATCAATGGTGCACCGGCGAAAAGCAGGTCTGATACGATATGGCAGCGCGTATAGGCGCCAGACGGGATGTCCCCGATCCGGCTCGCTGCTTCGAATGCGCGGCGCAGCACCTCGCTACTAACGCACACATGTTTTGTCCAGCGCACGACATACAGGGCGAAGCAGAGATATGTCACCGCCTCGAAGCGTTTGAGCCCACGGCGCTCGACCAGATCGAAGCCAAGCTGGCCGAACTGGATTCCGGCGTGGTAATCGCCAAAGCGTGGTCCTGCAATCCGCGGGAACATGACATACGCAAAACACGACGCATCGCAGTTGCCATGCTCCAGGCTAAGGCTGATCACCTTGCATATGGCCAGGGAAGCCAAGTTCGCGTCAAAGAACCAGGCCGGCCTCTGGAGCTTGCTCAGCACGTTGGCGGTCGCGAGAGACGGCAGGTCCTTCATCAGAGGCAGATCGATGAGTGTCCCGATCGTCCTGCCGCCAAGCCGTGACCGGATACTTTCGTACTCCTGTTGTACGTCGCTCTCTTCCGGATGCGCTAACCAGTCGATACCAACGTGCCGGAGATGCTCGAGACAGACGTCGACTGCGCGACCACTTTGGTCGAGGGTCAGGTAGACATCCATTTGCAGACACGTGACCTGCGCCTGTTCGACCGTGGTCCTGGCACGGCTTGATAGCTCGGCTAGTCGCTCTTGCGCGACCGATAACCGGCCGGTGAGGAATTCGCATTCGGCAAGGTTCAACTGCAGTGCAAAGATCAGATCGCGCCTGCGTTCCCAACAATCGTCCCGCATGAGGTCCGCACCGGCGCTCAGATAGGTGAGCGCCGATGCGTAGGCTGTTGACGCCTTCGCCCGCTGGCCGGCGCTCAGGTTGAACCCGGCCAGCTGCTCACGCTCTTGCCGGGAGGTCACCAGCGCTGCGCCACGGTTCAGTTGTGTAACGATCTCGAAGATTGCCGCTTCACGTTTGTCAGCGGGCGTTAGCGCCGCAAGCAGCCGTCCGATACGCAGGTGGACGCCGGCGCGCGAGTGCTCCGGGATCAATGAATACGCCGCTTCCTGTACGCGGTCGTGTGCGAACCGGTAGGCAAGTTCCAGTTGCTCGACCAGCCCTTGATCAACCGCTGGCTGCAGTAGCGCCCGGACCGCCTGCCTGGAGACCCCCAAAACCTTCGGTAACATCGCGACGGGGGCGGCGTTGCCAAGGCAGGCGAGCTGTTGCAACGCGCGCTGGGTTTCGATGGGCAAGCGTGCGAGCTTCGCGACCATCAGGTCCACCACGTTGTCGGTATATCCCTTGCTGTGAATGCTGGGCAGATCCCAGCGCCAGCAGGTCGCGTCATGGTCGAAGGTGACCAGATCAACATCAGCAAGCGTGTGCACGAACTGGATCACAAAAAACGGATTGCCGGCCGTTTTCTCATGCACGAGCGCGGCAAGCGGTGCGGCGCGTTCACGCTCGCAGCAAAGTGTTTCGGCAATCAGTTGCTCCACATGCTCGCGGGCGAGCGGCTCAAGGGCAATTTCGTCGAGCCTTGCGCCTGTGGTCCTGATGGTTTGAAGTCTGCGCATTAGTGGATGCTCAGCATCAACTTCATTTGCGCGGTAGGCGCCGATCAGCATCAGGTATTGCTGGTCTGGCCGGGTAAGGAGATCTTCCAGCAGGTCGAGCGTCGCGGCGTCGAGCCATTGCAGGTCATCGAGAAACAGGGCCAGCGGATGTTCATGTTGGGCGAAGACGCCGATGAAGCGCCGGAAAACGAGCTGGAAGCGGCGTCGCTCCTCGTGAGGTTCGAGTTCCGGGACGGGTGGCGGATCGCCGATGATGAGCTTCAGTTCCGGGATCAGTTCGGTCATAAGGCGCGCATTCGGCCCTAGTGCCCCGATCAACGTGTCGCGCCAAATTGCCAGTTCCCTGTCGTGCTTGCCAAGGAGCGGTCGCACCAGCCCCTGAAAGGCTTGCACCAGTGTCGAGTAGGGTATGTCGCGTTTGTACTGGTCGAACTTGCCCGACGCGAACAGCCCCCGCGGCGGTACAAGCGCCCTGTGCAATTGGTTGACGACTGCGGACTTGCCGATGCCGGAATAGCCGGACACCAGCACCAGCCCAGGCGTGCCGCTCGTGACGACGCGCTCGAACGCAGCGACCATGGCCTCTATCGCGCGCTCGCGCCCGTAAAGCTTCTCGGGGATGCGAAGCTTGTCGGATGTGTCACGTTCACCCAGCACGAAGGCATCGATGTGGTGCTGGCGCTGCCAATCGGACAGGCAACGCCGCAGATCATGCTCGACACCGGCCGCAGTCTGATAGCGTTCCTCGGGAGTCTTGGCGAGCAGCTTCATGACAAGTTCCGAGACGACAGGCGGCACACTTGCTACCCGCGCGCCGGGCGGTACCGGGTTGCGTGCAACATGGCAATGTACCCACTCCATCGGGTCGGCCGCGGTGAACGGCAGGGTCCCTGTGAGCATCTGATAGAGCGTGACTCCGAATGCGTAGAGGTCGCTGCGCGAATCGATCGAGCGGTTCATCCGCCCAGTCTGCTCGGGCGCCATATAGGCGAGGGTACCGACGATCGTTTCCGGCGGTTCCGGCGATTGCCGTTCATACGTGCGTCGAGAGGCGCTGCCAAAGCCAGTGAGCCGCACGTGGCCGTCGACGCAGTCCACCAGAATATGCGCGGGTTTGATGTCCTTATGCACGAGGCCGTGCTGATGGACTTTACCCAGCGCCGCTGCAATGCCCACAGCGAGGGACAACACATGTCCCACCTCGCGAGGTCCGCCGATTTGCCGTTCGAGCAGTTCGCCAAGCGGATCCTCGAGCACTAATACCATCCGTGCGTCATCGCGCACCAGCTTCAAAGGGCGCGCTGCCCACTGACTGTTGAGTACGTCCTTCAGCGCGAACTCGTGAGCGAGGCGTTCGAGAAGGGTGGTTGAGGGATGTTCGTCGGCGGGACGTACTACCAGCACACTGCCGGTGCTGCCGGCGGGCTGGACCCGGTAGAGCGTGAACTCACCATCCTCCCGCAGTATGCTGGCGCGATTTACGTCGGTACCGTTTAGGGAGTTCATCTGACGTAGAGCGTGTTAGGTACTTTGCATAATTGGTCCGGCATGAACGAGCATGAGCATGGCGAAGACGACAAAGTGCAGCCCCGCCAAAGTTTCGGGCAAGCGTTCATAATCGCGCGCCAGACGCCTGAATCGGTTGAGCCAGCCGAAGCTGCGCTCGACCACCCAGCGGCGGGGCAACAGCACGAAACCTTTCTTCGCTTCGGGCAGTTTGATGACATGCAGCTCAATGCCTTCCTCACGCGCGCCCTGCGCAGCGTTGTCGCCCGTATAGCCCTGGCCAGCGAACGCGAGTTTCACCGTCTGACCGGTTGCATGCTGAACCTGCCGCGCGAGTTCAGCCACCTGCGCACGCTCTTGCTCGTTGGCCGGCGTGATGTGAACAGCGAGCAAGAGGCCCAGTGTATCGACTGCCATATGAACCTTGCTACCTCGTTTGCGCTTATGCCCGTCGTAACCCGCACGCGGGCTACTTTCGCACGTGGACTGCAGCGTGCGTCCATCCAGAATGACCGCGCTGGGCTGTCCCTGACGCTGTTGCGCGACGCGCAGCACAGAATCACTGACCATCGCCTCGAAGCAACCCGCGTTCAGCCAGCGTTGTGTTTGCTGGTACGCCAGTTCCCACGGCGGAAAGTTTGTCGGGAGCATGCGCCAGGAGGCTCCAGCTCGCGCCATCCAGCGCAGCGCGTTGAACATTTCACGCAGTTCGTATCGGCGCTGTGGCACGTCTTCGCTCATCAAGGTCAGGTACGGAGCGGCGAAACTCCATTCCTCATCCGAGACATCTGTCGGGTAGGGCTTGCGTTCTTTCATGCCGCCAGGTTACCAGGTCCGGCGCAAAGTGCCTAACACGCTCTAGTTTATCGTCGCGCTCGTGCCCGTCAATCAAGAGAGGCAACTCATTCGTCTGCTCATACAGCGGCGGACGTGCCCTTCAAGCGCACTACACGGCAACATCTGTGGAGTCAGCAACGCGTGTAGAGCCAAGCGTTCTTCTCTACAACCTCCTGAAGTTGGCCGTGCTGGAGCCGAATCAGTACTTTCATGTATTGGCTAGCTAGCCCATGTGGCGCGGCCTTGGTCGATACAGCCGTCCCTTCCAACGGCGGAACCTGAAGGGGCTCGATGAGGGCTATCGACTACGTCGCCGCCGGCCCCGGTATCAAGTCGTTCACGTCTACGGCAATACTTATCATTTCTTTGGGGCTGCATGGTCATTGGCCGCAACGATGCAGGAAGCGCCGACTTCGACCTCCGGGTCTTCGTCGTAGTGGTCCATTTCGGCACGGACGATATACGTGGTGTTTTTCGGCACCACGAAGGTCTCGATCTCGTCGTAGTCGATCCCAGGCTCCATCACATAGCCGCCTGAGAATCCTGACACGATGATTCGCGCGGGATATTGCACGGGTATTTGGAAGGATCTAGATCCCGACATTGACATGCCGAAAATTAGGGCTGATGAAGCGGCGGAGTATCGTACGGGAGCGGAAATGAAGTTTCCGAGGTTTAAGGTCAGTACTGATCAGCTGAAATCGGTGCAGGGACGCGGCGACCCAAGTCGCTTGCCATTCGGACACCGCTTGCGAGTAATCGAAAGGAAGACGAGCTTCTACGAGTCAAATCGCAACACGGCGCGCTTCGCAGGCATCAAAGGACAGCTCGCAGGTCTCGGTGAAGACGCCCCGTACAGATTCCTCGCCGGCGGCACGCGTACGGAGGCGACCCTTAATTCCGCAAACGGAGCGCTCAAGGGGGCGGTGTATATAGCGATATCTCGATTGCAAAAGTCGTTTGGCAGCGTAGGGCCGCTGACCAGAGTGTGGCTCCGGTTGCGAGCGATGCAGGGGTCATCTAAGTGGGCGTGTGGGAGCTTTAAACGTGGTCGTATCTCCGTCGGTCAGGGATGAGGGTAAAAGAATTGTGCCGGCAGGACTTGCACTCTGACACCATCTTTGGTGCAATTTTTGGCGCTTGCGTTCCTCAGAGCCCCACGCTACAAGGCTTTGCTGACTAGCCGAAGGAGTGCAAGGTGCTGGTATTTAAGGTTTTTCGATCAGATCGCCAGAAATTGCACCAAAAGTACGAATACCCAGCTTGCGCCGGGGTGAGGCCGTTGTTGAGCACGATGCTCGAAAAGCCAGTTCGTGTCATCGGCAGGAGTTGGTCGATTTGGACGTCGGCATCCTTTGTCCCTAACCAGACGCGTCATTCCGGAACTGGAATAGTTCGAGCCCGCTGACACGGGCTTTCAGGGATTCACCGAAGATTCGCATGCAACGAGGCGAAGGCGCGTCCGAGGTCAGACCTCGTCCTCTGCAAACACGCTGTGCTCGGCAAGCACGGTGTCCTTGTCGACGCACTGCACATGCCAGTGCCCTGCAACGACCGATCCGCTTTCGCGTTCAGTGCTGCACCAGAGTGCCTCGCCTGATTCCCCCTCAAACGGGCCAGTTTGGGCTTCCACAGCGAGACCGTCGAGGATGAACAGGGGGCGCGCATTATGCTGGTCGCACACCAGCGTGCCGCGAGCATCGACCCGCAGCTTTCCCCAGTCGGGGAATTGGAGACCGGCATGACCTTCGCGCGACCACTTGTGGGTGTCGTTGTCGAGCCAAAGGATCGCATAGGCATTCGGGTCAAGGCGGTCGAAGGTGCCGAGATGGAGCGTGATGCGCATGATTCTCTCCGGTCGTGTTCGTGGCTTCGTGACCCGCCACAGTAATCGGCGGACATATCAACTGTACGTGCAGCGGCAAGCTTGTGCATGCGTCAGGGTGTCGCTTGCTGCCGCTTTATACTTACTTGGGCGCCGGCACGGCGCTTCCACGTCTACCGATTTGAATTCGGCAGGGCTCACGATTTCGATGTACTCCATGTCTGGCGCGTGTTCGAAACGGACGGCGCCTGATGGACGCAATCGCCCGCTTCGACGAGCGTTTCCTTGTCGGCGTACACGAAGCTCGCCCCGACTTAGAGCATGCTGACGATATGAAAATCTGCTTCATGCCGGTGCCAGCCCGCGCCCAACTTTGGCGCAAGATTTGCCCTAATACGTTGCGCGACCACCTTGTGCCCCTGACGATTTCCAGATCACGAGAGACAAAGAAATCGCGCAGCCCACCGCGCGTGAGTGACGTGTCCTGCGGCTTGACGTGAGAAAAACCAGCGGTGAGTCCGGTTTGCATGACAGGTCTCCCGAGTGCGATGGAAGAAGGGGCACCAGGTTTGGCAAGCACGACGTGTTCCAGCATCCTGAATTTGACTTGGCACGCGGTGGTGGCTGCCCTGTTTCCCGATTTGTGACAGACCTGGATCGACGTCAAGCTATCCATCGGCCGGCTCGCATCGACGCCAGGCTTCTGGCTGACGTACACCGTTCCTGCGAGAGCCAGCCCTCGTGGCACGTTGACTCTTATGTGATACCTGATAAAAGTGCGTGAGAGTGCCCCGGTCAACGGCGGAGTATGAGCGCAGCGTCCGCCGTCCTTGCTCGTGCAGGGCGCTTCGGGCGGCATGTCGACTGCGCTCATTCAGATGGATTGTGCTGCCGGCTTCGTGGCCACGACGCGCAATGACGAGGGTGCCGCGATCGCCGAGCGCCTCGGCGCCAACCGGATATTCCGCCACGGCGATCAGTTGCCGCGCCGCACTGATGCAGTCGTGACAACATCGGGGCCGTGACCTGGGCGGACAGCCTGAGGGCTGTCAAACGTGGCGGCGTCGTGGTGATCAACGGGGTCACGAGCCGCCCTTCCGCGGAAACCGATCTGCTGCGCATCTTTGTCGAGCAGGTCGACATACGTGGCACGATCATGGGCACTCTCGAAGAGATGAAAGCCATGGTGCCAGAAACACCAACTGGATGCCAGCGCCAGCGCGCCGGAAACGCTCGTTAAGCGCGGCGATGTCGCTGTCAGTCAGCGCGAAGTAGCGTTCGACATTGTCCCAATCGCCTGGATGATCGCCGCCGGCGTCTCGACGTTCGCTTCCGAAGGGCATGTTTGACCGCATTGGGTACTGACGCGCTCGTTATTCAGAATAGGTAGGGTGAGAGATTATTTTGGTATCCATATTGTGTCCACTGGGTTCGGTGCACTGAATGCCGTGCGCGATGGGCGATTGACATGGGGAAGGGCAGGCATGCTGACGCGAACGCTGGAAGGCGCATAACCGGAGGTGGTACCGATTGCAGCCTGGCTCGCTGGATTCAGGCAAGCTCCAGTTCCTGCCCGTCTCCGGTCAGGCGGGTTCTGTTGCAGTAACGGTGTCGGGACGAGAAATATCGATATGATAAGTATTGCTTATGACACAAGGGAGTAAAACTGCTGGGAAGCAGACGACGGGTATTTGCCCGCACATTTCATCTGTCCTTTCCTGATCATGTGCATTACCTCGATGCCGCCGCGAATGACCCTCGCACGGTGGAAGTTCTTGAATCCCAGCATCGGCCGGGTCCGGCGTTTGATAGCCCGATGGTCCTGTTCGACAATGTTGTTCAGGTACTTGATCTGACGGACCTTGATCGGCGTCTCGCAATCGGCATTCACCGCATCCAGTGCGGCCAGATTGGAGCCGCTTTTGTCGATGGTCACGGTCTCTGGCGTACCATTATGGGCGATCGCCTTTTCAAAGAACCGCCGGGCAGCGACCTTGTCCCGCCTGGCCCTGAGCAGGAAGTCGACCGTGTCGCCCGCCTTGTCCACTGCCCGGTAAAGATATTTCCACTCGCCTTTGATCTTGATATAGCTCTCGTCCATTCGCCAGCTTTTCCCAACCGGACGCTTGTGCTTGCGGAAGCTCCTTTCGAAGAGCGGCAGCAGTTTGATGACCCAGCGGTACACCGTCGAATGATCCACCGCGATACCACGCTCGTCCATCATTTCCGCAAGATTGCGCAAACTCAGCGAATAGGCCACGTACCATCGCACGCACAGCAAAATCACTTCAAGCGGGTAGTGAAGGCGCTTCAGGACCTTGGCCAGGCCCGGCGCGAGTGTGGTTCGCGGTGTCTTCGTCTTCTTCATCGCACAGCTCAAAAATTCGCTACCCAATTTTAACGTGGGCCCTACTGCAACAGAACCGGCGATGAGTGGAGAGGCCGTTCAGGCGGGCGACTTGCGGCGCATCGCGCCGACGCATCTCGAACGTATCAACCTGCGCGGAACGTTCGATTTCCCGATCGAACGCTATGCGCATCATTTGCTGCCGAGCGTCGCCGACCTGAATGCGAAGCAGCGACGGCTAGCTTGAGCCGGACCGATCTCCATCGGCGCGCCGCTACTCAAGTTCCGCCCGATGGGCGCAGGGCGAGCGGCACTTCGGCGTGCAAAAACTTCGACGAGTCGATCAAAAAGGGAAGGGGCCAGACAGGGAGACAGGAAGTGCCTGATTTGGTGAGGTATTTTAACGGGGCCGCCTCGCAAACCCGCCTCGAACTAGGATCAACCTAGCGTCGCAAAATGCACTGGAATCAAGGGTAGGCCGCCGTGCGGAGCATCATCGAACCATGGGTGACCAGCAGCTACAGCTGCTCGAGCGGGCTGCGATATCCGAGGCCTGAATGCGGCGTCGCGTTGTAGTTGGCGATCAGCGTATCCAGCAGTTCCTGCGCAGATTCGAGCGGGAACTGCGTGGCGAACGTTGAGGCCTTCGGGTCGTTGCTTCGCCTGTCTGCAGGGGAACCGCCAGTGGTAACCGAAAGCTTGTGGAACCCGCCACTGGCGAGGCGCCCGAAGGACGATTTGATGTAGGGGCGATCGTCCCTGGTGCGTCGGCAGCCGAAACTTGCGGAATCCTGTGGCTTGACGATCCGTGCAGCCTCGACGTTCCTCAACACATCTTCTACGCGTTTGCAGAAGTTAGCGCAGGCCGTCTACGCTGAATTCCTCCAGGCAGGCGCCAGTCAACTGCGGAATACGGAAGGACGGCAGGCCTGCGCCGGAAACATAGGCATCCTCACCGAACTGTAATTCGCGGGTTTCCAGGTGAAAAGTGCCGAACTGATCGCACGCAGCACGTCCTCGATCAGCACGATGCTCCACACGCGATGGATCATGCGCGGTTCGGCCCCGCCATGCGACGAGAGAGCGACACCAGCATGCGAGCATCAAGCTAGTGTGCGTCGCACTCCACGCGTTTGAACGGCAGTAGCTTGGGGACGTCGTGCACACCCCCTGCATTGTGCCTTCCTGACTGCTTCGCCGCCGCCGGCGGCCTGCCTCGCGCGATGCACAACGATAGATTTGCTTGCGTGAGCAGCGAGGCGACGCCGCAACGTACGCGAGGCCGCCGTCCGGGCCAGTACCTTGACACGGCTTCTCGATGTGTTCCTGCCGGATCCGTAGGAATTTCCCTCGCCAAGTTTCAGCCAATCCCTACACGATGCCAACATCAGGAAACAGCAATTTGTGTCGATAACACAGAAAGATATGTCTCTGCTGCACCGGTTCGCTACTCGCAGATGCAAACGTTTGCCAGCGTGGCCGATGACGTTCGCGAGCAATACAACATCTCCCGGGCACTTCCCATATTGCCGATCAAGCAGCAAGGCAACCTTCCGTCGGATAGGTTTTGTCAGCCACGGCCCCACAAACGGAATCGCGATATGGATCAAACCAAAACAGACAGTTTCACCTTGGCAATGTCGCGCCGCTCCTTCCTGCACGGCCTCGGCGCGCTTGCGCTGAGCGCATGCGGCGGGGGTGGCAGCGATGCCGTCGCGGGCCGCTCGGCCGCTGTTATGGCGGCGAGCATCAACACGGCCAGCCTGGTGCTTGGGCGAGCGGCAACCGGCCAGGCCGCCGTTGCGACGAGCGGCGCGTTCATCCATCCGGGACTCCTGCACACGCAGGCCGACTTCGACCGCATGTCACTGAAGGTCGCCGCGCAGGCGCAGCCCTGGTATGCCGGCTTTCAGGCGCTGACCGCCAACGGCCACACGCGGCTTTCCTGGTCGCCGCGGCCGGCCGCGCAGATCAATCGCGGGGGCACCGGACCACAGAACTATCCGCAGCTCTATGGCGACATCGCCGCCGCCTACGCTTGCGCGCTGTACTGGAAGGTCACCGGCGACACGGCATACGCCGACAAGGCGGTACAGATCATGAACGCGTGGTCTTCGACGCTGCAAAGTCTCGGCGGCGATACCAACGTCGACCTGGCCGCCGGCATCTATGGCTACGAGTTCGCGATCGTCGGCGAGATCATGCGCAGCTACACGGGTCTGGCCGCCACCGACCTCACGGCATTCCAGTCGATGATGTCCAACGTCTTCTATCCGATCAACATCGACTTCCTGAACCGCCACAACAACACCGACTATACGCATTACTGGGCCAACTGGGACCTGTGCAGCATGGCGTCGATCATGGCGATCGGCGTGCTCTGTGACGACCACGCGATGGTCGACGAAGCAGTCAACTACTACCTGAGCGGGCTCGGCAACGGCGCGATCGCGCAGGCGGTCTACTACCTGCACCCGGGCTACCTCGGGCAGTGGCAGGAGAGCGGGCGCGACCAGGGGCATAACAACCTGGGTATCGGGCTCTGCGGCGCCATCTGCGAGATGGCCTGGAACCAGGGCATCGATCTCTACGGCTACGACAACAACCGCTTCCTCGCTGGCGCAGAGTATGTCGCGAAGGCTAACCTCGTGCAATCCGACGGGACTTACCTCACGGTGCCGTACGAGAGCTACGCGAATGTCGACGTGGTGCAACCGGGCTTCTCGACGGCCTCGCAAGGCGATACCCGTCCCATCTGGGCGCTCGTCTACAACCACTATGTCAATCGCCAGGGGCTGGCCGCGCCGTGGTCCGAGAAGTTCGCGCTCGCGATCCAGCCGGAGGGAGGCGGCGGCAACTACGGGACGACGAGCGGCGGCTATGACCAACTCGGCTACGGCTCGCTCGTCTTCACGCGCGATCCGGTGACGCCGGCCGCCGCGCCGAGCGGCGTGACCGCCTGGCCGGCAGCGGGGCAGGTGGTGCTGTCGTGGTGGGGCGTGGCGAACGGCACGAGCTACAACGTCAAGCGCGCCGCGAAATCGGGCGGCCCGTACACGACCGTTGCGAGCGGCATCACCGACGTGCTGACCTACACGGACAGGCCGCAGGCGGGCGCATGGTACTACGTTGTCAGCGCGACGACCGCATCGGGCGAGAGCGCGAACTCGAACGAGGTTGTCGCCGTGACGGCCGTGCAGTTGCACACCTGGCTGGGCTTCGACGAGTCCGGCGGTACGACCGCGGGCGACTCGACCGGCAACGGCCATGCGGGCACACTCGTCGGCGGAGCGTCGCGCACGGCGGGCAAGTCCGGGAACGCGGTGCTGTTCGACGGCTCGAGCGGCTACGTCAGCCTACCCAACGACATCGTCGAGGACGTCTCGGATTTCACGATCGCGGCCTGGGTGTTCCGCAATGCAAGCAGCACGAAGCAATGGGAGCGCGTGTTCGATTTCGGCACGGGCACCGGCCGTTACATGATGCTTACCCCCGACAGTAGTGGTGGCACGGTGCGCTTTTCGATCACGCTCAACGGGTCTCACAACGAGCGTCAGGTCAACGGCAACGCGCCGCTGCCTAGCGGCCAATGGACACATGTAGCCGTGACGCTCTCGGGCGCGACGCTCACGCTGTACGTCAACGGCAGCCAGACCGGCCAGACGATGGACGTGGCGTTCGCGCCGTGGCGACTCGGCCCGAGCGCGCAGAACTGGATCGGACGTTCGCAGTTCGCGGCGGACCCGTACTTTAACGGAGCGATCGACGAGTTCCGCATCTATCGCGGCGCGTTACCGCCGGACCAAATCGCTACGCTCGCGCAGAGTTGATCGTTCGTGTGCGCACGGAGCCCGCGGTCGTAACGGCCACTGATGCACGCGATTGCAAGCGTTTGCGATCCACCTTCAGTTTTTCCCGAAACCTCCCGTTCATGTGGTGGACGCGCGGCTTCGTCGCGTGTCCGTCGAAGGTGAACCTGAACGGCCAATGTTCGTCTGTGTGTATTTTTTTGTTAAAAGGATGACCGTTTCAATGAAAATGAAACATAACGCCAGCCTGTTCGTCGCCGCTATCTTCCTGAGCGCGGGTTCCGCCGGCGCGCAATCGCTGGCGACCGGCGATAGCCGGTCGGTCAGCGAACCGACCTATCCCGGCGTCTGCCAGACGCTGTACGCGAATCTCTCCAGTTCGCTACGCTCGTCGCCTCCGGCTACCGACGACACGAGCCGCCTTCAGGACGCATTGAATCAGTGTGCGGGAACCGGCCAAAGCGTGGTGCTTGCGCCATCGGGTTCCAACGATGCGTTCTACACGGGCAGCCTGACGATCAAGGGCGCGAGCCTCACAATCAGCGCGGGCGCGACGCTGCTCGGCAACAACTACGCGAGCAATGCCGCCCTGCTGAAGTTTTCGGGCACCAATGCATCGTTGATGGGACCGGGAACCGTCGACGGGCGCGGCGACATCATCTCCGGAACGCCAAGGCTGGTGCAGGCCAGCAAGATTTCGAACTTCATCGTCTACAACGTCACGCTGGCGCAGGCCGCGCATCCGAATCTCTACGTGGAAGGCGGCAACGGTTTCACCGCCTGGGGCGTGTCCATCCGGACGCCCGCGACGCGCAAGAACGCCGACGGCATCGATATCGATAGCCTCACCAACGCATCGGTGATCAACTCCGACATCGAGGCCGGCGACGACGGCATCGCGATCAAGACCAACTCCGGCAACATCTCGAACGTCACCGTTGCCAATACACGGCTGCATGGCACGCACGGCCTTTCGGTGGGCGGTATCGACAAGAACACCGTGTCGAACATCCTGTTCCAGAACAACTACGTGTACGGGAACGATCTGAACGGCACGCCGTCGACCGACGCCAACGGCATCAACGTAAAGACTGGCCCGTGCGCGCTGACGGTGAAGCAGGTGAGTTACGTCAATACCTGCATGGTCGACGTGAAGCATCTGATCGTCATGGACACGAACTACAACACCTGCACGGCAGGCGGCAGCCCGTCGCTGTCGGACATCGTCGTGAACGGCGCGTATGCCACCCAATCGCTGTCGGGCGCCTACACGAAGATCGACGGGCGCAATTCGGGCTACCCGGTCAGCGCCTGGCTGGCCAACGTCAGCCTGGATGCGACCGCGCAAAGCGGCGACCAGTATGCGAATGTCGGCTTGTATAACTCGGACGCTACGCCCTCCGGAACCGGCGTGACCACGTCGAGCTTCACGACGACGGGAAGCGTGCCGAGCTGCTCGTTCTGATACCACCAAGCCGCTGCGCACCCCATGCGACGGAACCGGTCAGCGGTCCGCGCGCATGGGGAAACGGGATATCCATGCAGATTCATAGCCACACGGAACAACGCCGTTACATGCGGCACCTGTGCATCATGGCCGTCGCGGTCGTTTGCGTGACGGCGGGCGTGCTCCGGATTCTGCAGTCCGATCCGGAGCCAGCCGTCGCGAGTTCGGCGAGCGAGGCGCGCCCGGCCGCCGCCGCGTTCGGGCCGGCCGGCTCGTCCGGCTCCGCACCACGCGTCGGGCGTGCCGATCCCCGGCTCGCCGTTACGGAAAACCACGAGCTGATCGTGAATGCCGCGTTGCTCGACCTGCTTAATTCTTACCTGCTGGAGAAGACGGACGATCGGGCCGAACAGTTGCGGGCCTATCTGAAAAGCGAACTACCGTCGCCGGCGTATGGCGAAGCAGTGCGGATCGTCGAACACTATCAGGCTTACATGAAAGCGCACGACGAGTTTCTCGCCGCTCAACATCTTGCCGCTGGTGCGACGGATGCGTCGGCGGTCGATATCGAACGCGTTGCGGTCTGGTCTCAGCAGCGCGACCGCTTGCGGCGAAGCTTCCTGGGTGATGCCGTCGTGCAGGCGTGGTACCAGAATGATGACGCGCAACTCGATCAGGTCCTTCAAGAGTGGCGGCAGCGCGCCGAGGATGATCGGGCGCCGGTATTGTCCGCACAGCAGCCGCGATATCCGGTTCCTCACTGGCGAAACGAGAACGACGAAGAGCGCCATCGCCAGTACATGCTCCGTGTACTCGATCACGCAATGACGAGCTTCGAGACATTGAGTCGCGACTTGATGCTTCGACGCCGGGCGCTGGTAAGCGAATGATGTTTCCCGGGCGCGTCATGCGATCATCGATCGGCGCGCCGTTCATCTGCCTGAGCGTGCCTGCTTCCGGTGGCTGAACATCGATTCACCATCACCCGTTTCAACGCTCCCGCAGGACAGCAGGTGCCAGGCGGTCTCCTTCGATTTCGAACTCCTACGACCGCCGCTGCGCAACGTTGTTGTCGAGAGAATCCGGAGCGTCGTTCGACAACCCGATATAGGGATTGCCTGACAGGAGATTCAGGATTTCCTTCCTATGTTTGCCATCGAATATGACTGCGCGGTTGCGCCGGCTGGTTCATGATAAAAGAGCTGTCAAAGCACTGAAGAGGCAGCATGCGATGAACTGCAGAGGTTGACGCTTTGCTTACGCATGCACAGCTTCCGACGAACTTATCGACCGGGGGAATGCCAATGAGCCGTTCGCTTGCCAGCTTGCCGGAATCGCAGGTCATGGGTGGGTCGGGCGTCATTGGAGGCAGCGATTACTGATGCCGCTTTGCTGAGGGACGGCTAGATGCGGCAAAGGTCCTGTGCGCAAGGGACATCGGCGGATTGTTGTTTGGACCGGTTGCAAGCTTTGCGTTTGGCAAGAGTGCAGAACAAGAAATCCAGAACTGGAGCACTCATGGGCATGCTGACTTCCTGCAGGATTGGGACATGGCCGGGACCGTGCTATGGTCAGCGTCATGGCGTCGTCATTGAGGTGAGTGCAGTTCCGCTTGCGACGGGCGGCGCGTCCCCATGAGCGATCACCTAGGCGAGGCAATTGGGCCGGACACTCCATGCACGATCCTGGTCGCCGGCGGTACACCCTCCGATATCAGCGTCATCGCGGACCATCTCGCAAAAGAGGGTTGCCGGGTGCTAACCGTGCACGACAGCGTTGAGGTGCCGGCGTGCGCACGTAAATCGCAGCCTGACCTGATTCTCCTCGACCTCGATTCACCGGACATTGACGGACTTGCAACCTGTCGTCGCTTGAAGCGTGACGAACGCACGTGCAATATTCCAGTGATCGTTATGACCCTGGCGCACGGCGGCCATGACCTTGCGGAGGGAATCAGCGCAGGTGCGGCGGACTATGTGTCGAAGCCGGTGCGCATCGACGAGTTGATGGTCCGGGTGTGGACGCATATCGAGTTGCATCGGACTCGCCAGCGGTGCATTTTGCAGCAGCATCAGTTGTTCAACGATGCGCGCAGGCAACGTCTCGTGCAGGCCGAGCACTCGCGTGTACACGCGGAACTCGAGCAGCGCGTCGCGCGGGCTGCCGACGAACTGGCCGGCGTGAGGGCGAAGCTTGCAGCGCAGATCGATGAACGGCGCGCTAGCGATGCACGCCTGCACGCCAGCGAAGCGCGGTTTCGCATGATCGTCGAGTCGGGCCCTGTCCCGATGTGCATCGCCTCGATGCCCGACGGCCATCTGCTCTATGCGAATGCGCGGCTGCGCGAGTTGTTGCGTCTGGACGAGCAGGCGTGCGGTACCATCAATATGGCTGATTTTTACGTTGATCCAGCGGAGCGCGAGCAGCTGGTTCGTTGTCTCGCTACTGAAGGCAGCTTCGGCGATGCCGAAGTCAGGATGCTCCGCGCGGACGGGACGCAGTTTTGGGCAATGGCGACCGCACGCCTGGCGAATTACGACGACAGACCAGCAATATATGTTGGCCTGCACGACATATCGAGGCGCAAGAGTAACGAGGAGGATTTCCTCCGCTCGCGTGAGCAGCAGCGCGGACTGTCGGCATACCTGGATGGCGTCCGCGAAGATGAGCGCAAACGGAGCGCGCTCGAAGTTCAAGACGATCTGGGCCAGTTGCTGACAGCGGTGAAGATGGACCTGTCGTTGCTGAGGATGCGGCTCACTGAAGATCCAGAGGGCCTCGGCCGGGCTGATGATATGCGAGAGCTCGTCGAGGGCACGATCTGGATGGTCCGCAACGTTGCAAGCCGGCTGCGACCCGCGGCACTGGACTTTGGCCTGGTGTCGGCCCTCGAGTGGCTGACGGGCCAATCGCGCAAGCACGACAAAATCCAGTACGAACTGCACGTCGAAGGCGGCGAACCGCCATTGTCGGACATGCAGGCGACTGTGCTGTTCCGAATCGTAGAGGCTGCGCTGACGAACGTTGCACGCCACGCCGCAGCGCGGCGCGTCAACGTGACGCTCGTGACGGGCGTTGGTTCGCTCGGTCTGAGCGTGAGCGACGACGGTTGCGGGTTCGATCTGAAGGCCGCATATGCAAGCCGTGCGTATGGTCTGCTAGGTATGGCGGAGCGCGCGCGGTTGATCGGTGGGACCTTGGGAATCAACAGCGAGCCAGGGAAGGGTACAACGGTGTCAATACATGTTCCGTGTGAGGGCGGTTGCAGTTCATGATCAGGATACTTATCGCCGATGAC
The DNA here is from genome assembly GCF_038900775.1 of Paraburkholderia sp. JHI869. Classification (NCBI taxonomy): domain Bacteria; kingdom Pseudomonadati; phylum Pseudomonadota; class Betaproteobacteria; order Burkholderiales; family Burkholderiaceae; genus Paraburkholderia; species Paraburkholderia sp. JHI869. Next base: position 21,147 of record NZ_JAYMSC010000031.1, read on the forward strand.
CATGCCATCGTGCGTGGTGGACTCAGGCAGATTCTCGCGACGACGGCCGACATCGTCGTGACGGCTGAGGCCGGGCAGGGCCCGGAGGTCATCGAGAAACTGAAAACCAGCGAAATCGATCTGCTGCTGCTTGACCTGAACATGCCAGGTCTCAGCGGCATCGATCTTATCCGCCGCCTGCGTTCGGAACGGCCTACGCTACCGGTGCTTGTGCTCAGCATCCACAACGAGGCGCAGGTGGCATCGCGGGCGCTGCGCGCCGGCGCCACGGGATATGTGACGAAGGACAGTGATCCCGAAGTGCTGCTCGCAGCGATTCGAAAGCTCGCTGACGGCGGACGCTTTATCGACCCGAAGCTCGTCGACGCCATGGTGTTCGAGAAACATACGGGCGACGCGGCACCACACGAGATTCTCTCGAATCGAGAGTTTCAGGTACTACAGATGCTGGCTACGGGCAAGAGCATCAACGACATTGCGGATGCGTGTGCACTCAGCGCCAAGACCATCAGTACCCACAAGATGCGGCTGATGCAGAAGCTCGGCCTTTCCAATAATGCCGAGGTAATCCGCTACGCGATCCGGTATCGCCTGATCACCGAATAAGTTGCGCAGGTCGCCGGCTCTCCGCTACACGAAGGAAATCCTGACACGGGAACCAGCGATCCCTCAGGGAACTATCGGCCAGTCCCGATGGAGGCGACTGCGAGAGCCGCCTACGTTGAGTTCAACGGACGGTGGGAGCGCGGCAATGGCGGTAGAGCAGTCGTTACGAATGGCAGTCGGCAAGTGGCTCGGCGCGACGCACAAACAGACCGCTCGGGTACTGGCGGTGCGTCGTTCCCGGTCGGGTCAGATCGCCAGCGTGTGTGTCGAAGCGCCAGGTGTGAGCGGCCCTTGCGCTCTGTTTTTCTTCCATCATGCGGGGCACGGGTGGCACGTTCTTCCCCGGACCGGGCGCGCCCCACGATGAGCGTCGAACGGCAGGCCGCATGAACCTGTACACGGTGGGATACGGAGCGAGGGGCGGAAAGCTTGCGCCTGGATGTGTTCGTCACCGGGGACGTACTGCGGCAAAAAGTGGTGGAACTGGCGAGCGAATGAGCCAGTAATACAACCATGCCGTCGCGGCGGGCCTCGTACGGTCGCCCTTTTTCTCGACGAGTCAAAGGCCGCACGTCTTGATGGTTGTTTCGACGTTGGACGGAAGCCGGCGGAAGGCGTGCCAGCGTTTTTGGCACGACCTGGTGTTACCCGCGTTGCCCTTTGGCCCGCAAACGCAGGGTAGGTTGAAGAGGCACGGAAGGTCCGGTACGGTTGGGGGGCTAAACGATGCGTTCGCGTTGGTGCGTGACAATCATCGGCCTTCGCAGCAATGTATTTCGTGAGGATTACTGTTCAATTTCTCATGTTTTGGCGCCTTCCCCGGGTGGCCAGAACTTTTGAACCGTCTCGCTTCGAGGCGGTTCTTTTTTATATGGGCGAGCTCCGGCGCCTATGCTGATCCGGGGACGATGCTAAACGCTTCGACCGGAGCAAAGTTTGTCGTCCAGGCTGATTGTCTGTTCCTTACTTGCATCACTGCCCCAAAACTTCTCAAACGCGTATCGACGACGCTTGCACTGCATGAACAGGAGTTTGCGAGCCCCGTAAACGTATCCGGCACGCGTATAGCGTGCCGGATACTGCGCTTCACGGGCCAGCGCCGTCAGTCATCGTGACGGTGCCGGCGGTGCTTCCGGGGACGATGGTCGCGATCGTAGCCATTGTTGTACGAGTTGCGCTGCAGGTTTCCGCCGAGTGCTGCGCCTGCGCCGCCGCCGACTGCGGCGCCGAGAACACCGCCTGTGCGGCCGCCCATTGCGTTGCCTGCCGCCGTGCCTGCACCGCCACCCAACGCGCCGCCAATGATCGCGCCGGTGCGTTCCTGACGGTTCGCAGTCACTGCACCGCCTGCGCCACCACCGATTGCACCTCCGATCACCGAGCCAGTCTGGCCGCCGACAGCACCACCGACTGCCGCGCCCGCCGCACCGCCGAGTGCGCCCCCAAGTGCATTGTTCAAATCGCTAGCTGCCGCCGGCAACGCAATCGTGCTGGCCAGCGCGGCGATAACGATTGCAGGGGCGAACTTCATAGACATGGTCGTATTTTCCTTGTTCTTGAACTGATTGGCTGGTCTCGCTCTGGTTTTAACACGCTGTGCCGGCCTGGGTCTGCTGTGGCTGTCTGTGAGCTTGCGGCGAAGCATAGCACCGGCCACCAATCGCTATTCATCATTCTCGTAACAGAGTGTTTGCAATATGACAGGGGCTGACTCGCCGGGAATGGCCGTCCACTACGCGGTCACCAGTGCGTCGTCGCGTGACGCTACGCCGGCAAGCGAAATTTCCCTACCTTAGATTCAGGATAATCTGACGGTGGTTCCGATTCAGTCCTCGTAGCGAGATACCGTAAACATGGCGGTACCCACCGGCCACGAAAATAGCGCAACTGCGCTCCATGTGCTGGCCACGCGAACCATCAGGAAGGCAGCATGAGCACCCTCGCACAAAGCATCAAGTTCAAGATTATTCTCGCATTCAGTGTATGTCTGGTGCTCATAGCCGTAAATGGCGCCTTTGGGGAGTTCGGGCTTTCGCGGCTGAATTCGAATGTAAGCGATTCCTACGAGGGGAACCTGCTTCCGATACTGGATCTGGTAGATATGCGAGCCGCGCAGCTCGAAATGCGCCTTCAGGTTCGCCGTGCCCAGTCTCTTCGCGATGCGACCCAGACGAAGGCCAGCATCGACAGAATTCACGCGGCTCAAGACCGCCTCGACAAGAGCTGGAGCGACTACTACCCCAATCGTGTCTCAAGTGACAGGGAGCGCGAAATTGCTGACACCATCAAGAATCTGTTGCCGCAGTTCAGGGCAGGTGTAGACGCGGAGATTACGGCACTGGAATCGGCCAACTATGACGCCGTCTCGACGCTCGTTGATAAGTATAGCGACACATCCAATGCGACCAGCAAGTCGCTCGATGACGACGTCGCCGAAAATCGGCGCCAGGCAAAGGAATCTGTCGACGATAGTGAAGCCACTTTCAGCATGATCCACTGGGTCTCCGTTGCGCTGATTGGGCTGGCTCTCGTGGGTGCCACGGCCGCCATGCTCTATCTGTCCCGCGCAATCACCAAGCCGCTCGGCGAAGCTGTGGGCATCGCGAACCGGATCGCTGTCGGCGAACTCGAAAACCGGATCACGGTGCGCACACGCGACGAATTTGGCCAACTGCTCGAAGCGCTGAACAAAATGGGCCTGCAGTTGAGCCATACCGTGCGGGGTATCAAGTCGAGCGCCGAGTCGGTCACCGTGGCGGCCCGGGAAATTGCCGCCGGCAACACAGACCTCTCTGCTCGCACCGAAGAGCAGGCGGCATCGCTCGAAGAGACCGCATCGAGCATGACCGAGTTGACCGAGACCGTGAAACAGAACGCCGACAACGCCCGGCAAGCCAACGCGCTGGCGACCCGGGCTACCGAAATGGCCGATGCGGGCAACGAGGCCGTGCAGGGCATGGTCGGCACGATTGAGAGGATCAGCGGCAGTTCGACGAAGATTTCGGAGATCACCGGCGTGATTGAGGGCATCGCGTTCCAGACCAACATACTCGCGCTCAATGCCGCAGTGGAGGCAGCGCGGGCGGGTGAGCAGGGTCGGGGCTTCGCAGTGGTCGCCAGTGAAGTTCGCAGCCTGGCACAGCGTTCCGCGGCGGCTGCAAAGGAGATCAAGGAGCTGATCGGTTCGTCCGTGGCGATGATCCGGGACGGTGCGGAGCAGGCGGGCGACGTGGGCACGACAATGGGTGAGGTCAAGCAGGCGATCAAGCAGGTGTCCGACATCGTGGGCGAAATTGCGGCGGCATCCGGGGAGCAGAGTCTCGGCATCGAGCAGGTCAATCAGGCCGTCATGCAGATGGACGACGTGACACAGCAAAACGCCGCGCTCGTCGAAGAGGCTGCGGCAGCTGCCCATTCGCTCGAAGAGCAGGCAATGAATCTGACCGGCGCGGTTGCTGTGTTCAGGTTTGCTGACGCCGGCTCTTCGATCTCGCGCGTGGCCACGCCGCTGAGCAAGCCGCCGCACTTACCCGCCGTGAATCTGAACGCACCGGTGAAAAACCGGGGGGGCGAGCCGGTCAGGAAACCGTCTGTTATTACTACCGCTCGGGTCCCGGCCGCTGTGCCAGGCCCGGGGCGCGACGACTGGGAGGCGTTCTGATACCCGGATTCGTCGCCGCGCTCGCGAAGAGCTGCTCGTTGAGTATCATTTGGCGCTAGCCGCGACGACACTGTGTTGGCAGCCGATGAAGGTTGTGAGCATGATGACGGCATTCGAACCGATTTCGGCCGCTGAGCTGCAGGATCTGTGGGGGGGCAGACGTTCGCGCGCCGTTTGCTCATTGCTGCGGCGTGGTGCTCGAACACGCGTTGCCAGACCCGGCTACTCCGAGGCGGCCGGATAGTCGGGAAGTTTCACCTTGATGACAGTACCGGCGCCCGGCGAACTGATGACGTTGAACTGGCCACCCAGCATCAGGACGCGCTCTTCCATTCCCGCGAGTCCGAACGATCTTTTTCTGGTGGTCAGCGGATCGAATCCCAAACCGTCGTCACGCACTTCAAGCACACATGCACCGTGCGTTTGCTCCAGCATGATAATGACCTCGCTGGCCCCGGCATGACGGGCGACGTTGGTTAACGCTTCCTGGGCGACGCGAAAGAGAACGATTGCGCGCTGCTCACTCACAACGATATCCTCGTCATGCACGCGCAGCTGGCACACAGTGCGGTTACTACGATTGAAACCGGCTGCGAGCCATTCGAGTGCCGCAACGATCCCCGTGTCCAATGCCGCAGGGCGCAGCGATGCGATGACGCCCCGAACAACCTGCATGGTTTCGTCCACGAGCGTAGTGAGTGCTTCTGACTGTTCGACCAGTTCAAGGTTGTCCTTGCCAAGCCGCATGCGCAATATCGATGCCTTCAGGCGAAGCGCAGTGAGATGTTGTCCAAGTTCGTCGTGCATTTCACGAGCGATGTGTTTGCGCTCCTCCTCGCGGGCCGTCTCGCGACGGGAAGTCAGTTCACGGAGCATTTCATAGGACTCCCGCAGGCGGAGCTCCGCTTCCTTGCGCTCGGTCAGGTCGACCACGAAGGCGACACCTTCCTCACCACTGACGTCGAAAGCGGCGCGACCCACCACAACGGGCACACGGGTGCCGTCCTTCCTGAAGTACTCCTTCTCTGCGGGCTGTGCGCGTCCGGTCTGCGCGATTTGTCCCAGCGCACGCTCGGCGTTTTCGCGCCATTCCGGAGGAGTCAGATCACGCCACCGTACGCGCCCTGAGACAAGATCGTCGCGCTCGTAGCCTACCATCCTCAGAAATGCATCGTTGGCCTCGAGGATGTCGCCATCCGCATTCCATACAATGATGCCGATGATGTTTGCATCAACGAGACGCCGGATCCTGGCTTCGCGTTTGGCCAGGTCGCGATAGAGGCGGGTATTCTCAAGTGAAGTCGCTGCCTGTGAAGCGAGCAGCCGGAGTACCGCGATCCGGGCTGGCGCGAATGCGCGGGTAACCAGGTTGTTTTCGAGGTAGAGTGCCCCGATGAGCGTGGCCTGGTTCATCAGTGGCAGGCAGAGGATCGAACGGGTACGGTGCTGACGGATATAAGGGTCCATGGAAAATGCGGGTACCCCCACAGCATCGTCGAGGATGATACTCTCCCCCGTGCGCAGCACATGGTAGAGCACCGACTCAGGCAGTAACGTCGCACTCACAGGCTCGTCGCATAACTTCACATCCGGCGTTTCACTGCCCGTAGTGGCTTCTGCTGTGATCCGTTGTTCACCGCCGTCGGGAAGAATGAGCAAGCCTCGCTCGGCGCCCGCCTGCGCAATCGCCGTGCGCATGACAATATCGATCAGCCTGTCGAGCACGATCTCGCCCGAGATCGACTGCGACACCTTAATCACGGTCGCCAGGTCCAGGTGTTCGACCGGTGCCCCGATCGTACCCATTGGCCCCGGCGCGCGCTCATCCTCGCTGAGATACGGATATCTCTGCTCGAGTTGCCGCACCTTGCCGTCGGCGCCCCAACGTCGATAGCCTTGTCGTGCGTCGTGCAGATACACGCGGGCGATCTTCTCGAAACCACGCACCGTGTAGAAACGGTACGCAAGTTCGTTGGCAAGTGCCTCGTTATGCACGAAGCCGTTTGCGCGCGCCGAATGGATAGCTTCGTCATAGAGGCGCATCGCGTCGATGTCGCGGCCCTTAAGGCGAGCCATCTCGGCAGCGACTAGTGCGGCGCGGTTCCCGAAATTCTCGGGGGAGGTCTGGGCTCGTAGTTGCAGGTGCCTGTGGTGAGCTTCCACGGCTTCGATAGACTTCTGCCGCTCGCGGTTGGAGACAGGACCGTTGCAGGCGGCTAACGACAAGGCACTATAGAAGTGATACTCCGTTTCCTCCAGATAAGATGCAGATGTCCACAGGAAGCTTTGTGCTCTCAACGCGCCGTCTATGGCCCCCTCGTAATCGCCGCAAATGAAGCGCGCCTGCAGTTTGCGGATCCAGTACCAGCAATGGGCAATTACGAGGTCCGGATTCTCGAGGAAGTGACGCTCGATCTGCTTCTCATCGAACTGCTCTTCGTCGAATGAGCCGAACCGAGGCGTCAGACCGCGCAGCGTGCGCACCAGGGCAAGCTGGGTAGCGCTGACGTCTATGGCGAATCCAAAATGCGTCTTTTGCGCGAACATGAGGCTCGCCTCGGCCCCGCGTTGCACATCCGCAAGCGGATCTCCCCCGATGAGCAGATTGGTCGTCATATGGGTGTGGCAGTAGGCTTCGCAGACCAGATCGCCAGTATCCGTCGCCGCCTCGCGGGCGCGGCGCATCAGTTCCCGGCCTTCCCGCAGATGTCTCGCCATGGGCAGAATAACGTTGCCAAAATGCATATAGGCTCTCGCCCGGAACCGGATCAACCCGCGACGTTCGACAAGGTCGTAACCCAGTTTCCCGAATTGAAATGCGACCTCGTAGTGACCGAAACGTGCGCCGGCCATCATGCCGAGGCGGATATAGGCGGACGCAGAACCATCGCAATTGCCACGCTCCAGGCTGAGATTGACAGACCTGGAGACAACCAGGGACCACAGATTGCCGTCGGTAAACAACGCCGCGGGCATGACCTTGGTCAGGACGTCCATGGTTGCCAGCGATTCCGGATCAGTCATCAGTGGCATATCGATGAGCGTGTCGATGGTGTGGTTCCCAAGCTGGGACCAGATTCGCTCGTATTCCTCCTGCGCCTTGTCTGCAGCAGGATGCGGCGACCAGTCGAGGCCCAGGTGCCGGAGATAGTCGAGTGTGACTGCAACAGCGCGACTCGCCTGATCGAGCGTCATGTAAAGATCGACGCGCAGGCATGTCACATTCGCGCGTTCGGGCATGTTCGCGGCGTGACGCGAAAGCACGTTCAATCGCTCTTCAGATGCTGATAACCTGCCGGTCAGAAATTCGCATTCGGCCCGGCTTAGCTCCAAAGCGAAGAGCAATTCATGCTTGTTGGCGCAGTCTTCGTGCTCCATGAGTTCTGCGCCGATGGCCAGGTAGGTGAGCGCCGCCTCATAGGCGGTCGCCGCTTTCGCACGCTGCCCGGCGATGAGATTGAAACCGGCCAGTTGCTCCCGTTCCGCTCGAGAACACACCAGAGCTGCGCCACGGTTAAGTTGATTGACGATCTCGAAGATCGCCTCGTCCAGTTGCCCAGCAGGCGTGTGCGCTGCAAGCGTTCGCCCGATATGCAGATGAGCCTTGACACGGGAAGTTTCCGGAATCAGGGAATAGGCGGCTTCCTGTATCCGGTCATGCGCGAATCTGTACGAGCCTTTTGTGTCCTGGACCAGTTCGCGACGGATTGCCGGCCGCATCATTGCGCGAACCTGCTGCTTCGGGAACTCCAATACCTTCGACAGCATCCCGATCCCGGCCGTGTTGCCAAGGCAGGCGAGATGTTGCAGAGCCCGCTGCGTCTCAGCGGGCAGGCGGGCCAGCTTTGCGATCATCAGGTCCGCCACATTGTCGGTGTAGCCCTTACCGTGAATGCGGCGAAGGTCCCACGTCCAGCGAACCGAGTTGTGATCGAAGGTGAGCAGGTTCTCGTCTGCGAGCGCATGTAGAAACTGGATGACAAAGAAAGGATTGCCACCGGTCTTCTCATGCACGAGTTGCGCGAGCGGCAGGACGCATTGGGGCTCGAGGCGAAGCGCATCCGCCGCCAGTTCTTTCACGTTCTCGCGGTTGAGCGGCCCAAGCGCGATCTCGTCGATCCTTACGCCCGCTCTCCTGATTGCCTGAAGCTTGCGCATTAGCGGATGACCTGGATCTACCTCGTTGCTGCGATAGGCGCCGAGCAGCAACAGGTGTTGCGGATCCGCACGGGTGAGGAGATCCTCCAGCAGGTCAAGCGTCGCGGCGTCGAGCCATTGCAGATCGTCGAGAAACAGCGCAAGCGGGTGTTCGCTTCGGGCAAAAACACCCATGAAGCGACGGAAAACCAGCTGGAAACGGCGCTGCGCTTGATTCGGCTCGAGTTCCTGGACGGGCGCCTGATCTCCGATGATGAGTTTCAGTTCGGGGATCAGGTCAGTCAGGAGCCGAGCGTTCGGCGCAAGTGTCTCCATCAATGCGTCGCGCCAGATCGCCAGCTCAGTCTCACGCTTGCCGAGAAGCGACCGGACCAGGCACTGAAACGCCCGCACCAACGTTGAGTAAGGTATGTCGCGCTTATACTGGTCGAACTTGCCTGAAGCGAAGAGACCCCTGGGCGGCACCAGAACCTTGTGCAATTCATTGACAACGGCGGACTTGCCAATGCCGGAATAGCCTGAAACCAGCACCAGTTCCGCCGTGCCGTTCCTGACGACACGCTCGAATGCCGCAACCAGAATTTCGACTTCGCGCTCCCGCCCGTAGAGCTTTTCGGGAATAAGCAACCGATCGGGCGTGTCGTGCTCCCCTGGCAGGAAGTTATCGATACGGTGCTGATGCTGCCATGCGACAAGACAGTGACGCAGGTCCCACTCGATGCCCGCTGCCGTCTGGTATCGCTCCTCGGGTGTCTTGGCAAGCAGCTTCATGACGAGTTCCGAGAGCACTGGCGGAGTTGTCTCTACCCGTGCATTGGGCGGTATCGGCTTTCGGGCGAGATGGCAGTGGACCCACTCCATAGGGTCGGCAGCCGTGAACGGCAACACGCCGGTTATCATCTGGTAGAGCACGACACCGAATGCATAGAGGTCGCTGCGCGAATCGATCGACCGATTCATCCGCCCGGTCTGCTCGGGCGAAAGGTAGGCGAGCGTGCCGGCGATGGTTTCGGGCGGCTCGGGTAGCTGACGCTCGCGCGGCAGCCGCGAGGCGATACCGAAACCGGTGAGTCGCACCTGGCTACCGTCCACGCAGCTGACGAGGACATGCGCGGGCTTGAGGTCCTTGTGGACGAGGCCGCTCCGGTGGCACTTGCCCAGTGCCGCCGCGATGGCCACGGCGAGGGACAAGATGCTTCCTACCTCCATCGGCGCGCCGATTTGCCGCTCGAGCAGCTCGCCCCCCGGATCATCAAACACGAGTACTGTCCGACCGTCCGCGCGCACCAGCTCCCTTGGCATCACTGCCCACGCGCGATCAAGCTGGTCCTTCAGCGCGTATTCGTGAGCGAGGCGGTCGAGGGTGGCGGATGCAGGGTATTCGTCGGCGCTTTTCGCGACAAGCACACTCTGACTGCCGCCTGGCGGTCGTACGCGACAGAACATGCGCTCGCCGTCCTCCCACAACGTCTCGAGGCTAGTATTCGCGTCGGAACCGTGTGCAGCATTCATCTACCGTGCTCTGCCATCTGGCGGCTTTTTGTAGTTTGGTGAAAGGGCTGCCCGCTCTTGCCTGTTTCAACTTTTGCATGCTAGCCATGCCATTACCCGGGCGGCATCTGCATAGTTGGCGCCGCACACAGCAGCAGGCACCTATCACGATACACCTTGAACGCTGCGACGAGACAGAGGCGTCTCTTTGAAGTTGGCAAGGAAAACGGGTGCGCCATTCTGACTTTGGCAGGTCGCCGCCCAGCGGACGCTTGGCGACGAAAGGGTGGGTTGGTGGGCAACTCGCTGACGCTGTCTTACGAGCCGCGGACGAACATGGCAGCTGCATTGATGCGCTGTCAGTTGACGGCGCGCGCGTGATGGAGAGGAAGCTTGAGCGTATGCGATCCAGGGGGCCGACGCGCGAGCCTATCATCTGAACAATGATCCGACGTGCAAAAAACATCTCAGTGTCGTGCCCAACGTGCTCGAGGAAGGCGACGAAACGATGTGCGACGAAGGGATTCCTATCGCACGCCATCTTCACCGGACGACGTGCGGCTGCCATGTGCTATCGAGTCTGGTGTGACGCAGTCCAATCAGATCCGCCGGCGCGCTAGTTGAGCGCTCGTGTAATAGCGAAGGAAAGTGAAAATTGTCGCGTATTTCGACCGCAAAATGCCCCGTGGACTGACGACGTCAATCACCTTTCCGCGTAAAGCAGGGCATTGAGGCGATGTTGGCAGGTGCGCACTTTGCCTTCCTGCCAACGGGTTCTCGCGCGCGGCGGCGCCCGCGCGCCCGGTGATCAACGGCGACGCTCGGTCCTACATCCAGGCTGCGAGTACGATTTATACATAAATATAACTAACGAATATTTGTACGGATTACTAAGCGAATATATGCCGCGGCACTACGATAACTCGACCCTGATGAAATTTGTGATTGTCAGGCGACGCCCCGCGACCAAGAGATCATCGCTTCGACACGGGGCGTGAGCTGAATCAAGGGCGTGGATCACCAGAATTCTTGAGATTCTCGCAGTGGCGGATGATTCGAGCTAACAAATGTCTTGCGCATCGATTTTATTGGTATATCGATATAACTGTCTGAATCCTGGCTACGTAGATGAGATCTATTGATTGCGTGAGCCGTAACTGTGGTGCCGTCAAGGCTATGCGAAAGCCTCGATAAAGCTGGCGAGGCAATCCTGTTAACCCGAGCTAACTGCGGGGCCAAGATCAATCGATTGCGGCTGGAGATTCCGGAGAGCGTTCAAGAGATGGGGGACTTGATCGCACTAACGATGCAATCGGCGTAGCGCGGCTTCGAGCGTGGAGCGTTGATCAAAGATTGATGCGGTAGTGTTGCGGTATTGGACTGGGAGCGTGCACCAATGGTCCGGGCAGCGATGTGTTTCGGTGACTCGAATACATCCGATACTTCGCCAAGCGAAGAAGGCGTGCCGCTTGGTGCGAGTGCATAGCGCCATTTTTTCTCGACGACGCCAAGGCAGAGGGAGTTCAGCGTTATGTTTTCCGCTCGGCTGGTGTCGTCGAGCCGCGCATTGAATCGGCAGACTCGCGTGATGTGTTCTGCCGTCGTCTTCTGCACATGTGGAGATTTGAAGGAGTGAAAGCGCTACGCCTTGAGCGGCGCCCGGCTTTGTTCATTGTTCAGATTGACGAACGTGCTCAGCAGGCGTAGCAGGGTAACCGCCTCCTCCTCGGACATACCTGCGAAAAGCGTGTCTCGCAGATCGCGCACGGACGGAATAAGGCTGGCCAGCATTGTCTGGCCCGCTGGCGTGAGCGTAAGACGACGCTGCCGCCTCGGCAGCATCTCCCGGACGATCCATCCTTTTTGCTCCAGACGCGCGGCGATGTCCGCGGCAGTCGAGGTGTCGAGCGCCACCTTTTGCGCGAGCGTGACCTGGTCGAGCCCGGGACATTCGTCGAGCATGCGAAGGATCGCGTACTGGACAGGGGTGACGTCGCGTCCGAGCTTTTCGTAAAACATGGCCACCGCGATCTGGTGTGCGCGGCGGATCAGATGGCCTGGCTCTTCATAGAGATCCAGGAGCGGCGGGTCTCTGTCAGCAACAGTACGTTTTTTCATCGCGAGGTCAGGTGTGATTCTTCGGCCAGCATTTGGATACCGCAACCGTTGAGGGAAAACCAGTATACCGCGCACCTTGAAGCAAAAATTCACATTCAGTACACTGAATCATGATCAGTGTACTGAATGTTCGGGCCATTCCGTCGTTCGAGGTCGGTCAATTCAGCCCAGGAAGGAGATGAGAGCAATGTTCTTGAAGAATGCGTGGTATGTGGCAGGCACGCCCGAGGAGATAGACGTAAAGCCGCTCGGGCGCAGGATCTGCGGCGAGTCGATCGTTTTCTATCGCGGCAAGCATGGCGAGGTGGTGGCGCTCGAAGACTTCTGCCCGCATCGCGGCGCACCGCTGTCACTTGGGTTTGTCCGTGACGGGCGGCTCGTCTGTGGCTATCACGGGCTGGAGATGGGATGCGACGGGAAGGCGTCGGGGATGCCGGGGCAGCGCGTTGGCGGCTTTCCGGCGGTCAGGCGTTTCGCTACTCTCGAACGGTATGGTTTTATCTGGGTTTGGCCCGGTGACGCATCGCAGGCGGATCCGGAAAAACTGCATCCTCTGCCGTGGGCGGAAGACCCTGCCTGGGCCTATGGCGGCGGCCTGTATCACATCAATTGCGATTACCGCCTCATGATCGACAATTTGATGGACCTGACGCACGAAACGTATGTGCATGCAAGCAGTATTGGTCAGAAAGAGATCGACGAGGCGCCGCCGAAGACGGTCAGCCAGGGCGATGAAGTCGTCACGAGCCGTTTCATGAACAACATCGGCGCTCCGCCTTTCTGGAAGATGGCGTTGCGCGGCAACGGGCTTGCGGACGACGTGCCAGTCGATCGCTGGCAGATTTGCCGCTTCAGCCCGCCGAGCCACGTCATGATCGAGGTCGGTGTCGCACATGCCGGGCATGGCGGCTACGATGCGCCCGCAGAACACAAGGCCTCGTCGGTCGTCGTCGATTTCATCACCCCGGAAACGGAAACCTCGATCTGGTATTTCTGGGGCATGGCGCGCAATTTCCGGCCTGACGACGCTGAACTGACCGCGCAGATTCAAGAGGGCCAGGGGAAAATTTTCGCCGAGGACCTCGAGATGCTCGAACGTCAGCAGCAGAACCTGCTGACGTGGCCGGATCGCCCGCTGCTGAAGCTCAACATCGATGCCGGCGGTGTGCTGTCGCGCAAGGTGATCGATCGTCTGCTGGCCGGGGAGAGCGTGAAACAGCCCGGGCGTCCGGTCGTGCCGGTTGTGCCGGTCGTGCCGGTTGTGCCGATGGTGCCCACGAAGGAGGCCCCGTGAGCGCCGCGACGTTGATGGTCGAAGTCGTGCGCAAATGGGATGAGGCGCGCGGCATCTGCGGCTTTGAACTCATGCGGGCAGACCGTGCGCCGCTGCCCCGCTTCAGCGCAGGCGCCCATATCGATGTGCATCTGCCAGACCGATTCGTGCGGCAGTACTCTCTCTGCGGCGACCCAGCGCAGCAGGACAGATACGAAATCGCCGTGCTGCGCGATGCGAACGGGAGAGGCGGGTCAATGGCGATCCACGATTGCGTGCAGCAGGGTGACCTGATCCGTATTGGCGAGCCACGCAACCATTTTCCGCTCGATTCGCAGGCTGGCCGGCACCTGCTGCTGGCGGGGGGCATCGGTGTGACACCGGTCCTTTCCATGGCTGCGCATCTGCACACACTCGGGGCGTCGTTCGATATGCACTACTGTACGCGTTCGCGCGAACAGACCGCATTCGAGCATCGGCTGGCCGGATCTGCGTATCGCGACCGCGTGCAGTTCCATTTCGATGACGCAGGCGAGCATCAAGCCTTCGATGTTGCCATGGTGCTCGGCGCAGCGACGGCGGATACGCATCTTTACGTCTGCGGTCCGCGCGGCTTCATGGAGGCGGTGCTGGCGGAGGCGCGCGCACAGGGCTGGCCAGAACACCGGCTGCACTACGAGTTCTTTTCCGGGCAGACTCCGTATTCGGGCGAAGAAGCGGCATTCCAGGTCCGGATTCAGAGCAGCGGTGCGGTGATCGACGTGCAGCCCGGATGCTCGGTTGTCGAAGCGCTCGCCAGGCACGGCGTGGACGTGCTGACATCGTGCGAGCAGGGCGTCTGCGGCACATGCATGACTCGTGTGCTCGAAGGCCAGCCCGATCATCGGGACAGCTATCTTACTGATGCGGAGAAGGCTGCCGGCGAGTACTTCCTGCCGTGTTGCTCGCGCGCCCAATCTGCGCTCCTCGTGCTCGACCTGTAGAACTTCATCTGTGGCGTGCCGTTTCGGCACGTTCCTCCAGCGTTGCCCGGCGTGTCCGGGCGCGTCGACATTCCCGCCAGGTTTCAGCCTCATCCGCGGTGGTCCTCCAGACCGTTTTCGTGTTGTGGCACAAGTCCAAAAAAATAGTTATAACAAGTAACGATTATGGTATAAAACCATAAACGACGCTCAATCAGAACGAAGGAGACAATGGCAATGAAACTGCACGGGAAAACCCTGGTCATCACTGGCGTGGCGTCCGGTATCGGCGCGGAGACGGCCAGGCTCGCAAGGTACTACGGTGCGTGCGTGATTGGCGTCGATCGACAGCCCGTCAACATGACGCTTGACGCGTTTCACCAGGCCGATCTCGGAGAACCGGCCTCCATCGATGCGCTCGTCGCACAACTACCGGCACGTATCGACGCGCTGGCCAACATCGCAGGCGTTCCAGGCACTGCACCAGTCGATGCCGTCGCGCGCGTCAACTACCTCGGCCTGCGCCATCTCAGCGAAGCATTGCTGCCGCGCATCGCGCCTGGCGGCTGCGTGATCAACGTCGCATCGATCCTCGGTGCGGAGTGGCCGCAGCGACTGAACCTGCACCGCGAACTGGCCGATACGGCGGGTTTCGACAGCGGCGCAAAATGGCTCGATGCGCATCCCGTTCCCCAGGCTACCTGCTATCAGTACTTCAAGGAAGCATTGATTGTCTGGACTGCGAAGCGTTCGCAGGACTGGTTTGCGCAGCACTCGGTGCGCGTCAACAGCGTGGCGCCGGGCCCCGTTTTCACGCCGATCCTTGGCGATTTCGTCACGATGCTCGGACCCGAACGTGTCGAGGCCGATGCTGCAAAGATGAAGCGTCCAGCGTATGCCGACGAAGTGGCCGAGGCTATCGTATTTCTTGCCTCTGATTCCGCGCGCTGGATCAACGGCGTCAATCTGCCCGTCGATGGCGGGCTGGCTGCCACCGCGATCTGAACACGTTCTACTCCATCCCATTATTCCAGGAGACATTCGTGATGAGCAATCCGTCAGGCTTTTCGTTTGCCAACGCCGACACGTGGCGCGGCAAGATTTTCAACGGCGATTGGGTCACGGCGTCCGGCGCGCTGGACGTCATCGAGCCGGCTTCGGGTCAGCCGCTGCACCAGGTCGGCAAGGCCACCCCAGAGAACGTTGCGATCGCTGTGCGCGAGGCTCGCGCCGCACAGCGGCTCTGGGCTGCCACGCCGCCGCGCGAGCGCGCCGCGGTTTTTCATCGTGCGGCTGCGTTGCTGCAGGAGCACGCTCCGGCCGCTGCGGCGCTTATCGCCCGTGAAACGGGCGGCATCCTGCCCAAGGGCGAGCACGAGGTACGGGAATCGATCGTGCTGCTGCAGCGTGCTGCGGCGATGCCGCTTGAAGCCAATGGCCGGGTCCTGCCGAGCGTGCCGGGTCGGCTCAGCATCGCTCGCCAGTTGCCGCTGGGCGTGATCGGCGTGATCTCGCCGTTCAATTTTCCGCTCGTGCTGTCGCTGCGTTCGGTCGCGCCGGCGCTCGCGGTCGGTAACGCTGTCGTTCTGAAGCCGGATCCGCGTACGCCTTACGCCGGCGGCTTCGTGATTGCCGAAGTGCTGGCCGCTGCGGGCTTGCCGAAGGGCTTGCTGCATGTGCTGCCCGGCGGTGCGGATGTCGGTCAGGCGCTGGTCGAAGCGCCTGGCGTGCCGATGCTCGCGTTCACCGGCTCGACGGCCGCCGGCCGCAAGATTGGCGAACTGGCTGGCCGCCATCTGAAGAAGGTATCGCTGGAGCTGGGCGGCAAGAATTCGTTGATCGTCCTCGAAGATGCCGATCTCGACAAGGCCGTTTCGGCGATCGCGTTCGGCGCCTGGTTTCACCAGGGGCAAATCTGCATGGCAACGGGCCGCGTGCTGGCCCACCGCAGCATCGCGGAAGCACTGACCCGGCGTCTCGCCGACAAGGCGCGTCACCTGCCGGTGGGGGATCCGGCTGTTGCGCAGGTGGCGCTCGGGCCGATCATCGACCAGCGACAACTGCAGAACGTCGTCGACATCGTTGGCGCGTCGGTGGCGGCCGGCGCGGTGGTCGAGGCCGGCGGCACGCATGAAGGCCTGTTCTATGCGCCGACGGTGCTGTCCAACGTGAAACCGGGTATGCGCGTGTTCGATGAGGAAGTGTTCGGGCCCGTCGCCAGTGTGATTCCGTTCGATACTGACGAAGAAGCGGCCGAGTTGGCCAACCGCACCGAGTACGGCCTGTCCGCAGGCGTGATTTCGGCATCGGTCGGTCGCGCGATGGCGCTCGGCGAGCGGCTGCATACGGGTCTCCTGCACATCAACGACCAGACGGTCGCCGACGAGGTCATCAACCCGTTCGGCGGAACGGGCGCGTCGGGCAACGGCACCAGCGTGGGCGGTCCGGCAGACTGGGAGCAGTACACGCACTGGCAGTGGGTCACGATCAAGGACGCCGTTCCGCAGTATCCGTTCTAGGCAACAGCGGGGTCCTGAAGTGATCAGGATGCCAAATAATATTTCATTATCGATCAGGAAGTGAGCAATGAGCAGCCAGGCAGAGGAACAAACCGTCGTTTTCAGCATCGAGGACGGCGTGGCATGGGTGAAATTCAACCGCCCGGAAAAGCGCAATGCGATGAGTCCGGCGCTGAACCGGCGCATGATGCAGGTGCTCGACGAGCTTGAGTTTCATCCAGACGTGGGCGTGCTCGTGCTGACTGGTGAAGGCACGGCATGGACGGCCGGTATGGATCTCCAGGAGTACTTCCGCGACACGGAGGCCCACGGCCTCGGTGGAACGCGCAAGGCGCAGCGCGAGAGCTACGGCTGGTGGCGACGCCTGCGCTGGTACCAGAAGCCCACCATCGCGATGATCAACGGCTGGTGTTTCGGCGGTGGCTACGGTCCGCTGTTCGCGTGTGATCTCGCATTCTGCGCCGAAGAAGCGCGTTTCGGCCTGTCGGAAATCAACTGGGGCATTCTGCCGGGCGGCGGCGCATCGAAGGTTGCCGCGGAACTGCTGTCGTTCCGCCGCGCGATGTATCACGCGATGCTCGGCGAGAACATCGACGGCCGCAAGGCGGCGGAATGGGGGCTCGTCAACGAGGCGGTGCCGGCCGCGCAACTGCGTGAGCGTGTGGTCGAGGTGGCGCAGGCGCTGCTGAAGAAGAATCCGGTTGCCCTGAAGGCGACCAAGGATGCAATCCGGCGTGTGCGCGAGATGACCTATGACAATGCCGAGGATTTCCTCGTGCGAGCTCAGGAAGCCGCCAACAGCTACGACGACGGGCGCAAGGAGGGGCTCAAGCAGTTCCTGGACGACAAGACCTACAAGCCCGGTCTTGGCACCTACGACCTGACGAGTCAGCGCATCTGAGCGCGGGAGCCCGTCGACATGAACATGACTCAATCCGTGGAGCGTTTGCTGCGGCCTGCGTCGATTGCCATCGTCGGCGCTTCGCCGACGCCGGGTGCGCTCGGGGCATCGCTGCTGGCCAATCTGGAACGCAATGACTACCGAGGCCAGATCTATCTGGTCAACCCAAAGCGCGACGAGATCAACGGCCGACCGTGCGTGTATTCGATCGAGCAATTGCCGGATGGCATTGATGTCGCCGTGCTGGCGATCCCGCAGGCAGCGGTGCTCGACGCAGTACGCCAGCTCGCCGCGCGAAGGGTCGGGGCCGTCGTGATCTTTTCGGCGGGCTTCGCCGAGGCGGGCGCGGAGGGGATCGCGCAGCAGCAGGAGATCGCGAGAATCGCAGCCGAAGCGGGGATGCTCGTCGAAGGACCGAACTGCCTCGGCTGCATCAACTACCTCGAACGCGTGCCTCTGACGTTCATCGAAACGAGCGTGAGCAAGGAGCAGGCGAGCCGCAGCGGCAGCCAACCGGCGATCGGCATTCTGTCGCAGAGCGGCGCCATGATGGCGGTGCTCAATACGATGCTGGCAAGCCGTGGGTTGCCGTTGTCGTATGCGGTATCGACCGGCAACGAGGCGGCGAGCCATCTCGAAGATTATTTGCAGTTCCTGCTGGATGATCCCGGCACGCGTGTCATCGCGATGATCGCCGAACAGTTCCGGCAGCCGGGCCGTCTGCTCGAGATTGCGCGCGCCGCTCGCCGGGCGGGCAAGCTGCTGGTGCTGCTGCATCCGGGCAGGAGCGCTGCGGCGCGCGCATCGGCGGCGACGCATACGGGCGCGATGGCGGGCGACCATGCGCTGATGCTAACCAAGGTCGAGCGCGCGGGTATCGTAGTCGCGCATACGCTGGAGGAACTGGGCGATATTGCGGAAATCGGCCTGCGCTGCGCGCGCCTGCCGGCAAGCGGAACCGCAATTGTCGGCGAATCGGGCGCGTTCAAGGCGCTGTGCCTCGACATCTGCGAATCGCTTGACCTCGAACTGCCGCCGGTAAGCGATGACGATGCGCCTGCGTTGCGCACCGCGATGCCGGCGTTCGTTGCGGTCAGCAATCCGCTCGATCTGACCGCGCAGGGACTGGTGGACCCGGAGCTCTACTACCGCACGCTGTCGGCGCTGTTCGACGACGCGAGGTTCTCCGCCATCGTCGTGGGTCTGATCCAGACCGATCCGGTCACCTGCTCGATCAAGATGCCGCCTGTGTTGCGCGCGGTGCGTGAACTGCGTCCCACCAAACCCGTAATTTGCGCGGGGCTGGATGAAGGCGCGGCCGTCCCACCCGAATACGTTGCGCAAATGCGCGAGTTGGGCATCCCGTACTTCCCGAGCACGGAACGCGCGTTGCGGGCCGTCGCACGTCTCGTTGAACTCGCCAGCCGGGACTTCGCCGAAGCCGATCTCGAACCGGTGGATGTGCGCCTGCCGCAGCAGGCTGGTGTAGTGCCGGAATACCGCGCGAAGCAGGTGCTTGCACCGCTCGGCGTTCCGTTCTCGCGTGGGGAGCTCGCGACGGACGTCGATGCCGCGCTGACGATCGCGGAGCGCATCGGCTATCCCGTCGCACTCAAGGTTCAGGCCGCCGGGTTGAGCCACAAAAGCGACGTCGGCGGCGTGATCCTCGGCGTGAGCGGGATCGACGCGTTGAGAGCCGCCTGGCTGCAGCTCGGTGACAACGTGAAGCGTCATGCACCGACTGTCGTACCTGATGGCGTGCTGATCGAGCGGATGGGCAGGCGCGGCCTCGAAATGATCGTGGGCGCGCGCAACGATCCGCAGTGGGGGCCGGTGATCCTGGTCGGGTTCGGTGGGGTCGCAGCCGAGGTGATGCGAGATGTCCGGCTGCTGCCGCACGATCTGACGAGGGAAGCGGTAGCGCGCGAGATCGGACGGCTGAAAGGCGCTCCGCTGTTGCAAGGCTATCGCGGCGAACCGGCGCTGGATGTCGAAGCGCTCGCAGATGTCGTCTTGCGTCTTGGCGCGTTGCTTCAGTCCCAGCCGGGCATCCGCGAGATTGATCTGAACCCGGTTGTGGTCTATCCGGAGGGCAACGGCGTGCTGGCGCTCGACGCATTGATGCTGGTCGAACCGCATTGAAGGTCCTGATCCCGCCGGGGCGCGATAGCGGCCCCGGCTGGGCGCCCAACAATCAGGCGGAGAAGATTTTCGACAGGAGTGATTTCAGTTGTTGGCGCTCCGCGCCGGAAAGCTTATGGACGGCCACTTCATCTGCTTTCTGGGCGGCCTTCAGTGCCTGGGTATGAAGCCGGGCGCCTTGAGGGGTCAGCGAGACGTGCTGGATGCGTTTGTCGTCGGTACTGCGTTGCCGCGTCAGCAATCCACCCGATTCGAGCCGGTCCAGCAACGTGGCCAGGTTGGGCGGCGCAATGGCCAGCGCATCGGCAAGGGCCTTCTGGTTGATGCCCGGGTTATGGCGCAACGTCGACAGCACTGCGAAGTCGGCCTGGCGCAACTCGAGCTTTTCCATCTGCGCGTCGAAAGTCGACTGGACGATGAGATAGGTGCGGCGGATGTTGTATCCGAGAAGATCGAGCAATTCCGACTGATCAACCTGATCCGGAAAATCGCTGGCAAAGTTGTTCCGAACGGTTTTGGTCGGCATGGCAAAGGGCCAATTTTGTGAAGCGGACGTGGGAAATTATATCACGTCAACATACGCACCCACTCCCTCGAGGTTGCAGTCAACGCATCGTGGATATGCCCGGAATCCGTCCACGCGTGGCGTCGAGCTTATATGGCAGCCGTCCCACGCTCGTGGCTCCCATTTCAGTGTTATCCCTCAATTCCAGATTGTTGCATTTTTCGGAAAACAATTTATCATCAATAACAAATATACGTAATAAGTAAATTTAGACAACCTTGACAGGAGACATCCAGTGAGTTCCACGTTGCCAAACGATCCAACGAATCGTAAGAAGCATGATTCGGTCTACGAAATAAAAACGCTGGTTCTGCTCGGGCTTGGTTTCGGGCTGGTCGGGCTGGACCGCTGGATGGTCGCGCCGCTGTTCCCGCACATGATGCGCGATCTCAATCTGAATTTTCAGCAACTGGGTAGCCTGATTGGCATCCTGAGCGTTGCCTGGGGCGTATGGGCGATTGCGATGGGACCGGTGTCCGACCGGATTGGGCGCAAGAAGATTCTGGTTGTCTCGATGGTCGCGTTTTCGCTGTTGTCGAGCCTGTCGGGCCTGGCTTCCGGCTTTGCGGGCCTGATGCTGATCCGTGCCGTGATGGGCGTGGCCGAGGGGGCGTTCACGCCGGCGAGTGTCGCGGCCACCGGCGAGGCGTCGTTGCCGTCGAGGCGCGGCTTCAACCAGGGGTTGCAGTTGAGCATGTTCTCGCTGCTTGGCCTTGGCTTCGCGCCGATCCTCGTCACGCAACTATTGCGCATTGTGCCGTCGTGGCACTGGGTGTTCATGATCTCCGCGGTGCCAGGCCTGATCGTCGCGCTGCTGATTTCGCGCACGCTGCGTGACAAGCCAGCGAGTGAACTACGGAGCATGGCGTCGGCGCCGAGCCGGCCGCGCTGGACCGCGATCTTCGGCAGTCGGAACGTGTGGCTGGCGACGCTGGCGATCCTGTGTGCGATGACCGGTATTTTCGTGGTCAGCGCGATGGTGCCAACCTATCTCGTCGAGGTGCTGCATCTCGATACGCAGCAGATGGGATTCGTCGTCTCGGCAATCGGCTTTGGCGGCTTCGTCGGCTCGTTCGGCGTGGCCGGCATATCGGATTTCATTGGTCGACGTAACGCTGCACTTATCGCATTTGTCGGTGCGGCGGTCCTTCTGTATCTGTTCGCTCGGACTGGCGCTGATCCTCTGGCGCTGTTCGGGCTGCTGTTCGGTGTATCGGTTTTCGCGCTGGGGCTGCTCGGGCTGCTGAGTGGTCCGATCGCGACCGAGGCCGCACCGGCTGGTCTTATCGCTTCGTCCATTGGCTTCGTCTCGGGCGCAGGTGAAATTTTCGGGGGAGGGCTCGCGCCGGTGATCGCGGGTTTCGTTGCGCAGCATTTCGGCTTGCCGTCCACGCTGACTTTCGCGTTCGGCGGGCTCGTTGCGGGCGCGGTGGTGTCGTTGTTCCTCGCCGAGACTTCGCCGCGCCAGCGCGGTGCCGCAACACCGGTAGCCGCGACCGGTGTACCCGAGGACGTCGTATAAGGCGCCCGCGTATTCGAATTCATTCCAGTTCCAACACACAGGTGGCGTCGATGTGACGTGAAACCTGGATCAGAGCAAGCAAGAAAAGGAGATCGTCGATGAAAATGAAAAGCGTCTGTTTTGCCGCGAGCCTGCTGTTCGCGTGCCATGCCAACGCTCAAGGCAGCGTCACGCTAACTGGCCTGCTGGATGCCGGCGTGTCCTACGTTAGCAATGAAGGCGGCAGCCACGTGGTCAAGTTCGACGACGGTATTGCCGTGCCGAACCTGCTGAAGTTTCTCGGCAAGGAGGATCTCGGAGGCGGCACGCGCGCTGTCTTCGAACTCACGAGCCAGTTCGAACTGGGCACGGGCACATTCATGCCCGGCGGCAGCCTGTTCACCCGCAACGCGTTCGTCGGTCTGGACGACGATCACTTTGGCCGGCTGACTTTAGGCAATCAGTACGATTTCATGATCGATTCGCTTTTCTTCGGTCTCGACGATGGCGCGATCTATGCACAGGGTGTCTACGATTTCCGCAATGGACCGTTTGCGAAACTCGCTTTGCCGAACAATCCGACGGGTGCATTCGACTGGGATGGCATGGCGGGCTCCAGACCCATCCATAACTCGGTCAAGTACACAAGTCCGAGCTACGGTGGCTTCTCCGCCGGCGCGATGTATGGCTTCGGCGGCGTGGCGGGATCATTCGGCTCGAACAGCGGGGTGAGCGTGGGCCTGAACTACGTCCACGGAGCATTCGGGGCGAATGCGGCCTATACGCAGGTCAAGACGGATGTCTCAGGGGCGCAGGTCAGCGTGCGCAACTGGGGCGCCGGTGCGCACTATACCTTCGGCCCGGTGACCGCGAACGCGCTCTACACCGCGGTGCGTAACGAAATGAACGGCGCGTCAGTCTGGCAGGCGGAGCTGGGCGGCATGTGGTTGATCGCGCCGGAGTGGGTGTTGAGCGGCGCGTATATGTACATGAAGGGCAATCAGGTCGTCGACAACAATCACGCGCATCAGATCACCGGGATGCTGTCGTACTTCCTGTCGAAGCGAACCAGCATGTACGTGGCTGGCGTTTACCAGCGCACGAATCAGGGGGCGAACGCACAGATCAACGACGTGATGGTTGCGTCGAGCGGCCCGTCGCAGTTCATCGGTCGCGTCGGCTTGCAGACGCGGTTCTAGACGACATCCGGACGCCTAATATGCAGATTGCACGATTCGATCCTCTTCGCCTCGCGCCCGATGTGCGCGAACTGCTGGCTGCAATGGCCGCGAGCGGCGCGCCGCCACTCGAGTCGCTGCCACTCGCGCAAAGGCGCGAAGCATACCGCCAGATTGGCGCAAGGTTAGGCGGGGAACAGCTGCCGGTGCGGGAAGTCCGCGCGTTACTGGCGGACGGCCCAGCCGGCGAGATCCCGCTGCGCCTGTATCTGCCCGATAAGGCGGATGGTGTGCCGTATGGGGTAACCGTCTATCTTCATGGCGGGGGCTGGACGCTCGGCGACCTCGACAGTCACGACAGGATTTGCCGGCGGTTGGTCCGCGCATCCGGCTGTGCTGTGGCGAGCGTCGACTATCGGCTTGCGCCGGAACATCCTGCTCCCGCGGGACCGGAAGACGTACTGGCCGCGATTCGCTGGCTGGCGTCCCATGCCGTGTCGCTCGGGCTCGATCCGGAGCGGATTGCCGTGGCGGGGGACAGCGCGGGCGGGAGCCTTGCGGCTGTCGCGTGTCAGCGTCTGCGTGGTGAGGTCCCGCTGCGCGCACAGGTGTTGTTCTATCCCTCGACCGATCTGTCGCCAGCTGGCGAGCATTATCTGTCGCGACAGGAGAACGGAGCGGTACCGCCGTTGACGCTGGAATTGATGCGTGTGCTATCCAGCCCGTTCATGGATGGTTTCGACACTACCGACACACGGTTATCGCCGCTGCGCGAAATGGATTTGCGCAATCTCCCGCCGGCGCTGATCGTCACGGCGCAATGCGACGTGCTGCGAGATGACGGCCGGTACTATCGCGACGCGCTGCACGCCGCGGACGTGCAGGTTGAATACATCGAGGTGCCGGGCATGGTTCATGGTTTCGTCGAAATGGCTGGCGTTCTGCCGGCTGCAGCTGAGGCGATTGAGTACGCGGGCGCGTACCTGCGTGGGATCCTCGCCGGATAGCGCAGGGAATCGGGCGGCCGTGTACCGAGGAATTTCAAACGCCGCTTCGATTTTCGGTTTCTCGAATCGTTCGTAGAGGGAAGCGTTTCGGAGCAGCGCCCGACACAACACTGAGCCCGCCAGGTGGCTCAATTATACCGATCCTGGGGTCGCTCCAATACGCAGATCATTGAGCGGCCCGATTGCGCCGATCATGCACTGGTTCGATTACGGCGATTTTCCAGTGGCTGAGATCGTCGAGCGCCTGGCGCGGCGGCTTGAGCGAAGTTGAGCAGAAGGCTTGTCGCTGGGCTCCGGGTCTGCATTGGCCATACTGGACGGTATCTGGCCGTCGCGCTTAAACTCCGGATCACTCACAACGAGAACAACACTTCAAGATGGGCCATTCCAACGCCGAACTGATTTTCCGCTTTTATGAGGCCTTTCAGCGGCAAGATATCGACGCGATGCTGGCCTGCTATGCCGACGACCTTGTCTTCTGCGATCCAGCATTTGGCGAACTGCGCGGGGAGGCCGCACGCGACATGTGGCGTATGCTGGTGGAGCGTGCACTGGATTTTTCCCTGACGTTTGGCGATGTCGGCGCGAACGGGCAGACGGGGAGCGCGAAGTGGGTCGCGCGCTACAAGTTTGGTCCGACCGGCCGCACGGTGGTCAACCGGATCGAGGCACGCTTCGAGTTTCGTGACGGACTCATTGCCCGACATCGCGACAGTTTCGACTTGTGGCGCTGGGCGAGCCAGGCACTTGGCCTGAAAGGGACCGTGCTCGGCTGGACGCCCTTCGTGCAACGCGCAATCCGGGCACAGGCACGCAAGAGTCTCGAAGGGTTTCGGGCGAGGCGCGGGTGAGACTGCGCGTTCATTTCTTTGCGATTGACGTCGTGCTAATAGGCAAGCCGAATCGGGATAGTTCCAGCCATATTCGCCCGGGTTTTCCCACAGACCCAGTCGATACTCTCCGAAGGGTGCTCAGTAATGGGCATCCCTACGGTGATTGAATCAACGCCAGTCGTTGCCGCGATTTCCCTTGGAACTCAATTTTACATAAAAGAAATTATCGAACTTTTATAGGTAGTCCTAACTGAGTGTCACCGAAGAGTAAGGCGGAACACAGATCGCATCGATCCACATCGATGCGTAGAAATTCAGGTGGATCGAAGTGGGCAATGGAACGGCGTGTGATCGTGTCTCAGTAGCACTTTAGCGCAGATCTAGAAGCCTCCGGCCACGATGCGCCACCAGCCCGCAAGCCAACTGAGCCAATGGTTCCATAAACGATTTGCTGGCGCAGGAAAGCGTGCCCGCCGTATCGGCATTGTTGCACTAGCTCGTCGTCTCGCGATCGCGCTATGGCGTTATGCGGAACATGGTGAGATTCCAATTGGAGCAACCCTCAAGGCACACCGCAGTGTGGTTGCGACCTGAACCATCTGCGTCGACAGACGGCACGAGTCACAAGGTTTGCGCGCCCGTGAAATAGCGGGATTGCCCGATGGGCAATCGTCCTTCAGATGGGGCGCGTCCGAACGGAGCGCTGCCCGCGTTAGCGCATGCGGTATAGGGTGACCGGCCGTGGTGCCGGCACGGATAGAAGTTAGATCGGGCATACGCCCGACATCGAGCGTTCCGAACCAAGACTATTGACACGTGTTGAGCAGGAGGGAAAGAAAGCCGATAACCACTTGTTGACGCACGCGAGTTATCCACTGCCTGCCGACGTTCTGGTCACGTGAAGGGACCCGCCGGCAGGCAGTGGATAACTCGCGGAGCCCTAAAGGAGAATCTTGCGATCAAAACTGTCATCGAGGGGGCTTGACTTCGAATACCCCATAGAAGCTATTTCGAGGCGACGCGCGCGTACATCGAGCGCCATGGCAAGCCTGGCGCGTTCTACAGCGACAAGGCCAGCGTATTCCGCAACACCAGTGCCGAGCGGACCGGCCGCAGCGTGACGCCGTTCGGCCGCGCGATGTACGAGCTGAACATTGACACGATCTGCGCCAACAGCAGCTCGGCCAAGGGCCGCGTGGAGCGTGCGCACCTGACGCTGCAGGATCGCCTCGTCAAGGAGCTGCGGCTGCGCGGCATCAACACGCTGGCCGTTGCCAATACCTGGGCACCCTCCTTTATGGCGGCGTACAACGCGCGCTTTGCGAAGCCGCCCAGGAGTGACTTCGACGCGCATCGTCCACTACGGGCTGATGAGAACCTGGACACAGTGCTCACGTGGCGTGAGTCACGGATCGTGACGAAGGCACTGACGGTGCAGTACGACCGGGTCATGTACCTGCTCGACGATACGCCGGAGAACCGCAAGCTGATTCGTTGGTATGTCGAGGTCTGGGAGTATCCGGGCGGGCGTATCGAGTTGCGGGCCGAGGGCCGGTTGCTGCCGTACCGCGAGTACGACCGGCTGACCGAGGTTGATCAGGGCGCCATCGTTGAACATAAACGGCTGAGCCACGTGCTTCAGGTCTCACAGGTGATTCAGGCGCAACGCGATAACGAGCGGATTGGTAAAGCGCCTTCCCGAACGCACCGTGGGGACTCGACCCGAACGGAGCGCAAGCAAGGCCACGCGCGCAGGAAGAAGCAACGCGAATTTACACAGGCCGACATCGAGCAGGTGATCGTCGACCTGGCCGGGCAAAAGCAGCCTCCGCAGACCAGGTCATCGATCAGCAGGCGTTAATGGAACAGGCGCGAATGCCCTGCCCGTTCATGATCCGATCTTCGACACTGCGTGAGCGGCAACCCGTGAAAGACAAAATCTGAACCCCGCAAAGCGGACATCTCAACTTGGCCGGAAAGCGGACATCTGAAAATGGCTTTGACATTGAACGTTTATTAACGTCGGCGCTCAGCCTTCCACAAGCAGGTCATCAAACGCGTTCAGTTCGCCCTCGGCCGACGCGGCGAACTTCTCGACCTCATCACGCACCGCCTGGAGCTCCACGCCGCCGCGTCATCGCGTTAAGCGCTGACAGCCAGCCACCGGCCGCGCGCACGTAGTTCTCCAGCATCGGCCGGCGGTTGCGCATCATGTGGACCTTGAATTCGTCCTTCATCGGTAGCTTCAGGTCGATCGATTCACGCCAGAGCTGCATGCTGGCGAGCATGTAGCAAAGGGCGAATTCAACGGCGATCTTTGTCATGCTCATTCTCCTGCTTCGGCCTCTGCCTTCGCTTTGGGTTTGCGCGGCGGTGCCGGGGCGGCCTCGGCGCTCATGCTGTCCGCGGGATACAACGACAGGAAGGACCGGGCCTCATTGGTCGAACGGCACGCGAGCCAGTTCCCGTGCTGGTCGCGCGGCACGATGACCACGCTGCGTTTCTCAGCACCGGGCTTGTGGAAGCGCCGCATCGCGGATGCGAGTCGGCGTTCAGTGTGAGCATCGTGAACGACAGCGCGCGGCATAGAGCCCCCGCTTCGGCGCGGTCTCCTACGAAGGTGTCCGAGAACCTCGCCAAGCTGCTGGGCGAAGTCAAGGAGAAGCACGCGGAACTGCGTACGCTGCGCTCGTCGCTCGGCTAAAAGCCCAAAAAAGAAGGATGGCATACGGCCCAGCCCCTCGGGGCTGGGCTTTATGACCGCTTCTTTCATCCCGCGTCCCTTGCAGGGCAGATTTCCTTCGTTACCCCATACATCCACGAGTCGGTTCTGATAGCGGTCCAGGTGCCATCAAAACGCTGGTCGTAGACCAGCTCGCCAGAGTCCCCGAGATACCTCGTTTCCGCACGCGTGCCCTTCAATTGCTGGCAATCGACGATCTGTAGTGAAACCGTCTGATTGAAGAAGATCTGCTCCTGGTATGTGGGGCGCAACCTTGTGTTCATCTGGACTGGGAATGTCTCCTTCTCCAGGAAGCTTACGAGTTCGCCTTGGTGACGCAGCGAATCGAGGTCGATGTAGATCGCGTGGGGCGTGGCAACCCGCTCTACCCAGTTCTCCGCATGTGCTGCGCTGACGGCGCACAGGAAGCACAGATTGATGATTGTCTTTTTCATGGTCTTGCGATTCTAGCCTATGCAGCATTGCGTATCGACGCCTGTTCGGGTGTCGGCTGTGGTGTGTCGGTCACCGGTTTCGCGCGTTCCGTCAGCAGCGCCTTGAACAGCTTTTCCATCTTGCGCTGCGCTAGGCGCTGGGGCCACCCGCAGATGAAGTGAGCACGGGTGTACCAGACATCCCATTGCTGCATGGTCAGGGAATTGCCGTGAATGACGATTGCCCCGATGCCTAGTAGCGCCAGCTGTAGGTACGCCATGTGCATGCAGCGAGGGTCCACGTCGATGCAGGTTGCATGCATGTGGTAGGGGTAGTTGAGTCCCGCCTGATGCATAGCGTCGGCCGTGGCCACGACCATGCCGCCCGACCCACACGCAGGCTCGTGCATCTCGATGAAGCCCTGCTCGCGGATGCCCTTGCCGTCGCCGATCGTCATCTTGGCCATCATGAAAGAGACGCTGTACGGCGTGAAGAACTGCCCCGCGCGATCGCTGCCGAGATCGAGCGCCATGTAGATCTCGCCCAGCACGTCACCCAGTCCCTGCATCGCGTAGCGGCCGAGGCCGGGTTCCCCGTTCTCGCCCACCTTGTCGCGATAGCACATGACCAACTCCGTGAACATCTGTGCAAATCGGTTGGCTTCCTCATTGCTGTATTTGCCGACGATTTCAAGGTAGCGCTTCTCGCGCTTATCGAACTGGCTTTTGTCGAACTTGCTGGAGAGCGCGATCGCCGACATCTCGATGAAGTCGGCGAACACCGCGTAGGTGTTGCCCAACGAACTCACAACCCCATCGACACGAAATCGACAGGCAATAGAAAAGCCGGCCTCGAAAGCGACCGGCTTTGTGTGCCAAGATGCTGGCGTTACTTCTTCTTGCGTTTAACGGTTTTGACGCCGACGCGGTATGCTTTCCACCGCGTGTACCAGCAGTTCACGCCCTTCGGCGGTCGCGGTACCCACTCGCCTTTTCGTTCAGTGTGGTGGTAGAAGGTCGAGCGCTTGATGGTCCGCGTGTTCGTGTCGACAACAACACCGAATACCCACCAGAATCTCAACGACCAGATTTCGGTCCAGTGCCTCTTCCACCAGCGGTCCGTCTTGAACAGTCCGCTCTTTCTGACGTGCCACCAAATCCCTATCCGCGTCGGCCAGTTTGCCGGATTGACGTAACCGGCGAGCCCTGTCGCGATACGCAGCTCGAACGTGCTGAAGTCCGCGTCAAGCTTCTTCAGTTCCTCGATGATTTCGTCGATGACGCCCGTCGATATGCCGCCATCAAAGTGGGCAAGGAACCCAATCCCCTGCTTGTTCACGCCCGCAAACGAAGTGCATGTCCAAACGTCCCCGGTTTCCAGAACGCTGATACGGGTTCCGGCTTTCGCGACTTGATACCGTCGCTGTATTACTTTTTGGTACATAGGTCTCTCTCTTGTTTTGTCCAGCAGGAGTTCGGTATTCCGACAGCACGCTACTGGTTTGCTGCTGATAAAAATAAAGCCGGCCACGAGGGCCGGCTCTGCGCGTCAGGACGCCGCTGAGGCATCCAGTGTGCTTGCGGCATCCTGTTACCTTAGTAAGCGCATCAGTTTTATCCTACTCTGGCTTTTGGGAGACGACGACCTCCCAAGGGGCGACTAGCCGACCGTCCATCCGTTCGATAAACCCGCCGTCTTCGAGAACCTGGACATCCTCGCGGACGTCCTTGTGCTCCCTTCCCAGCGACTTCGCCAGCGCTTCGGTGCTGTCCGCACCGTCCGCGGTCCGCAGATGCCGCAGGAGTTCGAGGCGGCTTTCCGTGAGCGTGCTGGTCAGCTGCTCCCAGGTCTCGAAGGTGATGTGGCGCTCTTCGGTAGTGTCGCCTGCCTCAGCGCGCTTCCACGCTGCGATGAAGCGTTCGCCCATCTCCTTCCTGCCGCCGACAGATACCGATAGCGTCGTCATTTATTCCTCCCCTTTACCCACTCCGCCTATACGGCTTGTCGATGCGCGGTGGCCGCAGCCTTGGGAGGACGGCCACCCTTCTTGCCATTCTCCCTAGACGAGCGTGCCTTAGCCTCGCTAGTTGCCGAGCCCATGCTGCGCGCGAGCATCGACATCCATGCCTTCGAGCCGAAGATACCCGCGAGCAGCGCCGGACCGCTGACGGCCATCTCGATTCGCGGGAAGAACAGGTCGTAGCCACCACCCCAGATTTCAATCTCGGAGTAGTCGGCCACGCTCGGCGACTTCTCCAGGAGCGCGAACTCCTGGATCAGCTTGACTGGCACCTCGACCTTCACACCGTGCTCATAGCGCACTTCGAGGCTCGCGTGCGTGCGGCTGTAACGCGCATCGACCATCTTGGGGCCGAGGCGCTTGCCGGCCTCGCGGGCAGCGGCAATTTCTTCCTTAGACAGCGCCATGAATCTTCCTCCATTCGGTACAAAGCGCGTGGATCTTCGGCGTGATCTCGCGATCGAGGCGACGAAGAACCATTGCTGACAGGCCTACGGACTCCCGCAAGCTGAGCGGGCCGTTGGGACAATTGAGATTGAAAACACATCGGCCATCTGGCCCCAAAACGTGAACGTGGGCCGGACGATGATCGTGCGTGTAAATCATGACACGGTAACCCAGTACAATCAGAAATGTAGGCATAGCTCCATGATAACCTATCGGTAGGTTATTTGCATGTGGCGAATAAGCCGAAACTGAGAAGGTCCGGCAGCTCAGTCACGTAATGTAGGTCTCGAATATTTTTCGATCGTTAACGAGACGGCATAAAGGGAGAGCCGAAGCTCTCCCCGTTGCGTTACCACGCCAGATATGACGGCCTGCCTTTCTCTTCGACGTCGAACTCGAACTGAAGGCGCCGCGGCGCCAGGCATGCCCGGATGT
Source organism: Paraburkholderia sp. JHI869 (assembly GCF_038900775.1). Lineage (NCBI taxonomy): Bacteria > Pseudomonadati > Pseudomonadota > Betaproteobacteria > Burkholderiales > Burkholderiaceae > Paraburkholderia > Paraburkholderia sp. JHI869. The sequence continues at coordinate 52,121 of NZ_JAYMSC010000031.1, forward strand.
CGATCTGCTCCTGCGAGATGATGCCGGCGGCGATCGTCTCCCGTATCTTCCACTCCGCAAGCAGCTTGTTGTGGGCGTTGTCGTTCTTCACCCAGCCATCGAGCGGCAGGTTCGCGATGGTGTAGAGGTAGATCTCGGGGTAATTGTCCTTTTCGTGCGCATTCTGGCGATTCAAACTGAGAAGACCCGATTAATCAATGGCTTGCAGTACGCTTCGATCGCGCCAAACATAACGACCCGCAAAGCCCTGCCGCAGGCGGATCGACGTCCTCTTAGCGCCATTTTCTGCACGAAAAGGACGATTACCCCGGATACCGCGCGATGGGCTACCAGGTACGCCTGGCCGGAGACGGGCGGCAACTGGCGCTGACCTGAAATGCGGGCCAGGCCGCATTCCGCACCCCTCTCCGGTTTCTTGCTTGCACTTGCACGCGTGCACTTCCCACCTTTGGCCGCCCCATTGTGCACCGCCATCGAATCGAACCGGCAGTGCCGATACTCACAAACTGGTCGCGCTGTACTGGAAAATCGACCGCAACATCTCTCGACAGACAGCAGATACGGGGCTGCGACGCCAGCAGGTTATCGATCGGCTCGAGCACGAGATCAAGGCAGCCTTCCCCGCCATGCGCCGATTGTCACCGTGCAACCGGAAGGCATGACCGAATCCGGAATTTGTGCAGCAGCCTGCTGCACAAGTCGATATCTCTTCAGCTCAACAAATATAGGATTACGAACTAAACTTCGATCACTATATTTATGTATACATGAACGCCCCCGTTTGCGCCAGGTGTTCGAGGTTTTGACGAATGGGATGGGCTGCATGTCTACATCCGGCCTCTCTGTGCAGCTTCAGCTTCGCTGCGGGCCACTATGAAATCCGCAGACTCACGCCTCATTCAAATGGCGAGCTTAAGTAGCTCATACATAAATTCAGGCTTGGTGAGTCCCGGGTCCTACCCGATTTGTCATTACGCTCGAATGCCGCCGCAACTTTTGACGTTCCACCCCTCTTAGAGAGAAACCACCAGCCACCTCGATCGAATCATGACGGTTTCGTGCACGCGTGATTTACACGGTATGGCTGTTGATGCGCCAGAACCGCCCAGATTATTCGAGCGAGCTTGTTGGCCAAGGCGACGATTACTACATTCAACGGACGCCGTTGCTTCAACTGCTCAACCCATTGCCCTGGCTCTTTGGCCTTATAGATAATGCTGCGCGCTTCATGTACCAGCAAAGTCCTGAGATACGTGTCACCGCGCTTACTGATTCCTCGTAACCTGATGGTCCCGCCGGAGCCGGTCTGTCCCGGCACGAGACCCAACCATGCGGCAAACTCGCGGCCGGATTTAAATGCTTCAGCGTGCCCCATCGTTGCTACTGCAGCCGTCGAGGTGAGCAACCCCACGCCTGGGATTGCCGCGATTGCCTTGGCTGCATGATCGTTCTTCATCCACTCCCGAAGCCGCCGCTCGATCTGACCGATCTGCTTGTCGATCGCATCCAGACCTCTCCATTGCTCTCCCAGCGTATCGATCAACATTGCGGGAAGGCGTCCTGACAACCTGTCCAGAATCTCGAGTATTGCCTTGTCGAGCGCTGCCCTACCGCATCCCATCACTTCACCATACTCGCTCAACAGCCCGCGGAGACTGTTGATCTGCATCGTGCGGAACTTCACGAGTTGCTGACGCATACGATGCAGGGCAAGCACGGCCTGCTGGGCTTCGGTTTTTACGGCAACTGCCTTGCAGTCCACCTGGGCGGCCATCCAGATCGCACGCGCGTCGGCAGCATCGTTCTTGTTGCGGATGTTGAAAGCCTTGACGAACTTCCCCGGCATCAACTTGACCTGATGCCCCATTTCAATCAACCGTCGGGCCCAATGCTGTGATCCGCCGCATGATTCCATCCCGACGAGGCACGGCTGCCGATTCGCAAAGTACTGGAGAAACGCCGCCCTCTTGACCGACCGGTTCACGACCTCACCGGTGTCCGGGTCCACCCAGTGGACCTGCATCACGTTTTTTGCAATGTCCACGCCCACAATCGTATGCGTCATGACAGATCCCCTTCGGTTCGCTGAGTGAACCAGTATGATCGGCCTGAATCTCAGATCGATGGCTTTTTGCTGCCAGCATCGAGCCGATCGCGCGAAGCCTGCGGCTAGGTGGGGGCGTTCATATCATTCAAATATGCTGGTGCCGTCTGATGTTCAGATGCGCCGTATCCTCCCGACGCACCAAGCTCCTTCTTCTTAATCTTGGGCCCAACATCGGAATCTGCTCAAGTCCGCAACTCGACTGGTCTCCATGACCGCGCATGTGCGTCATCGTGGTTTGCACGCACGGAATCCCGTTCACCGAGCGAAAATACGGCTACAGCGTTCTTGAGATGCATTGACTGCTCTTCGAGAGAACGCGCCGCTGCGGCCGCTTGCTCCACGAGTGCCGCATTCTGTTGCGTAATCCGTTCCATCTGATTCACGGCTTGGTCGACTTCGTCGATTCCGCGGCTTTGCTCGTCGGAGGCCACGGCTATTTCGCCGACGATGCCGGCAACCTGCTTGATCGCCATCTTGACTTCAGCCATTGCCTCACCAACGGCATCTGCCTGCGTCGAGCCTTCCTGGATCGCCTCCACCGACGAAACGATAAGCTCCTTGATTTCCTTGGCAGCCGTGGCTGAGCGCTGTGCAAGGCCTCGTACTTCGCTCGCGACCACCGCAAAACCTCGGCCCTGTTCTCCCGCTCGCGCAGCCTCCACTGCCGCATTGAGCGCGAGGATATTGGTCTGAAAGGCGATGCCCTCGATCACGGCGGTGATCGCGGAGATTTGCTTCGAACTATTGCTGACGTTGCGAATGGTCTGCACCATGTTCGAGACTGACTCGTTGGCGGCCTCCGCCATGCCGGATGCTCTCGTCGCCAATGCGTTCGCCTGCCGCGCGTTGTCGGCGCTTTGTCGAACGGTGTGGGCCAGTTGCGTCATGTTGGCGGCCGTTTCCTCAAGTGAACTCGCCTGCTGTTCAGTACGCGAAGAAAGATCGAAATTTCCGGCCGCGATTTCGCTGGATGCCGTCGCAATGCTACCGGTGCCGATCCGAACGCCGCCTACAATCTTCGCGAGGCTCTCATTCATGGCATTCAGGCCGCGTATGAGTCGCCCCGTTTCATCCATCGACGACGCCTCGATATTGGCTGTTAGATCGCCTTCCGCCACGCGCGTCGCCATATTAACGGCCGCCTTCAGCGGACGCGAAACCGTACGCGAGAGCCACGTCGCAGCAAGAATGGACGCAATGACAGCAATTACGGTGCTCGCGAGTATTGTCACGTAAATTCTGGCACGCAGCGCGTCCAGCTCCTTGCCGCTTGCGAGCATGCGATCTCTTTCGTAGCGGTCCAGCTTGTCGACGGCGGCGACGAGCCGGTCGGTACCCAGGTACGACCCGAAGCCCTCAGTTAATGCCGAGAGATCGCCCACATTAACTGAGAAGGCGTCCACCTTCTTGCGCATGTCCACTAGCGGGTCGACGACTGTATTCAACCAGCGGTCATATTCCTGCTGACATGTGCTAGCCAGCTGTGTGGCCTCTGCCGTGCCGTCTATTGCTCGCAGGCCTGCCAGCCTCGTGACGAAATCAGCACGGTGCTGGTCGATCCACGCCGTGTGCCCGGGTTTGCCGTTCAGGTTGTTCGCCAGTACCGCCCAAATGATGTTGAGATAGTCGGACGTTCCGTCCTTTAGGAGAAGGAGCGTTTGTTCCGATGCCTCGAATTCCTTCTGTTTATGGTCGATCGCCTGAACACTGGCGAGGCAGATGCACGCACTAACGACGAATGCAAAAATTGCGCATGCAAATGCAACGCCGGTTTTTCCCGCGATGGGTAGATTTTTTAGTAGATTCATATTGGTTGAAATAGCCCCAACCGGTGTGTAATTACTCAAGGCCTGATGCGCGACTGAGAACGGCGAGCACGGCAAGCTCCGCTACGAGGACGGCGCTTGCAAATGCGTAGAGATTCCAAAGCAGTGGTGCGCCCGCTTGTGCTAGCGCGCCGCCGATCAACAGCCCGGCAATTGTGCCGAAGCGCCCGATTCCCCGCACCCAGCCAATGCCCGCTGCCCGGTTGACGGGCGGACAATAGCGACTGAAATACGTGCCACGCAGCAGTGTGTTCCCGATGGCGCCCACCCCGGCAGTGCCCATGAGTAGATATGTTTGCAGAGTGCCATGAGCAAACGGCAGCGCGCACAGGCGAACTGCCGCAAGCAGATAAAGTACACTGGCGACGGACTTCGCCCCTACGCGGCCGACCACCGCGCCGCCAAGCAGCGAGCCTAATGGCGCGGTCGAATTGAGCATCACCAGCGATGCGAGGATCGATCCGGGCGGAAAACCGCCCTTGCGCATGAGTTGCCGCGGCGGAGCGCTCTAACAATCAGAACTGGTGGTACATGCCCACGCGCACCGCGATCTGATGATTGTTGGACGACGCCGACCCCACTGCGCCGTCGAAAATGTCGGCGTAAGTCGCCGCGCCGGCTGCCTTCTGCCACACGCCCATCGCATAGAGGGCCGTGCGCTTTGAGATCGAGTACGACGTCGTAAGCCCCACCTGGTGATAGATGGGAACCTCTTGGCTGTAGCCGATGCTGCCATGCGTGTAAACGTATTGCGCGCCAACGTACCACGATGGCGTGATATTGTAGCGGCCCCACGCTTCGTAGTTGGTGAAGATCACCGTGCTATCTGTACCGTTGGCGTCGTTGAACTTCGTATTCGTGTAGTCGAGCCCGAGCGTCGCCGAGCCGATCGCGTAGTTCACGCCCGCGCCGAATATCTGCTCGTTACGTGGATTGCCGACGTAGCTGAACGGGCCGCTCGCGCCGATATCCGCGCCGGTGGTGTTACCGACATAGTCGCCGTCACTCAGGAGCAGCGCGGGGTCTTTTGCATACAGGTACGCGCCGGCAATGGTCAGGGAACCGAGCGAGTAACTCGCGCCGAGGCTCCACAGGCCAGTCGTGCCACGCCCAGGCGCGTTGGTGTTGGTGAAGGAGTACACGCCGCCGAAGGTCAGGCCGCCGATCTTCGGGCTCGCGTACTTGACCGCGTTGTCCACTCGGAACGAGTTGTCGGTGTTGTCGATGTCGCCTGCGTGGACCAGCGGGCCGCCGAGCTGTCCCGGTGCCGTGAGCGGCTGCAGGTAATCCACCACTGAGTCGTACTGGCGGCCCAACGTGAGCGTGCCAAAACGCGTATCCGAAAGCCCCACATAGGCCTGACGCCCGAACAGCCGACCACCCTGGCGGCTTTGACCATTCTCCAGGCTGAAGCCCGATTCGAGCTTGAATAGCGCGCTCAGGCCGCCGCCAAGATCTTCCGTGCCTTTCAGCCCCCAGCGGCTGCCGTAGACGCCGTCATACGTGCCATCTCGCATACGCCAGAGCGAATGCCCGCCGCTGTTGTTGACATAGTCGATCCCAGTATCGATCACACCGTAGAGCGTTACCGAGGACTGTGCATATACGTTCGCAACCGTGAGCGAACTCCCCAACAGCGCGCAAACTGCAAGTTTCTTGAAGTCAGTACCTTTCACGTCTTCCCCTTCCGTTCATGGTTAAAAAATCTTTTCTTTCGTTAAACTAACTACATTTGGCCGAAAAAACCGACGTTGGATGCGACGCCCTGCTCGAGCCGCAAAAGTGAGCCGCGCTATCCCCCTGACCCCACGACGCGACGCATGCTCGTGCGCCTGGGCCATCAGTTCGCGCGCGATCGCAGCCTCTCGTGCGCCGGTCGCGTTTCCAGCTTAGATGGCGCGGAGGATTCGGTGCATTTTATCGACGGCTCGGCGGCCGCGGTCGTCGGAAGCGATCGTCAGCGCTCTCAAGCGGTTGATACGCGCCGTCAACGACTGCACGATTTCCCACGCCACGCGCTTTTGCCCGACAACGAACATGCGCTCGTAGAAGGCCGTCGTGAGCGCCCTGACAGCCTGATGGTCCTGCGCTTCGAAGGCCGCCTGAATCCGGTCGATGAAGCCAGCGAGATCCGCGACGGTGCGCTCGTCGGCATGCTGTGCGCACGCCATGGCGGCTTCGCCTTCGAGCAGCGCGCGTATTTCGTAGATCTCAGCCGCCGTGTCGGAATCGAGTACGGCAACGATCGGCCCCTGGTTCGGAATCGAGTCGACAAGACCCTCCGTTTCCAGATGCCGCAAAACCTCCCGCACCACGGTGCGGCTCACGCCGAGAATCTCGCAGAGCGAGCGCTCGACCAGCCGCTCGCCTGGATGAAAATGCGCCTCCAGAATGGCCGTGCGCATTTTTTCGAGTGCGAGTTCCCGCAACGTGGCCGTGGGGCGTTCGACCCGCAGCGATGGCAGTGCGTCACTCATGACAGCCACCGTCAAGCTTGCGCGAACAGGCGCACATCGCGCGCGTCCCAGTCGACGAGCGCCTGCGTGCCGATCACGATGCCGCCGTCGTGGCGATGCGCCGCCGGCATGCGGATCGAAATCTCCTGCTGCCAGGGAGTGGCCACCGCATAGTGCATGGCGTCGCCGAGATAGGTGACGTCGCGTACGGTCACGGGCAAACCTGTCGTGCCATTTGCGCCTTGCAGCGAGCTGATGCGCATCTGCTCCGGGCGGATCATCAGCGTGCCGTCGTCACCGGCGGTGAGTGCCGGATTGAAGGCGTCCGAGGCAATTTCATGGCCATTCGGGAACACGCCGTTCATGCGGCCTTCGCTGTTCCTCGTGACCTTCACTGGCAGGAAATTCGAATTGCCGATGAAGCTCGCGACAAAGCGCGAAGCCGGGTTCGCGTAAAGCTCCTCACCCGTGCCGACTTGCTCGATGCGGCCTTTGTTGAACACGGCGATGCGGTCGGACAGGCGCAGCGCTTCCTCCTGGTCGTGCGTGACGTAGAGAATCGTCACGCCCGTTTCCTGGTGAATGCGGCGTAGTTCGAGCTGGATTTCCTCGCGCAGCTTCTTGTCGAGCGCGGAGAGCGGTTCGTCCATCAGCAGCACGGGCGGATCGTAGGCCAGCGCGCGCGCAATGGCCACGCGTTGCTGTTGCCCGCCCGAGAGCTGTGCGGGCATGCGGTCGCGGCACTCGGAGAGATGCACGAGCTTGAGCATCTTCTCCACTTTCGCCTTGACTTCGGCTTCGGGGCGGCGGCGCACGCGCAGCGGGAACGCCACGTTCTCGCCCACCGTGAGATGCGGAAAGAGCGTATAGCGCTGGAACACCATGCCGATGTTGCGCTTGTTGGGCGCCACCGCCAGCAGCGGCTTGCCGTCGAGCAGCACGCGCCCATCCGTGGGCTCCTGGAAGCCCGCGACGATATAGAGCGTCGTGCTCTTGCCCGAGCCCGACGGTCCGAGGAAGGTCATGAATTCGCCCTTGCGCACATCGAGCGACACCTGGTCGATGGCGACGACGTCGTCGTAGGTCTTGCGCAGGCGCTGGATTTGCAGGAATGCAGTCATGGCTTGTTTACCTCGATTAGCGGCCGCGGCGCACGACAGCGCCCGCCAGCATCAATAACGTTGTCAACGCGACGAGCAGCGAAGACGCCGCGGCAACGACAGGCGTAAGATCCTGGCGCAGCGTGGACCAGATCCGCACGGGCAGCGTCTGCAGCGTCGGGCTCGACATGAAGATGGACACGACCACCTCGTCCCACGAAGCGAGGAACGAAAAGATCGCCGCGGCGTAGAGACCGAGCCGGATGGCCGGCAACGTCACCTTCAGCTTCACCATGAACGGCGAGGCGCCGCAAATGAGCGCCGCGTCTTCCAGCGATGTGTCGAAGCTCACGAGCGAATTGCTGATCGAGATGATCGAGAACGGCAAGGCGATGATCAGGTGGCCGATCACGAAACCCGTCATCGTGCCGTTCATTCCGATGCGCAGAACGAACGCGTAGAGCGCGACGGCGAGCACCACGACCGGCAGCACCATCGGCGTGATGAAGAAGGCCTGCACCGCGCTGCGCCCGCGAAACTTGCCGCGTACGAGCGCAAGCGAAGCGAGAAAGCCGATTGCGACGGAGAGCACCGTGACGATCACGGCGAGCTTCGCGCTCGTGAGCAGCGAGTCGATCCAGCCCGGATCGGTGAAGAGCTGCCGGTACCACTCGAGCGTCCAGCCCGGCGGCGGAAAGATGAGCCACTGCGAGTCGCCGAACGAGAGCGCGACGATAAAGACAATCGGCAGCAGGAGAAAGAGCGCGACGGCCCCGCCCACGGCCAGCAACATCCAGCGCAGCGCGCCCAGACGATCGAAATCGAGCAACATGTCAGCGCCCTCCGAGACTTGCGCGCGCATGGCGCGTGAAGCGCAGTTGCAGCGCGTAGAGCGAGAGCGTCACGGCGAGCAGCACGAAGGCGGCGGCGCCGGCGAGGCCCCAGTTCAAGAGTTCCTGCACGAGCTGTGCAATCAGTTCCGCGAGCATCATGTACGAGGGGCCGCCCAGCAGCGCGGGCGTGACGAAGTAGCCCAGCGCCATCACGAACACCATGAGCGCGCCCGAGGCGATGCCCGGCATGGCGAGCGGCACGAGAATGCGCCAGAAGGCCTGCCAGCGGCTCGCACCGCACACGGCGGCGGCGCGCAGCGTCGAAGGGTCGATGCTGCGCAGTGTGGCGTGCAGCGGCATCACGAGAAACGGCAGCATGATGTAGGTCATGCCGATCGTCACGCCCGTGAGGTTGTTGACGAGCGAGAGCGGCTCATGGATCACGCCGATCGCCATCAGCATGCGGTTGATCGGTCCCGTTTCCTGCAGCAACACCATCCACGCGAAGGTCCGTGCGAGCAGGTTGGTCCACATCGACAGCAGCAGGATCGCGAAGAACACGGCGCTGACCTTGCGCGGCGCGATGGCGAGCAGCCACGCCATCGGAAAGCCCACGAGCAGCGTGGCGAGCGTCACGACCGTCGCCACGAGAAACGTATTGCCGAACACGCGCAAATACGTGGTCGAGCCGAGCAGCTGCTGGTAGTTGTGCAGGCCAGGTGTCGGCTCCAGCACGCTGCGCAGCAGCAGCGAGAGCACCGGCAGCAGGAAGAAGATCACGAGCAGCAGCATGGCGGGCGCCAGCAGCCGCATGCTGCGCCAGTCGCGCTGTTTGCGCGTGGCCGTCGCGGCCGGGTGGGCGACGGTACTCAATACGTTTGGCATAACGTTTCCAATGGCTTCGGTTTGCCCGCATTGCCAGCCCGCTGGTTGTGTTTCGGTCTCAGCCGGCTATGCTTACTTCGATTGCCACGCGTACCAGCGCTTCGCAATCGCATCGCGGTTCTCGGCCCAGTACTTCATGTCGAGGTTGATCTGCGATGCCTTGTATTGATCGGGCAGCATCTTCGCCATGGCCGGCGACATCAGCGCGGCCGACTTCACGTTGATCGGCGCGTAACCCGTATCGGCCGCGAATTTGGCCTGGGCCTGCGGGCTCGTCGCCGCGGCGAGATACTTCATCGCCGCGTCGCGGTGCTTCGCGCCCTTCGGGATCACGAGCATGTCGGCGGCGGTGAGGTTCTGGTTCCACGAAATGCCGACGGGCACGCCGGTTTGCGCGAGCGCGTGCAGGCGGCCGTTCCAGAACATGCCGATCGGCGCCTCGCCCGAAGCGAGCAGCTGCTGCGACTGCGCGCCGCCGCTCCACCACACGATGTCGCTCTTGATCGTGTCGAGCTTCTTGAACGCGCGGTCGAGGTCGAGCGGATAGAGCTTGTCAGGCGCCACGCCGTCGGCGAGCAGCGCGATTTCGAGCACGCCCGGCGCCGACCACTTGTAGAACGTGCGCTTGCCGGGGAAGCGCTTGGTGTCGAAGAGATCCGCCCACGTTTGTGGCTGCGCAGCGGTGTATTTCGCCTTGTTGTAGCCAAGCACGAACGAGTAATAGAAGCTGCCCACCGCGTCCGGCGACGCAAAGCGCGGGTCCAGCTCGTCCTTCTTCACCACCGAATAGTCGATCGGCTCGATCAGCCCGGCCTTCTGCGCGGCATAGGCGAAGTCGCCCTCCACGTCCACGACGTCCCAGCTCACGTTGCCGCTGTCGACCATCGCCTTGAGCTTGCCGTAGTCGGTCGGGCCGTCCATCAGCACGGTGATCCCGCTCGCCTGCGTGAACGGCTGCGCCCAATCCTTCTGCTGCGACGATTGCGTGGTGCCGCCCCAGCTCGTGAAGACGATGGGGTCCGCGGCCAGTGCCGGCGCGGCTGCGAGTGTCGCTGCGCACGCAACGAACAACGGTGCGAGAAACGGGATGCTTCTGCTGCTCATGTCTTTCTCCAGGAAAACAGGTGGTTGGCGCTGCGTCAGTCCAACGGCGTGAAAACGCGGGGGGCTTCACGCTTGTGATTTGTGTATGGCATCGTTTCGATACTCGCCTTCAGCAGTCGCCCACGAAAATGCCGAACGCGTCCTGCTTGCGTTCGAGCATCGAGCGCACGGCGGCGTCGCTCACTTCGTCCCAAGGAATCTGCGAAAGCGGCACGATGCGGACGCTGCTGTCGAGCCAGGGCGAACCGCCCAACATGTCGTGGACAGCACGAAAAAAATTCGGATTACGGATCGATCTGCGGCGCCCACACGCTCTGATTCACGCCGACGCCGTGGATGAGCACCACGGTTTCACGCGCTGCGTTCGATTGCGGCGCGCAAATGCTGTAGTGGGTACCCGCGGGTTGACCACGCTGAACCCGCGAGACGTCACGCACGGGGCGAACTCAGACTTCATGGGATTCATGCTCCATATGACGACTCAAGCAATGCGGACAGCCTCCAAGTACCTTGCGCACATCCAGCTTCATGAAAGTCCACCGGTCAAGCCTTGGGCCGCAGATCGCACTTTATGAGATTATGGTATGCCATATTATTATGCGTAACAATCATTTCAATATTATGGAATACCATGAGATTGCCCAGCGCCAGACAGGCACGCCGTGGCTGCGCGCGACCTTGCCCGAATTGAGCAGACTGAAGAAGAGTCCGCCAACGTTTGCAGGTGGTTTTTCTAAGTAATTGCGGGCATCGGACACCGAAGCAGACCAGCCAAAAGGTCAGTACCGTGCTATCCGCGCCGACCTCGCTGCCGAACAGCAAAAGCTACAAGCTTCGCGCTATGTTCGAATCAACGCGATTGCTTTGCCCGGGCATTGCGTCCCGAAGACCAAGTCGTTTCCCTTGCTTGATTTCGGGGGGGGGGGGGACGGCGACACACGATTCGGCGTGAACGATCGTAGAAATCCACTAACGTACCGCCGCTATCCCTCGGTTAAGCCTCGCCCTACGCTCAGCCGTGGGTGCTCGCGCATCTGAATGAGAAAAACAGCCTGCGCAAGCTTTTGACCGTAGGCGCAGGCCTGAATTGCTACGTGGTATTCAATTGGCAACTGCGACGAACGTGACGCGAGATTTGTCGAACCCGTCGGTTGCCTGCAACGAGTTCCGTCTCTCGTCAGACGTGATACGCCGTCTCACCGTGTGAACTGACGTCAAGCCCTTCGCGCTCGCCCTCCTGATCGACGCGCAAACCGATTATCATATCGACGAGCTTGAACGCGACGAACGACACCGCCGCCGACCACACCAGTGACGTGCCCACGCCCCAGCATTGCGAGATCATCTGGCTTGCCGTGTCATAGTCGCCAACCTTGTTCGCCACATAGTCATAGACGCCCGTGCCGCCCAGCTTCGGCGAAGCAAACACACCCGTGAGCAACGCGCCCGCAATGCCGCCGATGCAGTGCACGCCGAACACGTCGAGCGAATCATCAACGCCGAGCATGCGCTTGAGACCGTTCACGCCCCAGTAGCAGAGTGCACCGGCGATGAAGCCCATTACGATCGCGCCCATCGGGCCAACGAAGCCGCATGCGGGCGTGATCACCACGAGCCCCGCAATGGCGCCGGAGACTGCGCCAAGCATTGACGGCTTGCCCTTTATCGTCCATTCCACGACCGTCCACGAGACAGTCGCCGCGCAGGTGGCGAGCAGCGTGGTGACGAAGGCGAGCGCGGCCGCGCCGTTCGCTTCGAGATTCGAACCCACGTTGAAGCCGAACCAGCCCACCCACAGCAGCGAGCCGCCGATCATCGTCATCGTGAGGCTGTGCGGCGCCATGTGCTCGCGCCCGTAGCCCACGCGCTTGCCGATCATGATCGCGCCCACCAGCGCAGCAATGCCCGCATTGATATGCACGACAGTGCCGCCGGCGAAGTCGAGCGCGCCCTTCTGGAACAGGAAGCCCGCCGTTGCGTTGGCCTTTTCAGCCGCTGCGGCGCTCGTGTAGGCATCGGGTCCCGCCCAATACCAGACCATGTGCGCAATCGGCAGATACGAGAACGTGAACCACAGCACCATAAAGGCCAGCACGGCGGAAAACTTTGCGCGCTCCGCAATGCCGCCAATGATGAGCGCAGGCGTGATCGCCGCGAACGTGAGCTGGAACGAGACGTAGATGAATTCGGGAATCACCACGCCCTTGCTGAACGTAGCGGCGGTGCTGTCGGGCGTCACGCCCGCGAGAAACATCTTGCTGAAGCCGCCGAAAAACGCATTGCCCTCGGTGAACGCAACGCTGTAGCCATACACGGCCCACAACACACCAAGCAGACAGAAAATCACAAGCGTCTGCATCAGCACGGAAAGCATGTTCTTCGCGCGCACCATGCCGCCGTAAAAGAGACCGAGGCCCGGCGCCGCCATCATGACGACGAGCAGCGTCGCGACGATCATCCATGCGGTGTCGCCCTTGTTCGGCACCGGCGCGGCGGCGCCTTGCGCCAGCGCGGGCAGCGAGAGCGCCAGCGCGCCGATCACCGCGAGTAGTTTGCCCAAGCTTTTCATTGCACGATCCTGTAGAAAGGCGCCGCGTGAGGCATGCACAAGCGGCACGGCCTCCCCGACGCGCGTGTGGGATGGAGTTGGGATACAAGTGCATGGCCTGCGCTGCCTGGCTTGTCGGGCGCCCGCTTGCGCATTTCGCCGGCGCGCCCGTTGCTGCAAAACCTGCTTTGCCTGCTGATCGATCAACGCATGTTCAGACCGGGAATCCACGACGTGCCCGCGAGCGGCACGCGCGCCATGGCCGCCGATTCGACTGTCAACGCCACGAGGTCTTCCGGCTCCAGGTGATGCACGTTCTGCTTGCCGCACGCGCGCGCGATGGTCGTGAGTTCCATCGTGAGCGTCTTGAGGTAGTTCTTCACGCGGCGCGCGCCCTCTTCCGGTTCCAGGCGCTTTTCGAGCACGGCGTCCTGCGTCGTCACGCCGACCGGGCATTTGCCCGTGTGGCAGTGATGGCAGAAGCCCGGCGCGGTGTTCAGCGCCGCATAGTCGGCCACGGCCGAATGGAGCGCGCCGTTCTGGAAGTACGATTCGCTGTTGCAGCCCAGCGCCATCAGCACGCCCTGGCCGATTGCCACCGCGTCCGCGCCAAGTGCGAGCGCCTTCGCCACGTCCGCGCCCGTGCGGATGCCGCCCGAGACGATCAGTTGCACCTTGCCCTTCATGTCGAGGTCTTCGAGCGCATCCACGGCCTGGCGCACCGCTGCGAGCGTCGGAATGCCCACGTTGTCGATGAAGCAGCTCTGCGTGGCTGCCGTGCCGCCCTGCATGCCGTCGATCACGACCACGTCGGCGCCCGCGTGCACGGCGAGTTTCACGTCGTTGAAGGTGCGCGTGGCCGCGACCTTCACATAGATGGGTTTTTCCCAGTCAGTGATCTCGCGCAGTTCCTGAATCTTGATGGCGAGATCGTCTGGCCCGGTCCAGTCCGGGTGGCGGCTCGCCGAGCGCTGGTCGACGCCCGCGGGCAGCGTGCGCATCGAGGCCACGCGCGGATTCACCTTCTGGCCGAGCAGCATGCCGCCACCGCCGGGCTTCGCGCCCTGCCCGATCACGACTTCGATGGCATCGGCGCGGCGCACGTCGTCGGGATTGAAGCCGTAGCGCGAAGGCAGACATTGATAGACGAGCGTCTTCGACGACTGGCGCTCTTCCTGCGTCATGCCGCCGTCGCCCGTGGTCGTCGAGGTGCCGGCGGCCGTGGCCGCGCGGCCCAGCGCTTCCTTCACGTTCGCGGAGAGCGCGCCGAAGCTCATGCCCGCAATCGTGACAGGCGTGTCGAGCACGATCGGCTTCTTAGCAAAGCGCGTGCCGAGCACGGTTTGCGAGCTGCACTTCTCACGATAGCCTTCGAGCGGATAGCGCGAAAGCGAAGCGCCGAGGAATAACAGGTCGTCAAAGTGCGGCACGCTCTTTTTCGAGCCGAGCCCGCGGATTTCATAGAGGCCGCGCTGCGCAGCGGTGTGAATGTAGTCGATGGTCTTGCGGTCGAAGGTACTGGACTCTTCCTGTTGCAGACGCGCGAAATGAACCGGTTTGGTTTCCATGGGGACCTTCTCGATCGTGTGTTCAGTATTCCTGGTCCGCGTCGGCGTTCCAGTGATAGAGCGTGCGGGCCGAAGCGATGCGGCGGAACTGCACCGGATCGTGATCGAGCCCGGCCGCTTCGAGCAGTTCGCGCACGGCTGTGATGTCGGCGTCTGTCATCGGCTCGAACTGTGCGTCGGCGCCAAGCGATTTCACATTGCCCTTCACGTAGAGCACGGCTTCGTAGAGCGAATCGCCAAGCGCGTCGCCCGCGTCGCCGCAAATCACCATGCGGCCCGCCTGCGCCATGAACGCAGAGAAGCTGCCCACTGAGCCGCCCACGACGATATTGCCGCCCTTGAGCGAGATGCCGCAGCGCAGGCCCGCGTCGCCGCCGATCACGAGCAGGCCACCGTGCGCCGAAGCGCCCGCGCCGTTCGAGGCGAAGCCGCGCACGTGCACCTTGCCGCTCATCATGTTCTCGCCCACGCCCGTCCCGGCGCTGCCTTCGATCACGATGCTCGCGTGCTTGTTCATGCCGCCCGCGTAATAACCCGCGTGGCCTTCGACGGTGATCTGTACGTTGGCGTCCACGCCCACCGCAATGTTGTGGGCACCGTTGGGCGAGGTCACGCTCACGCACTGACCGTTGAGTGCCGCGGCGTCGCCATGCAGGTACTGGTTCAGTTCCCGCACACCCTTTCCTTCCAGATCAAAAATCACGCCTTCCATACGTACATCTCCTCGGGTGCGGGTTCGAATACCTTCGCGTTGCGAATGTCGGGCAGATGCGCAAGCGAGCGAAACTCGGAAGCGATCGCCACGTAGTCGTCGTTTTCGGCCACGACAGCGGGCTTGCAGGCGAACGGATCGCGAATCAGCGCAAGTTCGTTCGACGTACCCATCAGGAACGTGTAGAAACCGTCCAGTTCCTCGAAGCCTTTTTGCAGCGCATCGGGCAGCGAATCGCCTTCACGCAGACGCCATTCGAGAAAACGGCACGCGGCTTCCGTATCGTTGTCGGTGTCGAAGTGGATGCCGAGCGGCTCCAGCTTGCGGCGAACGCCATACGGATTCGAGAGCGAGCCGTTGTGTACGAGGCAGAAGTCCTCGCCCGCCGTGAACGGGTGCGCGCGGTCGGGCGTGACCGCCGATTCCGTCGCCATGCGCGTGTGGCCCACGAGGTGCGAGCCCTTGAGCTTCGTGAAGTCGTAGCGCTGCGCCACTTCGGCGGGCGAGCCGATGTCCTTGTAGAGGTCGATCGAGCGGCCAGTGGAAAGCAGATAGAGCTTCGGATACTGCTCGCCCAGCCACGCCTTCACGGTGTCCGCATTGCCTTGCAGCGTGAGCACGGCATGATTGGCCTTCGCATCGATGCGCGCGGTCACGTCCATTGCGCGGTTGAGCTTGTCAAGCAGCGATTGCCACGGGAACTGTGCGCCCTGTTCCGTAAAGCCTGAATAGAGGCTCAGCTTGCGCTGGCTCGCATCCACTTCCTTGCCGAAGACCGCCAGGCCCGCCGAATCGGGACCGCGCTCGGTCATGCCGATCAGCATCGGCACCATCAGTTCGCCGAGCTTCTCGCGTAGCGCCGGCGTCTTCACCAGCAAGCCTACGATTCCACACATAGGTTTTCTCCTTAGAAAAATTCGAGGTAGCTCTTCAGTTCCCAGTCCGAAACGTGGCGCATGTATTCGAGCCATTCCATGCGTTTGAGCTTGATGAACTCCTGCGCAACGGGACCGAGCGCCTCGCAGATGAGCGTGTCCGCTTCGAGCGCGTCGAGCGCCTGTTCGAGGTTCTGCGGCAGCACCGTGATGCCGTGCTCCGCAAGCTTCGCGGGCGACCACGCGTAGAGGTTCTCGTTCGCCGGCGCGCCCGGATCGAGTTCACTGTCAATGCCGTCGAGCCCCGCCGCGATCACGGCCGCCGTTGCGAGATACGGATTGCACGAGCCATCGGGCAGGCGCAGTTCGATGCGTTCGCCCGGCATACGCACCATGGTCGAGCGGTTGTTGTCGCCGTAGCTCACGTAGGCGGGCGCCCATGTCGCGCCAGTGAGCGAGCGGCCCACCACGAGGCGCTTGTACGAGTTCACGGTGGGATTGCACAGCGCCGTGAGTGCGGACGCATGTTTGAGCAGGCCGGCGGTGAACTGGTAGCCGAGCTTCGAGAGTCCCATGCCAAGCGGATCGGCGGCGTCGGCGAAGAGGTTGCGCTTGCCGTCGCCAATCGAAACGTGCATGTGCATGCCGTTGCCCGGCCGGTTCGCGAACGGCTTGGCCATGAACGAGCAGATCATGCCGAGATCGTTGGCGATTTCGGAGGCGGCCATCTTGAAGAACACGTAGTGATCGCACGAGGTCAGGCAATCGGCATACGTGTAGTTGATTTCGAACTGGCCGTTGGCGTCTTCGTGATCGATCTGATAGACGTCGATGCCGACCGCGCGCATGGCGTCGGTCAGGCGTTCGAGAAACACGCGCGTGCGCGACAGGCCCTTGTAGTCGTAGCACGGCTTGGCGAGCGTATCGCTCGGGTCGCATGGCTCGAGCGTGCCCGAGGCCGAGCGGCGCAGCAGCGAGAATTCCGGTTCGAGGCCCGTGAAAAGCGTCCAGCCGCGTTCAGCGACGCGCGCGACCTGACGCTTGAGCGTCACACGCGTGTCGTAGACCCACGGCTCGCCTTCGACATGTCCATCGCAGACGATGCGCGCGAGGCCCGGCTGCCACGGCACCGGCGTGAGCGTCGAGAGTTCGCCCACGGCCATGAAGTCCGGGCCGTTCGGCTCGATGCCCACGCCCCAGATCGCGAAGCCTGCGAAACCGGCGCCGGCCTTGAGCACGGTCTTCAGATGCGAGACGGGCACCGACTTGGCCTTCGCCACGCCGTGAATATCCACGAACTGCGCCAGCACGTATTTCACGCCCTGTTGACTGAGCCAGCTCTGCGCGTCGTCGGCCGAGCCGAAGCGCGGCACGCTTCCCAGCTCGTTGACCGGCAGTTTTGCGTCATTGAGATTCATCGTCACTCCTTGCAACTCATCCGCGGTTGAAAGAGCGGTGCGCCCGACATCGCGTCGGCGCGCCCGCGCATTGTCCTTTTCGAAAATTCTCGATATGCAACTTTATTTCTTGCCATGAAACATTCGGCGCGCACGTATGCGCCCCGCCTGCTACGCTTCTGCTTTTAACCGAGGCCGAACATGCAAACCGGGGACGACAGCAAAGCACCACTCGAACGCTACCTGGGCGCGACGATCCGCGAACTACGCCAGCGTCACGACCTGACCATCGCCCAGGTCGCCGACCAGGCCGGCATCAGCCGCGGCATGCTCTCGAAGATCGAGAACGCGCAGACCTCAACCGGACTCGACGTTCTGCACCGGATTGCACAAGCCCTCGGCGTCTCGCTCTCCACGCTCTTTCGCAACTTCGACGTTCCGCAAGGCGACGCACAGCTCGTCAAGAAAGGCGCGGGCATGGAAGTCGTCCGCAAGGGCACCAAACGCGGCCACACCTACCATCTGCTTGCCTACGACCAGGGCCCGCGCAAAGCCTTCGAGCCCTTCCTCATCACTCTCGAAGACGAAGCGGAGCGGTTTCCGACCTTCGAGCATCCGGGCACGGAGTTCATCCACATGCTCAAGGGCGTGATCGAATACCGCCACGGCCAGCAGACCTACCTCCTCCATCCCGGCGACACGCTCACCTTCCAGGCCGACATTCCTCACGGCCCCGAGCGACTCATCAAGACGCCCATCCAGTTCCTGTCGATCTTCATCTATCCGCCGGGAACTGCCGATTGAGGCGCGGGCCCTGCCATCTCGCCTGCGCTACTTCTTATGCAACGTCCGTGCCATGTTTATCGACATGAATCAAAAATTCCTGCTGAGAAACACCTGGCGCGCATGCGGGCCCTCTCCATCTCTCCTTCCTCATTCGCTCGCGGCGCTGTTTGCCTGCTGACGGTGCGCGGTTTTCCTGCCTGCTGTGCGCCACTGCACTGAATCGGGACGCGGGCTTACGTTCGAGTATCAGAATTGCTTATGAAAGCGCGGACGTTGATGCGAGCGCCTGCACCGCGTCGAGCGCCGCTCCGACCATGCGGGAAAGCGTGGGCTGCATGGCTTCGGCACGTTCCGCCGCGTAGTCGAATGGCGCGCGCTCGTTCATGTAGGTGGACTGGCACATCTCCAGTTGAACCGCATGAATGCCGCGTTCCGGCGCGCCGTAGTTGCGCGTGATGTAGCCGCCCTTGAAACGGCCGTTCGCGACCCACGAGTACGGGCTCGCGGCCATCGCATCGACAGCGGCCTGCTGCACCGCACCCGCGCAGGTGCATCCGTCCTGCGTGCCCAGGTTGAGGTCGGGTAGCTTGTCGTCGAAAAGCCGTGGCAGCACGCTCGCGATCGAATGCGCTTCCCACAGCAGCACGTTCGCGTGCCGCCCGCGCAGCCGCGCAAGCTCGGCCGCGAGCGCGTCGTGATACGGCTGCCAGTATTGCGCGACGCGCGTGGCCCGCTGCGCCGCGTCGGGTGCGCAGCCGGGCTTGTAGACGGGTTCGCCGCGGAACGTTTCGCCGGGGCACAGGCCCGTCGTCGTCTGGCCCGGATAGAGGCTTTCGTCGCTGGGCGGCCGGTTCAGATCGATCACATAGCGCGAGACGCGCGCGCCGATCACCGTCGCGCCAAGCTCGCGCACGAAGGCGTAAAGACGATCGAGATGCCAGTCCGTGTCGGCAACGGTGAGTGCTTCTTCGGTATAGAGATGGCGCAGCGCTGCGGGAATCTGCGTGCCCAGATGCGGAATCGATACGACCAGATGCGCATCACCGCGCTCCAGTGAAAATAGTTCGGACATCTTCTTACTCCTCTCGTACAGGAAATTCGATCCAGCTACATCAACGCGTCTTCGGGCAGCTGCGGCAAGGCACGCGCCAGTGCCGGCCTGATGGAGGCGTCCAAGACACGCCGCGTCAACGCGACGATTTCATGCGCGAACGCGTCCCACTCACCCTGCCGATGCAGCAGGAAGAAGTCCCGACGCCCCAGCCGTCCAGCCGGCAGCGGCAACACGGCGATCTCCGGCAGATAATGGCGCGCCTGCCAGAGACACAACGGCGTGGAAATCGCGAAGCCGAGCCGGGCCGCGACGAGGCTCAGGAGCGGATCGGTCGCATCGAATTCATAGCGGCGCGGACTGTTGATGCCGAGGTGCCGCGCATAGCGCTCGATCTGCTGCCCGATCACCGAGCGCGGGGTGTACCGGATCATCGGCATTTCGAGCGCGAGCGTGCGCCAGTCGATATTCCTGCGCTCCGCGAGCAACGCGCGCGAAACGACCACGACGAATGCTTCCGAAAACAGCGGCACTTCGACGATGCGCGCGTCGTTGAGCGTCGTCTGCGTGCAGACCGCGAGATCGAGCTCGCGATCGTGTAACTGCTTGCTCAAGCCCGGGGTCAAGCCGGACCACAACGCGATCTGCCGCGCCGAGCCCGACACCGCGCGAATCAGTTCCGGGCCCACGGTCGCCGCGAACGAATCCACGCAGCCAAGCCGTACCGGCAAGGTGCCCGCGTTCGACGCGTCGCCAATGCGCGCACTGACCATCTGCGCGTGCTCGAGCAGCGAGCCCGCCAGTTCGAGCAGCGCGCGGCCCGCGACGTTCGGGCGTGGAGGCCGGCTCTCGCGATCGAACAGGACCACCCGCTGGTCGCGCTCGAGCGCTGCGATGGCCTGACTCACCGCGCTCTGGCTCACGCCGAGCTGCTTGGCCGCGCCGGTCATCGACCCGGTTTCGCACACCGCGAGAAAGGCCTGCAAGGCATTGAGGTCGATAGGCGCCTGGGTACGTCTCATGGGCTACTCCGCGGATGTCTGCGCAAATGACGCCACCGCGCCGTCTTCCGCATGATGCGGCCCTGGACGGCCAGCACGCGGAGGATGAGCGATTGCGGTGATGAACCATAAGTTTGCCTAATACAAAATTATGGCGCGCACCCGGGACGCAGAATTTGCCCATCGTTCACCCACGGGGGCCCCATGAGCCACTTTGACTATGTCGTGATCGGCGCCGGCGTGATCGGCACGTCGGTCGCCCACCATCTCGCTGCTCTCGGCGCGAAAAGCGTTCTCATGCTCGATCAGGGCACGATCGGTGCGGGCACCACCTCGCAGTCCTCCGGGCTGCTGCGCACGCATTACTCGGTGCGCCAGAACGTCGAACTCGCGCGCGCCTCCTGGTGGGCGTTCAACAATTTCGCCGACTATCTCAGCGACGACGAAGCCTCGTGTGGCCTCGTCAAATGCGGCTACATGATCAGCGCGCCCGAAGGTGACAAGCTCGACCCGCTGGCCGCCTCGCTGCGCGCGCAGCAGGACATGGGCATCGAAGTGCAACTGCTCGACCGCCAGGCGGCGCAAGCGCGCCTGCCCATTGCGACCTTCGACGGTGCCGCGCTGATTGGCTTCGAGCCCGAAGCTGGTTTCGCCGACGCCTATCTCGTCGCGACCAGCTTCGCACGCTCCGCGCGCCGGCGCGGCGTAAAGATCATGGAAGGCGTGCGCGTGACCGGCATCGTGCGCGAAGGCCGCCGCGTGGTGGGCGTGCAAACGTCGGCCGGTCGCTTTGGCTGCGGCACGCTCATCAGCACACAGAACATCTGGACGCCCGAACTCGCCGAGTGGATCGGCGTGCCGCTGCCGGTCAAGCCCGAGCGCCACACCGTGCTCGCGCTCGAATGCGAAGCCGCGCCCTACACGTTTGCCATGCCCGCGTTCAAGGACCTCGGCTCGCCGGGCATGCTCTATTTCCGCAGCTACGGCGGCAGCCAGATGCTGGTCTCCGAAGGCGTGGTGGGCGAAACGCTCAACGCGCCCGAGACCGAGCAGGGCGATATCTCGCTCGACTATGTGGCGGAAGTCGGCGCGCAGGTGGCCGAACACTTCCCCGCCTATGAAACGGCAGGCCTCGCCTCTTCGTGGACCGGCGTGTACGACGTCACGCCCGACTGGAACCCCGTGCTCGGCAATGTCACCGATGTGGAAGGCCTCACGGTGGGCTTCGGCTTCTCGGGCCACGGCTTCAAGCTCTCGCCGGGCATCGGCAAGCTGCTCGCGCAGCACGCGCTCGGACTGTCCACCGACGTCTCCCTCGAACCGTACGCACTCGAACGCTTTGCAAGCGGCGCGCTGCTGACCGGCAAGTACGGTCTGGGCGCGGTGTCGTAATGCCATCGAGCGATGTGCTTTCGCATGCAAACAGGAGAAAACTGATGACTATCCGCATTCTGGTGCCCGTCAAGCGCGTGGTCGATCCGAACGTGCGCGTGCGCGTGAGCGCCGCCGGCTCGATCGAAACGGCGGGGCTCAAGATGTCGCTCAATCCCTTCGACGAATGCGCGCTCGAAAAAGCGCTGCAACTGAAGGAAGCCGGTGTGGCCTCGCACGTCACCGTGCTGACCTGCGGCCTGCCCGCGCACCAGGACGTGCTGCGCACCGCGCTCGCCATGGGCGCCGATGATGCCGTGCTGATCGATACGGGCGCGGCCACGCTCGATTCGCTCGCCGTCGCGCGGCTTGTGGCCGCGTACATGAAGGAAACCGAATACGGTCTCGTGCTGTGCGGCAAGCAGGCGATCGATGGCGACGTGGGCGGCGTGGCCGCCATGCTCGCAGCACTCCTTGGCTGGCCGCAGGCGCTCAACGCGAGCGCGCTCGACGCCATCGACGGCGGCTGGCGCACGAGCTGCGGCGATGACGCGGGCACGGCGATGTGGCAGCTCGACGGCTCCGCCGTGGTCAGCGCCGATTTGCGCCTGGCCGAACCGCGCCGCGTGACGCTGCCCAGCATCGTCAAGGCGAAGCAGAAGCCGCTCGCCACGCGCGAGGCAGCCGCGCTCGGCGGCGTGTCGGGCGCCCGCAGCCACGTGCTGAAGCTGAACGATCCGCCCGTGCGCGAGCCTGGTGTGAAGGTGGACGACGTCGGAGCGCTGCTCGCAGCGCTCGCAGATCGACGCGTATTCGAAACCGTGGGGGTTTGACTATGAGAACGCTGGTTCTGGCCGATGCCGACGTGGAATCGATTTCCGATGTCACGTTGCGCGTGATAGGCGCGGCGCTGCAACTGGGGCAGCCCGTCGACCTGCTCGTATTCGATTCGTCCAGCGCGGCAGCGGCGGCGCGTGTGAGCAGCGTCGAACGCGTGCTGGTCGCCTCCGCTGGCGCAGCCGATGCGCTCGCGCCCGAAACCGTCGCGGCGCAATTGCTCGCCCTCACGGGAGACTATTCGACGGTGCTCGCGGCGCATCGCGCCTCCAGCCGTGCGGCGCTGCCGCGCGCGGCAGCGCACTCCGAGGCCGCATTCATCGCCGACGTGATCGCCATTCGCGAGCGCACGCAGTTCGTACGCGGGCTCTATGCGGGCAGCGTGATCGCGACGGTGACGAGCGCCACGGCGCGCACGTATGCCAGCGTGCGACCCTCGTCGTTCGCGCCCGTGGCAGCGGAAGGCGGCGCAGCGGATATCGTTGCGCTCGCACCGATTTCTCCGTTCGCGGCCACGCGGCTCGTCGAGCGTCGCGCCGCCGAACAAAGCGGGCAAGATTTGGGCAATGCGCGCGTCGTGGTTGCAGGCGGCCGCGGCCTCGCCTCACAGGAGAACATGGCGCGCCTCGGCCAGCTTGCCGACACGCTGGGCGCCGCGCTCGGCGCCTCGCGCGCCGCCGTGGATGCCGGCTATGCGCCGAATGCCGCTCAGGTCGGCCAGACCGGTCGCAGCGTCGCGCCCGACGTGTATGTGGCGTTCGGCATCTCGGGCGCGATCCAGCACCTTGCCGGTATGAAGGACTCTAAGTTCATTGTCGCCGTGAACAAGGACCCGGACGCGCCGATCTTCTCGGTGGCCGACGTGGGGCTGGTTGGCGACCTGTTCGACGTGGTCGGCGCGATAGAATCTCACGTGCAGGGTGCGGGGACGAGCGTATGAACGCACGCATGCCTGCTCCGTCAGCTGACTCAAGCGCCGCGGAAACCTGCGCCGTGCGCTTCATCGACTGCATGCGCGTGTCGCCCGAGCCCTGGGCCAACGGCGGCGGCACGACGCGCACCCTTGCGCGCGGTCCGGAGCAGCACGGCGCCGCGGCGTGGCGCGTGAGCATCGCCACGCTCGACGGCCCGGCGAAGTTCTCGCAGTTCGCGGGCTACGACCGCACGCTGCTGCCCGTCGGCGACAACGCAATCGACCTGCATTCGCAGGACGGCCAGTTGCTCGCGCGCGCCGGCCAGCCGGTGCACTTTTCGGGCGACCTGCACGTGTGGGTGAACCTGCCCGCACGGCCCGTGAACGTTCTCAACGTGATGTGCAAGCGCGGTGCATTTCGCGCGCGCGTGAGCGTCGCCGCGCATTCGCTGCACGTGACGCCGGCCGCCACGCATCTGCTGGTGAGCCTCGCGGGACAATGGAACGTGGAAAGCGCGTTGTTGCGCGGTGTGACGCTGCCGCCGCTCAATGCGCTCTGGATCAGCGGGCGGCCTGAAGAGCTCGCGCTGCGCCCTTCGGGGCCTGGCGCGCAACTGGCGTCGATTGCGATCGAGGCCGTCACGGCCGAACCGGTGGGGGCGAGCCGATGACACATCCGAGCGAGGCATTGATTGCGCAATACGGTCCACGCGAGTCGATGGAATACGACGTGGTGATCGTCGGCGGCGGCCCCGCCGGGCTGTCTGCCGCGATCCGCCTGAAGCAGCTCGCAGCCGAAAAAGGCGCTGAAGTCGGCGTTTGCGTGCTGGAGAAAGGCTCGGAGATCGGGGCGCATATCCTCTCGGGCGCGGTCATGGATCCGCGTGCCTTGAACGAGCTGATTCCGGACTGGAAGGAGCAAAGCGCGCCGCTGAACGTGCCCGTGACCGAGGACAAGTTCCTTTTTCTTTCCGAAACGGGGGCTAAGGCTGTGCCGAACTGGGCGCTGCCCGACAACTTCAAGAACCACGGCAACTACGTCATCAGCCTCGCCAACGTCACGCGCTGGCTGGGCCAGCAGGCCGAGGCGCTGGGCGTGGAAATCTTCCCGGGCTTTCCGGCCGCCGAAGTGCTCTACAACGACGATGGGTCGGTCAAGGGCGTCGCGACCGGCAACATGGGTGTCGGCAAGGACGGCGAGCCTACCGAGAACTTCCAGCTCGGCATGGAGCTGCACGCGAAGTACACGCTGTTCTGCGAAGGCTGCCGCGGGCATCTCGGCCGCCAGCTCAACGAGAAGTTCAAGCTGGGCAAGGATTCGGATCCGCAGGTCTACGGCATCGGCATCAAGGAACTGTGGGAAATCGATCCTTCGAAGCACCAGCCGGGCCTCGTGATCCACACCGCCGGCTGGCCGCTCGAATCGGACACCTACGGCGGCTCGTTCCTGTACCACATCGACAACAACCAGGTGATGGTGGGCTTTGTCGTGGGTCTGGCGTACCAGAACCCGTATCTCTCGCCGTTCGAGGAATTCCAGCGCTACAAGACACACCCGGAAATCCGCAAGTATCTGGAAGGCGGTAAGCGCGTGTCGTACGGCGCGCGCGCGATCACCGCCGGCGGCCTGACGTCGCTGCCCAAGCTCGTGTTCCCGGGCGGCGCGCTCGTGGGCGACGATGCGGGCTTTTTGAACGCCTTGCGTATCAAGGGCAGCCACGCGGCGATCAAGACCGGCATGCTGGCAGCCGATGCGGCGTTCGAAGCCGTGCAGGCAGGCCGCCAGAGCGATGAGCTCGCGGCTTACCCGGAAGCGTTCAAGCAGTCGTGGCTTTACACGGAGCTGTACAGGGCGCGCAACTTCAAGCAGTGGATGAGCAAGGGCCTGTACCTGGGCACGCTGATGGTGGGCATCGAGCAGAAGCTGCTGGGCGGCAACGTGCCGTGGACGCTGCATCACCAGCATCGCGACCACGAGATGCTCAAGCCCGCTTCGCAGTGCAAGCCGATCGAGTATCCGAAGCCGGATGGCAAGCTCACGTTTGATCGTCTGTCTTCGGTGTTCATCTCGAACACGAACCACGAAGAGAATCAGCCCGCGCACTTGACGCTCAAGGACGCGAGCGTGCCCGTGAACGTGAACCTGCGCACCTACGCGGGCCCCGAAGCGCGCTTCTGCCCGGCTGCGGTGTACGAGTTCATGAAGAACGACGACGGCAGCGACCGCCTGCAGATCAACGCGCAGAACTGCGTACACTGCAAGACCTGCGACATCAAGGATCCGACGCAGAACATCGTGTGGGTTACGCCCGAAGGCGGCGGCGGCCCGAACTATTCGAACGTGTAAGTGAAGCGCTCGCCCAACCAAGTGCGGACGATTGAAAATGAGTAACGTCGCCGCGAACGTTAGCCCCCGCCCGGCCTAAGACCTAAGGAAGGTCAACCTTGCCAGAGAGGTGATCCGTTCGGAAACCGGGCCTCGATAAACGTTCAGCACCTGATCCTTCCGTCCGAAATGTCCGGATTTAGATAATATTCAGTATCTCGACAGCAATGTTGAACCTGGCCCGCGCCGTCCGTCCTAGCGGCTGACGCAATCGCGTTTTCACGACTACTTACGCCTAGCGCGGGCTCATTGTCATACGTGCTGGCTTTAACGCCGATGAGTGCAGCCCTCACACTCCGCGAGCTCTGAAGCCGATCGGCTTCTGTGATATAACGAATAGGATTACAAATCAAATAAAAGCGCGATCATTTAATTTATGCATACATGAACGCCCCCGTTTGCGCCAGGTGTTCGAGGTCTTGACGAATGGAATGGGCTGCACGTCTACATCCGGCCTCTCTGTGCAGCTTCGGCTTCGCTGCGGGCCACTATGAAATCCGCGGACTCACGCCTCATTCAAATCGCGAGCTTAGAAGGTGTTATGCACTTTTGCTAAGGGCTGCAAAGTGGACGGTTCTGTTGCAGTAGGGCCCACGTTAAAATTGGGTAGCGAATTTTTGAGCTGTGCGATGAAGAAGACGAAGACACCGCGAACCACACTCGCGCCGGGCCTGGCCAAGGTCCTGAAGCGCCTTCACTACCCGCTTGAAGTGATTTTGCTGTGCGTGCGATGGTACGTGGCCTATTCGCTGAGTTTGCGCAATCTTGCGGAAATGATGGACGAGCGTGGTATCGCGGTGGATCATTCGACGGTGTACCGCTGGGTCATCAAACTGCTGCCGCTCTTCGAAAGGAGCTTCCGCAAGCACAAGCGTCCGGTTGGGAAAAGCTGGCGAATGGACGAGAGCTATATCAAGATCAAAGGCGAGTGGAAATATCTTTACCGGGCAGTGGACAAGGCGGGCGACACGGTCGACTTCCTGCTCAGGGCCAGGCGGGACAAGGTCGCTGCCCGGCGGTTCTTTGAAAAGGCGATCGCCCATAATGGTACGCCAGAGACCGTGACCATCGACAAAAGCGGCTCCAATCTGGCCGCACTGGATGCGGTGAATGCCGATTGCGAGACGCCGATCAAGGTCCGTCAGATCAAGTACCTGAACAACATTGTCGAACAGGACCATCGGGCTATCAAACGCCGGACCCGGCCGATGCTGGGATTCAAGAACTTCCACCGTGCGAGGGTCATTCTCGGCGGCATCGAGGTAATGCACATGATCAGGAAAGGACAGATGAAATGTGCGGGCAAATACCCGTCGTCTGCTTCCCAGCAGTTTTACTCCCTTGTGTCATAAGCAATACTTATCATATCGACATTTCTCGTCCCGACACCGTTACTGCAACAGAACCGTTCAACCGGGAGGTCGTCGGTTGGTCGATTAAGCCGCGCATGACGGCTGACATCGTGACCGACGCGCTGACGATGGCATGGTTCCGACGCCGGCCCGAGCCCGGCGCGCTGCATCACTCGGACAGGGGTAGCCAATATGCCAGCGACGACTTCCAGCGCAAGCTGGTGCAATACGACATGCGCTGCTCGATGAGCCGCAAGGGAAATTGTTGGGACACTGCCCCGACGGAGAGCTTCTTCAACAGTCTGAAGAACGAACGGGTGCATGCTACGCGATACCGTACACATCAGGAAGCGATGGCGGACCTGTTCGAATACATCGAGGTGTTTTATAACCGCAGTCGTCGTCATTCGTCGCTCGGCTTCGTGTCACCGGTTCAGTTCCTGCAAGACTGGATGAAAGCTCAGCAGACCAAGGATGCGGCTGCATAACCAGAGGCCTCTGGAAGGCGAAAAACCGAGGGAACCTCACCCGTCAGCATAGCAGACCGCCATATTGCGACAGATCCTGATAAAGCGGTTTTGTCTTCTTCATTACGTCATTCTACCGCCCCCATTCCATTAACCTGACAGAGCCGGGAGATCTTGTCGATCTGCCGCATTTCACTGTATAGAATAACAATAGCGATAAGACCCGCTGCCATATCGGCAGCCGCTACCGAGAACAACAAGCCGTCTTGCCCAAATGCCTGCTGCAGCAAGGCCATCAAGGGCATCAGAAACACGCCATGCCGCAGTACCGCTACAAGCGTTGCCCAGATTGCGTCGCCCTTGGCCTGCATGAAAAGCAGGCACACCTGTTGCACCCCTAACACCGGCAACGCACAATGGAACAGTACGATCGCGCGGCTACCAATCTCTATCGTCGCCGACTCGTGCGCAAACCAGCCAATGATGGTTCTAGCTTGCCACACGACCCAGCCGGCATAGACTCCGGCGAACGTTAGGGCGACGGCGACCATAGTCCGAACCACTCGCGCCACCCGTGTCCAGTTACCTGCGCCGACATTAAACCCAACAACCGACTGCGCCCCGCTGCACAGTCCATACAGCGGAAGTACCGCCAGCATCGCCAAGCGGCTGGCCAAACCTATCGCCGCCACCGATGCCTCACCGTAGCGAGCAGCGAACCCATTGAGCATGGACATGGCCGCTACCGCGAGCAGAGTATTGAGCGCTGGCGGAATGCCGATGCGGGCGATGCTCGCCAGCCGGCACCAGCAGCGCCCCACCGATGGCCATGATAAGACGATGGCGCCGTGCCTGCCCGCGAAATGTCGCCAATACAAGGTTAAGCCGCACAACTGGGCCAGAAATGTTGCGATGCCAGCCCCTTCGATGCCCAGCCCCAACCAGAAAATCATCACCGGGTCGAGTGCCGCGTTCATTGCGAAGGATGAAACTTGGGTCGTCATGCTGAGCACGGTATTGCCATCCGCTCTCACGATGAAACCACAGACCATATTGAATACCACTGCCACATAGCCCAGCAGCAGCCAATGAAGATAAGCCACCGCCAGTGGCAAAGTCGATGGTCCAGCGCGTAGCCATGCCAGCAAACTTGGAGCCGCCAGCCAGCCCGCGATAGCCGCAATGCCAGCAATTACCATCGCCAACCATAACGCGTGCGATGCATAATCGTTGGCAGAGTGATCGTCGGCACGTCCCAGGCTTCGAGCAATCAACGACGCGGCCCCTGCACCGAAGATCTGGCCTATTGCCGTGATGCACATTGCAAACGGGAACGACAATGCCATCGCCGCGAGTGCTGCTGTTCCGAGCCGCCCCACGAAATAGGCGTTGAGAAACTGATAAGCGGCACTGACAGTGACGCCAATGACGGACGGAAGAGCCAGCCGCAGGATCAGTGGCAACAGTCGATCGTGGGCCATTGACTGCATCCGTGATGCCGCGATTGCTGGCGTGTTCATACTGTGGCCCCGTCCTTCAACCTTGCTGCGTCCACATCTTCCTGATTGTCCCTGAGGCATCCGGCATAAGCCGCGAGACAATGCAGCAACTGACGTCCCAGCATGTTCGCCTCCTCTGCGGAAAAGCAATGCAACGCACAATGCATCTGGATACGAAGTTTACCGTCCACATTATCGATATATAACCGCAACGTGTGATGATGGTTGGGCCCCATCCCATCACCCGTCCAGATGGTCGGTTGAGCAAGGCCGAGCAGCATGCGCGTACGAAGATTATCTAACACAGCGCGATAGTTGACGACAACACGCGGCCAGTCGAAATCCACCAGCGCCTTCGCCTGATCGTCCGGCAGCAGATACGCGGCCGCCCGTAGCCCAATGCCGTGGATCCGTGCCGAATTGCGCTGACGACGCACCGCTTTCAGACGTTCCGCCACACTGAGTCGCCCCTCACTAACGATGGCCAGCGGGACAAGCTCCGCGGTAAAGCCCATAACCGTCGACAGATCCTGACCCGGCAGGATAGGCGTGCGCAGCATGTCCATGCTGTCCAGAAACAGCCCTCGTCGCTGGTTGCCCTGTCCTGCCACCTCCGCCAAGGCGCATAGGATGACGTCGAACGCGTCAAAGCCGTGCCGGTCCGGATGCAGATCAAGCAGAATCTTTGTCGATTCCGCATCCAGGTCCAGATAGCGAATCCCCTTGCGCGCGCACAACGTCTCGAAAGCAGCGTCACTGTGCATCTGCCCAGTATGTAGCATCTCGAACAAGCGGCGGCTGGCATCAGCGCCACTATCGACTGGCTCAACCTCGAGGACTGTTGCACCATCCTCACGCAGCAGTTCCCATGGCCGACTTCGCCAATAAGCAACGTTGCTGTCCAACGAACCGCTCACATGTTCGCGCAGCGCCTTCACCCATCGATTTAACTGCGCGCGGCCACTGAATGCGGGAACCGGCGCTTGGCCATGCTCTATAGCCAGATAGTAGCGTTCTACTTCGTCCAGCAGGAGCCGGAACCCATAGCCGTCGACCAGGAAATGATGAATTATGATAAAAATCCAACTGTGCGGCCGCCCACCGACCTCCGCCTCGATCAATTGGAAACGCGACATCCAGGTACGACCATCGAACCGGAATGCATATTGTGCTTTCTCAGCGATACCAGATACCTCTCGCGTGCAATCACCGAGCTCTGAATAGGAGCCCAATGCAACTCGCTCCAGATGCAACGCTCCGACTCCGGTATGGAAGCGTAGATCATCGCCATCTCGAGAGATCCTGGTGCGCAACAGTGGGTAGTCTTTCGCCAACCTGACGATAGCGGACTCTAATATGGCCGGATCCAAACGGCAGCTATCGTCCTGCCAGATCGCGCACATGTTGAAATGCTCGTCTAAACCCATGCGCCGATTCATGAAGCGTATCGTAGGCGTTACTTCCACTCCACCGTCGATTTCCCCATCGTGGTGCACCAGTTCGCCGGAGCGGGCATCGATCAGCCCAGCCAGTTCACGTAACACTGGATAATCGTACAACTCGCTGACAGAAAAGCGGATGTCCATCCTGGCCGCCTGCGCCACACAGCGCACGCTCAGCATAGAGGTACCACCCAGTGAGAAGAAATGCGCGTCCGCACCAATCGTCGACATACCAAGCACTTCCTGCCAAACCCCGGCCAGTGCATGCTCGGTCGTGGTGACCAGCGGCGCGAGTACGCCCACCGCGGTTTGCCGTGGCAACGGCAAGCGGGAACGGTCCAGTTTACCGCCCGGCAGCTTAGGCAAAGCCCGCAAGCGAACAAATGTACGGGGAATACTATGGGGCAACAGCGAATGACGGAGCATTTGCCTGAACCCATCGTCTGTCGACGGCAGCTTCGCCTCAGTGCCCACCACGTAGGCAGTCAACAGCGGCTCGCCATCCGCAGCGCGGTGCAAATGCACCGCGGCCTCCTCGACCCCAGGACATTTTCTCAAGACGTGAGAAATCTCATCCAGTTCAACACGCAAGCCATGGATCTTGATTTGGTTGTCACGCCTTCCGAGGAACTCCAGGCGGCCGTCGTCACGGTGGCGCCCCAAATCGCCAGTGCGATAAGCCACAGTTCCGAGAGGCTGTAACTCTGGCACCGGATTATCAACAAATCGCTCGACTGTCAACTCCCTGCTGTCATGGTAGCCACTCGCCAGGCAGTCACCCGTCACCAGGATCTCCCCCATCGCACCTTGAACCACCGGCCGCAACTTGTCATCTACGACGGCTATGCCGACATTGGCCACCGGCTTACCGATCGGGACAGTCCGTTCATCAGCGCCCACTTCGCACACCTCTCCCCAAGCGGCGTTCGAACTACACTCGGAGGAGCCGTAGAAGTTGAACAAACGGGCCTGCGGGAACGCCTCGAGAAAGCGCCGAGCCAACTCCGGTGGCAACACCTCAGCGCTTGAGGTGACCAACCGCAAATCTGAAACCGACCGTCCATCTGTCAATTGTGCCGTCAAAATGCCGGTGATCAACGGTGGCGAGCACAGCAGATGCGTTACCCGGTAACGATCTAGCTGCAATAGCAGCAGAGATGGATCTTGCAGTTCTTGCTGACTCAGCAGCAAACTAGGAACGCCTTGTAAGAGTGGCCCGAAGATTTCCCATTGACTAGCAACCAGCGCCGCCGACTTCTGCACTACGCAGACATCACCTGCCTGAAATGGGAATTGCCCCCACATCCAGTGCAAGCGATTTATGCATGCTGTAGCGGGAACCACAACGCCCTTCGGTTTTCCCGTAGAGCCAGATGTGTAGACGATCTGCAGCACTTCATGCGAGCAAGATGGCGAAGGGGCGGCATCTGTTTCCTCATTGCCGCATGCAACTTCCTCCGACGGCAGTAAAACCAGCCCTCTGTCACGAAATGCTTCTCGCTGCAACGGCGTGGCAACGAAGGCATTGGGAGCGACATCTTTGGCAATCTCAAGTATGCGGCTTATCGGATAATTTGCCCCGATCACCGAGTAGGTTGCGTGCAGCTTGATCGCAGCTAGAAGAACGATCAACGCGTTTACGCCGCGGTCAATGCCAAGCAACACCCTGTCGCCGGCACCAACACCGGCGGCTACGAGTCTGTTAGCAAAACGGTTGGCTGCACCATCCAACTCAGCATACGAAATGCGGCCGCGCTCCCAGAAATAAGCAGTGTCCATTGGCGACATTTTGGCACGCGCTTCGAACATTTCGCGTAGCGTACTAGCGCCTGTATAAGCCAGCCGTCCTCCGTTGTAACGCTTAAGAAAATCCTTTTCAGCTGGGTGCCGCAGATCCAGCTCTGCCAGCGGCGCCGCGGGCGCCGAAATGATCACCTGAATAATTTGCCGCAGGTTGAGCAGCATTCTTGAAACGAGCTCGTCGGAGAACAGCTCAGTGCAATAGGACATCTGCAGATAGATGCCGTCCCCCTCTTCCTGACAGTAAAGAGTGAGATCGTACTTGGTATAACCGTTCTCCAATTCGCGTGCGACAATTGACACATCGTCCTGCCCCTCAGAAATTAGCTCTGCCTTCTCCGAATACATGTTGAACATCGCCTGGAATACGGGGGAAAAATTGCTTCCACGTACCACGTCAACTGTTTCCAACATCCGACTGAATGGATATGCCGCGTTGAATTCAGCACCGATGACAGTTTGCTGCGTCGTGGCCAGATGTTCGATGAATGACTTGTCAAGATCCATCTTCGCCCTTAGCGGCAACATGTTTAGGAAGAACCCCAGCAGCTTTTCCGTACCTGACTGTTTGCGCACTACATTCGGAGTGCCGACGATGATATCGTCCTGTCCGCTGTACTCTCTCAATAAAACGTAAAAAGTCGTCAGTAACACGCTGAAAAGCGTGGTGCGATTGTCCGCCGCAAGTTCGCGAAGTCGGGACGCCGCGAGAGCCGGAATTTGTATAGCGTATGACTTACCGGTGTAACGCATCCGCCTCGGACGAGGCTTATCGGAAGGCAGGGTCAGCACCGGCACCTCACCCGACAGCTGTTGTGCCCAGTACGAGCGCTGTCGCGCCCAGCAGTCCGATCGAAACTGCTCAGACTCCCATTTCGCGAAATCCGCGAACGAAATTTCGGCTTTGAGACCGTCCTCTGAATTGACTCCCGCCTTGTAAAATTCACGCAGTTTGCGCACCATCACCGAAAGCGACCACGCGTCCATAATGATTTCATGCGTGGTAAATATGACAACATGCCGCTCTGGTGTCTCTCGTACTAGTAGTGCGCGATACAGTGCGCCTCCGGCGAGATCAAAGGACGGTAGAAACTCGCTCGCCTTCAGTTCAGCCAACCTGAGGGCAGGATGGTCGCCGCAAAGGTCTATAAAGCGCAAACTACCCTTCGGCGGTGAATCGAAGGTCAAATATGGATTGCCGCTCTTTTCGACGAATCGGATGCGCAGTGTGTCGAAGTACTGCACCACCGCATCCCACGCCCGACTAAAGCGATCTCGATCAAGCTCTCCGCAGCATTCGAGCGCCGTTTGCAAGGTATAGTTGGATGCTGTTGGGTCAAGCTTCCACAAAAACCATAAGTGTTTTTGAATGTGGCTGGCCGGAGCCTCTCCGCCCTCATCACGGCGACTGGCGACAATGGCGGAAATCGACTCATTCCCATCCTCTTTCTCGGCCAGAAGTTCGGTTAATTCATCTATTGAGCAATGGTACAGGTCAACCACCGAAACTTCGCGGGCGAATTCGCTCCGAATACGGTTGATCGCAAGCATGGCGCGCAGCGAGTCACCGCCCATCAGCAAAAAGTTGTCGTTTCGCCCCAGCCGGTCTAGATGCAGTATCTCGGCTAACAGCCTGCACAACCGAACCTGAACACCGTCAGCGGGCTCCAGATATTTCACATCGGAAAAAGGACGCAAACTTTCCGGGGAAGGCAATTGCTTGTAATCAAGTTTGCCATTGGCGTTTAATGGTAATGTCGCCATCTCGAAGAAGAGATCAGGCAGCATGTAGTCAGGCAACTGACGCGACATGTGTTCGCGTAAAGCGCTCCGTGTAACCTCCTCTCGAAGCTTGACGAAGGCCACGAGGCGCGGAAGTCTTTCCGCTTCCCCTAGACTAGTCAGTGTTTCCCTTGCCGTCAGTTTCACCCGATTGTCAGCGGGGTAATGCACCACTACGGCCGCGGCCTCGACTGCCGCATGTAGCCCCAACAAACCTTCCACTTCGTTTAGCTCAATACGGTAACCACGCAGCTTGACCTGGCGATCTGCTCTTCCGAGACACTCCAGTAAGCCATCCTCACGCAGCCTCGCGAGATCACCAGTCTTGTATAATCGATCATATCCGCGCTTATCGCTGAAAGGGTTAGCCACAAAAGCCTGCTCGGTACGCGCGTCGTCGTTAATGTAACCACGCGCAAGGCCAACGCCGGCTACACAAAGTTCGCCTACGTCACCTGACGCAACAAGCGTCAGCGCCGCAGCATCTGGCCTGACCACATAGATTTGCAGATTGTCTATCGGTTTCCCGATTGGCATAAATGCCTGACCTTCCGTCGGAGAGTTAGAGATCAGTGTATGCGTGACACCGTCGGCACATTCAGTTGGTCCATAATGGTTAAGGATGGGAATAGACGGGTACATCGCCAGCCAGCGTCGGCAGACGTCGGGCGGCAATGCTTCCCCGACGGTGGAAATCCTGCGCAGCGCCGGCAGCGCGCGTGCATCGATCAATTCGACTTCGCCCACAAACGAGCGTAGTAGCGAAGGCACAAATTGAATGACCGATACTTGGCATTCGCGCAATTCAAGCAGCAGCCGCGACGGATCGCATACAACGTCTCTATTAATGATCCGCGTGCACGCCCCCACTTGCAGCGCTGCCATAAACTGCCACAGAGAAATGTCAAAACAGTGCGATGCAGTCTGCGCCACCTGGTCAGTTTTACTGATCTCCAGATCGCGGACTTTAGCGTGCAGGTGATTGATCAAGCTCCGCTGTTCAATCATTACGCCCTTTGGACGGCCGGTGGTACCCGAAGTAAAAATGATGTAGGCAAGATCACTGCCTTTGCCTCTGGGCCCGACAAAGGCTGCGCGAGATTCTTGCGCTTCTTCAATATCAAGAAGCACTAGTTCCGGTTTGGTTGCCTGCAGATGCGCCGCCTGCTCGTAGCAGTTACGGGCTGTCAGCAGTAGGCAGCAGTTGCTCTTCTCCAGCATGTAATCCAAACGTTCCACTGGATACTGGCGATCAAGCGGCATATAGGTACCGCGAATCTTAAAAATGGCAAGCATCGCAGCCAATAAATCAATTCCTCGCTCCATCAGCACGCCGATGACGGGCGCCTCGCCGCCACAGCGCTCGGTCAGCGCCATTGCGATGCGATTGGACTGCTCATCAAGCTCCCGATAAGTTACCGACTCGCT
Organism: Paraburkholderia sp. JHI869; assembly: GCF_038900775.1. NCBI lineage: Bacteria > Pseudomonadati > Pseudomonadota > Betaproteobacteria > Burkholderiales > Burkholderiaceae > Paraburkholderia > Paraburkholderia sp. JHI869. The sequence continues at coordinate 87,647 of NZ_JAYMSC010000031.1, forward strand.
GCCATGCCTTGCTGCCATATGTTGCGGATAACGCCGTGCCACATCACAAAAGTAGTCCACTGCCAATAGTGTTTTCATTTAAATCTCACTCACTCGCCTAGGAGGCGGTTTCAAAAAGAGTTCATGGGGGCTATTAACCCGTAACGCAACCTGTTAACCTCCGATCGTCGTATCAACAGGATCGAGGAGATGGGCAAACCAATCATCGACGACGAACTGTGGTCACTGATCGAGCCCCTGCTACCACCAGCGAAGCCACGGCGCTTCAAGCATCCGGGCCGCAAACCGGTACCGGATCGGGCTGCGCTGACCGGCATCTTGTTCGTGCTGAAGACCGGTATCCGCTGGCGAGATTTGCCAGCGGAGATGGGGTGCGGCTCCGGCGTCAGTTGTTGGCGCAGGCTACGCGATTGGCAGCAAGCCGGTGTATGGGATCGATTGCACCTAGGTCCTGTTCACATTCTCACCAGCGGTCCAAAGGCACAGGCAAGCGATGCGAAAGCTAGATAGTTCCCTGCGAGCTTGTCGTAGCGAGTGGCGACACGACGAAAATGTTTGATACGACTGAAAAAGCGTTCGACTATGTTCCGCGTCCGATACAGTACGCGGCTATAGCGACGCTTGGTCTTCCGGTTCGAACGCGGCGGGATTACGGCCTTCGCACGCGTAGTGCGGATACTCTCCACAAAGGCGTTCGAGTCGTAGCCCTTGTCAGCGATGACCGCACAGGTGCGCAAATGCTCAACCAGTTCATTAGCGCACGAAATATCGGAAACCTGTCCCTCGGTAGCAATCAACCGCAGTGGGCGTCCGGCGTTATCGACGGCCAGGTGCAACTTGGTGGTCAGTCCACCTCGCGAGCGACCGAGCGCTTGCGGAGCGTTTTTTTTCGAGCTCCGGCCGAATGCTGGTGTGCGCGCACGATAGTCGAATCGATCAACACATGCTTGATCTCGGTTTCGTCGGCCACGGCGTGGATCACGCGTTCCCACACACCCTTGCGACGCCACCTGGAGAATCGCATGTACACCGTATGCCATCGGCCGAACGCCTTGGGCAAATCGCGCCACGGGCAGCCGGTCCGTCCGATCCAGAGGACAGCTTCGACAAACCAACGATTGTCGCTCGCTGTTCGCTCTGGATCGCCCTCCTTGCCCGGCAAGACGGATTCGATTCGTGTCCATACTTCGTCGCTCAATAACGTTCGAATCATCTTGGCCTGCTCGTGCAAAAGACAAGATGTAAACACATTTCACCGAATGTAAACAGACCCTAGTACGACTGTGTTAAAAAATAAGATATTATTCACGCATCTTCAAGCGTTTTATGAGGAGTGCGATGGAACTCTCCACGAAGCGGTTCGAGGAGTACGTGTCCCTGATGGCTCAGTCTCTTGGACACGCTGATCGTGTCGAGCCGTTTCGTGGCTACTGCACTGGGTTGATGCTGCCGGTCAAGCGTAAGAGCGTCGAGCCCATGGCGGCGCATTTGTCGCCGGACCGGGTACGTTCGGAACACCAGCGTCTTCATCACTTTGTGGCCGATGCACCATGGTCGGACCGAGCGGTGCTTGATACGGTGTGCCGTTACGTACTTGAGCGAGTTCGCCGACGCGCGGGTTCGCCTGAGGCGCTCATTATTGACGACACAGGCTTTCCGAAGAAAGGGACGCACTCGGTCGGGGTCGCTCGGCAATACTGCGGCCAATTGGGTAAGCAAGACAACTGCCAGGTCGCAGTTAGCGTCTCGCTTGCCAATGATCACTTCAGTCTGCCGGTGTGCTACCAACTGTATTTGCCGCAAAGCTGGGCAGACGACCTGCAACGGCGTAAGCAGGCCAAAGTGCCTGAGCCGCTGGAGTTCGTCACCAAGCCGATGCTTGCCTTGCAATTGCTTGAGAATCTCGGCGAAGTGGAATCGCTGCCGGAACTGGTTCTGGCCGACGCCGGGTACGGGGCGAGCACTGAGTTCCGCGAGCAACTCACGGCGATGGGCTTCACATACGTAGTGGGGGTAACCGGCGCGGTCGGTGTCCAATTCGAAGGTCAGCCACCGCTGCAAGCGAAGGAGTTGGCCATGCAATTGCCGTCGCGTCGATATCGCACCGTGACATGGCGGGAAGGCACCAATCGCGCCTTGTCGTCGCGTTTTGCGGCCATACGGATACATTGCGCCTCTCGAGCAACCCGGCGAACTGAGGCCACCGATGAGCAGTGGTTGCTCATTGAATGGCCCACGGGAGAAGTCGAGCCGACCAAGTACTTCCTGAGTACATTGTCGGCCGACACCCCAATCAGGGAACTGGTACGGCTTGCAAAACTGCGCTGGCGTATCGAGCGCGATTATCAGGAACTCAAGCAGCAACTCGGTTTGGGACATTTCGAGGGACGCAGTTGGCGCGGCTTTCATCACCACGCGACGCTGTGCATAGCGGCTTGTGGCTTTCTCGTCACTGAACGCCTGGTGGTTCAAAAAAACCCCCCAGCTCATCGGTTACTCGGCGAAGTGTCTTCCTTACCCGAAGGCTTCCGGCCCCGCGGTGCCCCTGCGTAGGCAGCGACATGTGGCAGATTCCATCACGACCTTGCGATTGGAGCTTGCGGCCGCGCTACTTGCCCGCTTTGAGCGGTGTCCGTGCTGCGGTCGGGAAACCGGGTAATTTGTTAACACAGTCGTACTAGTGCTCCTGGCGAAGTTGAGGGCGGTCGACAAGATCGACTTCTCGCGCATGGTCGTCGACTCATCGTCGATTCGCGCAGTTGGGGCGGGCGAAAAACTGGCCCGAATCCCACTGATCGAGCGCGACCAGGATCCAAGCACCACCTCGCCACCGACGCCCACGGAACACCGATCGCGGCAATCCTGACTGGCGCAAATCGTAACGACGTCACCCAACTTGTTCCGCTGATTGAGGCCATCGTACCGATTGGCGGCGTGCGTGGGCGGCCTTTGAGCCGTCCCGGCCGCGTCTACGCCGACCGGGGTTACGACCACGACAAATACCGACGCATTCTTCACGAGCGCAGTATTCCCACCAGCATCGCGCGACGCGGCCACCCCCACCGCAGTGGCCTTGGAAAGATCCGTTGGGTCGTCGAACGTACACATGCCTGGTTGCACAATTTCCGCCGTCTACGTATTCGCTTCGAACGTCGCGCCGACATTCACGATGCGCTTCTCAAACTCGGCTGTTGCCTGATCTGCTGGAACACCCTTCAGCGAGCTCAACAGTCTTTATGAAACCGTCTCTAAGTGCTTGAACTAACCGACCCTATACTAAAACAGCTGCCTCGGTCGGACGACATCCCAAGTATCCGTGGAATGATCGTCGAATGGTTCATTGCACTTGGATTGGATAACAGGCTAACTGGCTAGCTTACCTCCCGCTTCAATTTTCCCCCGACAGCAGATGCAATAGTTGAGCCAACGCCACGACACACCGGAGAGATATCTCCCAGCACATTGCTGATCGGGATGATTGATGGGCACTCACCCTCCAAAACGCTTGCGGGATCTTCCGCGAAGTATCGTTTGTGGAATTGGCTGTGTTGCATACCCGACAATGTTGGATATGCAACATCACGGATTGCCGCGACGAGTGCCGATCAGAGCGACGAACTTACTGACGAGTGCATCAAATAGTGCGCAGTTGGCTACGCGGCATACCGAACGCGCTTTTCCTTGAACAGTTTGCGAATCAAGTGAGGCTCTCTTTTGCCGACGATGCGGATGGGCGTTGTTGCATAAATCGAACGTAAGGACGAAGTGATCCCCATGTTTTCGATCTCAGGCAATTCGAACGGACTGCGGGCGGGCGAGTGTCGCCATGCGGTTGAGCACGCCCGCACGAATCGAGACTTCGGTTGCTTGGGAACCAATCTCGCGAGCCCACAGGCAAGAACTCCGTGAGGGGCTTGAGTCGGTACACCAGAGCCTCAGCCAGCGAGCGACGGTGGTAGCCACTTGCGAGCTTCCACTCAAGTCTGCTGCTTTCTGCTGTCGCATCGATGGCTGCATTGCGCCGGGCGCGCCAGGCATGTTCTCCGGCAAGGGGTCGCGCTCTCAGGCGACGGAATCGACGGGGCAGCTCCGCGCGCCGCAACCCGCGCATGGCACGCCTTGGTGTCCTAGGCACCGTCGCCACCGATGGTGTCGATTGCCACGTCAGCGGGAATCTGTTCGAGCAAATCAGGCAACACTTCGCTATCGCCCTCGTCCTGACGAGTCCTCAGTGGAGCGCAGATCTGTCCGGTGCTCGCGTCCATCGCCAGGTGCGACGCGTGGACCCGCGATGCTTGCGCACCTTCCACTCGCCTTCGCCATAGACGTTCTGTCCGGTACTGTCAAGCACGACGTGCAAGGTGTCTTTGGGCGTTGTGCCGGCAGCGCGACCTTCAGCGTCCGTGTGCCTCACCGTCGTGTAGTTCGGCACGGGCAGGCTCGGGAAAGCAAGTTTGCGCAGACTCTGGGGAAGCCTTGCAGTGCCCGCGGCGGCGAAAGAAAGACCTGCTTGAGTTCGAGCAGCATGTGCACGAGCGCATCCGCAAAGATGCATGGGGGCCCCGAGTGCACACCTCGGATTCCGGTGCTGCAGCGAAAAGATCAGGCGCGAGGACGGCGTCGTCAATCGCTAGTGTGTCATGTTCATGGCGTTCATCTCGCTATCGTTTAAACCCGTGCGCAAAACCGTTCGTAACTCGACAGAATTTCATCGGCCGAGTTGCTCCAGACGAACGCACGTGATCCACAACCTGTTTCAGGAAAAGCACGCCCATTTTTCCGACTGAAAACCGACACACATTCGATGAAATGGCCAGTAACATCCATTCGGAGCAGTCCGGCTCGGACTTGAGCACCTCTGTTTCTCGCGCGGCATAATCGTACAGGAACTGCCTGTTACCGTCACTCACGGAGTGAATTGATGATCCTCCCTGCAACTTCGGCTTTCAATGTGCACAAGCTCGCTCCACCGCGTGCGTCCCCAGCAGATATTGAAATATTTTGCGTCAGCTTCGATTTTCGCGTCATGCTCGACAGTCCCGCATTCGCTCCGCTCTCGGACGACGAGCGTGCGAAGGTCGCGCGCTTCCGACGCCGCGACGATGCGCTGCGTTGTGCGGTGACGCGCGTCGTGCTACGTCAGTTGCTCGCGGAACGAACAGATTCGGAGGCCAGTGAATTGCGTTTCGAGCAAGACACCGGCGGACGGCCCCGTCTCGATAGGTCGATGCAAGGCGGGTCCGGTGGACAACTCGACTTTAACGTTTCGCATTCGGAGCAGTATGCTCTGATCGCAATTGGCCGGCGACGGAGGGTGGGTGTCGATATCGAATTTGCTCGCAAGGACATCAACTGGAGGAAGCTCGCATCAGCGGTATTTGCGCCGCGCGACGAGGCACAAGTGACCGCTTTGCCGATGTACAGGCGAACCGACGCGTTTTATGACGTATGGACAGCAAAGGAAGCGGTGTTGAAGACACTTGGCGTCGGCATCGGAAGGGGCATGACATGGTTTTCTGTACTTGGAGACAGGCAGCACGAGCCAAGTATCGTAGTTAGCGAGGAGAGCGTATGCAATCGCGACTTGATTGCGAAACTCGACGCAGTTTGGCTTCGCGCCCTGAGCGGTTATGCCGGATGTGTCGCGTGGTCGCGCGATGTCGCTTAGTCGGATGAGTAGTCGCAATGCACGTTGAGCGCTTTCAGAACTTTACTCTGATCAAAGTTTTTGTCTGGCGCGAAGCGAATTTGGCGTGAGCCGTAAGAAGCATGGGTTCGCCAACGAGCATGACCTTGCGTTCGCGGTAGAGGCGGCTCCCGAGAGGACGAGGGGTTGTGGCGGCACTGTCAAGTTAGCAGGCGTGGATTACCTTTATCGAAACATCGATACCGTTCTCGAACAGACGAGCGGCGCGACGAGATGGCACGCGCGGATGATCAACGTTTGCCGCGCGATGACTGCGCTGCATCGTCCCTGCACGGAAGACACCCAGCAGGCGCAGCGGTGAACGCCGGCGCAGCGCCCTACTCGGTCATCGCCGTCGTGGACGGCCCGCCTTGCGCGGGATAGACATCCGCGATCACGCAGTCGCGGCCCGCGAGTTTCGCCTTGTAGAGCATATGATCGGCACGCCTGAAGAGGTGCGTGAGATCGTGCCCGTCGCCCGGCGCCGCAAACGCGATGCCGAAGCTCGCCGTGATCCGACAGGTCTGGCCCGAATCCGCAATCACGACGGCTTCGCCGATCCGCTGCCGCAGCCGCTCGGCAAGCGCGGCCGCAACCGGGAACTGCGCGTCGTCGAGCGCCACCAGCACCGCGAACTCCTCACCACCAACACGCGCGACGACGTCGGACTGCCGCACCGTGGTGCGGCATAGTTCCGCGATCACGCGCAGCGCCTGGTCGCCCGTGCCGTGTCCGTAAGAATCGTTGATGCGCTTGAAGTGGTCGACGTCGAACATTAGCAGCGCGACGCGCGGCGAGGCGCCGCCGGTGTCGTCGAGTAGCGCGCGCGCCCGGCGCTCGAACGCGCGGCGGTTCAACAACCGCGTCAGCGGATCGGTATCGGCCATCGTCGCGAGCTCGCGGATCAGTTGCCCGCGCTCGGTCTCGAGCTGCGCACGCTCGACGCTGTATTGCCGCAGCACGTGCGTCGCTTCAAACAGTTCGCCGATTTCCTCGTGGCGATGCGAAGACGGAATCTCGACCGCCAGATCGCCCTTCGCGATCGCGCGGATCACGCGGATCACGCGGGCCGCCAGCGCGAATGGCCGCACCACCTCGCGGCGGAACATCAGGATCAGCCACGCGAGCACACCCAGCAACACCACGACCGCAACGATCGCGCCCGCCAGCGCCAGCATCGCCGAGCGCAGATTGCCCTGGGTTTCCGCGAGCAGCACGTCGCGCAACTGCGTGATCGACGGCATCGTCGGCACGTACTGTTCGGCGAACCGGCCGGTCGAAACGTGCGCGCCGCCCGGGTGGGTCGCCAGTTCGCGAACCGTCGAGACGTAGCGCTCGCCGTCGCCGAAGTAGCGCGCGAAGGCTTCCGCCGTCACAGCCGGATGGTCGAGCATGCGCAGATCGATCAGCGCGCGTAGCTGTTCGATGCGGCCGCGCGAGAGTTCGATCGCGAGCAGCTCGTCGTCCGTCAGCGTACTGTGCATCGCGAGCGCGCTGGTGAAGCGTGACCCGAGCTGCCCCGCCTGCTAGCGCAGGTCCGCAGTCAGCTTCGCGACCAGCATCGTGTCGAACACGTCCGGGTCGCCCTTGGTCGCGACCGACGGCTCTGGTGCAAATAGGCGGTCTGTAAAGGACACCTCATGAAGCAGACAGGACGGCCTCCCAGACTGCGGGCGCAGTGGTATCTTTGAGGCCGAGCTTCGCGAGGCCGAACTGGCCCTTGCGAATACGATGTACCAACTCAATACCCGAGAGCGTGATCGCTGCGTTCCTGAAACGTTTGAAGCCGAGCATGACTTTCGTCCGGGACTTGATGCTGCGGTGGTCCTGCTCGACCCGATTATTGAGATATTTCGAGGATCGGATCTTCGTGTCCTCAGGCAGCAAGCCATCGGCCTTCATCTCGCGCACGGCGCGGTGCGAGGCTGCATAGCCGTCAAGCGTGATGGTCTTCGGTGGCTGGCCCTGATGTTTGATCGCCTTCCTGAAAAAGGCTTTTGCCGCCTCCACGTCGCGCTTTGCACGGAGCATGAAGTCAACCGTCTGGCCCACCCGATCCACCGCCCGATAAAGATAGACCCACTTTCCGCGCAGCTTGAGATAAGTCTCGTCAACACGCCAGGACTGGCCGGTGGGCCTGCCGAAGCGATTCCACCGTTTGACGAACTCCGGCGCAAAGCGCCGCACCCAGCGCGTCGTGTGGGCCAGCGCCAGACCCCGTTCCGCCATCATTTCGACCAGATCGCGCAAGCTAAGCTTGTAGCGCAGGTACCAGCGAACACACAGAATGATCACATCGCGGTCAAAGTGACGGCCTGCGAACAGTTCATCCAGACTCTTCAACTTGCTCATCGTCGGTTCTCAATTCGTTTAGTCCGACACCTTAACCGATTCGCCCCCGCGCTATTTGCACCAGAGCCCTCGCTCCGCTCGGTGGTTACCTTGCGCGCGCCAACGACCCTCCGCCGTGCAATACCGTAATGTGGCGCGGGATGCGACGCCTGACGGACATCCAGATCGGCTATGAGCTTGCGCTAAAAAGAAGTGGGTAATTGCAAGGGCATCAGCAACGTCTTGACTGGAGGTCGTGATCTTCAGACTGCGGTGCGGATCTGACCGGCGACGACCCACGGTGCGAGTTCGTCGATGCGGTTGATTGCATGGTCGGCGATGCGTGCGAGCACGTAACGCAGATATGCTTCAGAATCGATGCCGTTGAGTTTTGCGCTGCCAACGAGTCTGCACCAGCAAACAGATAGTTGCGGCGTCAATGCACATATTTGTACAAACGCTACTACCTGTAGGCGAGGACTGCAAACCTCGAGCTTTGGATAAAACTGCGCTCGGGACACGAGACGAGCACGTGTGCCAGCAGCCCTGGGCCGGCGAGACCGCGTTCGATGGGACGACTCGGTGCAGGCGCCTGAGCGATGTGGTCGCAACACACGCACGCAAACTTCGGGCGCACATGACGGATGACCTGGAAGCTGGCCGGCACGTACTCAAGCTGTTCGGCGACGTCTTCGCCCAGCGGCTTCATCTCGCCGCCACACTCCGCGTACCTCCCGGCAGATTCGGGCAAGTGCGTTCGGATCTCGCGCGGAAGATGTTCAGGCAGTGGCTTGCGCGGCGCCTGTTCTACAGCGGTGCGCTCGCCTTTTCGAATAACGGCACGAGCTTGATGACCCAGCGATGCACGCTTGAGTGGTCGACCTCGATTCCGCGTTCCATCATCATTTCGAGGTTGCGCAGACTCAGCGAGTACGCCACGTACCCCCGCACGCACAACAAAATCACGCCCACTGGAAGATGCAGGCGCTTCAGAACCTTCGCAACGCCAGGCGACAACGTCTTTTGCAAAATTCGTTCCTTCTCCACTGGCTCTTCGGGCGAATTCTTCATGCCTTGATTTTACAGTAACTCCTTAACGCGACAGAGCCCGTTTGGCCGCTACCTTGTCGCGCCGCTTCTGCAGCAGGATGTCCAGTTCGGCCCCATGTTCATCGACTGCCCGCCACAGCAGATAGGGTTCACCGCGCAGCGTCACGAACATCTCATCGAGATGCCAGGTGCTACCCAGCTTGCGCCGCACCGCTTTGGCACGACGGGCAAAGCTCGCGCCGAATTTGTCGCACCAGCGACGGATGGTCTCGTAGCTCACGACCACACCGCGCTCGAACAGCAACTCCTCTATGTCGCGCAGGCTCAGGTGGAACCGGAAATACCACCGAACCGCGTGGCTCATGACCGCCGCCGGAAACCGGTGGCCGTGATAAAGCGAATTGGTCTTCTTCATCAACACATCTTACCCGGCCACTTCGTCAACGTGACAGCGCCCTCGCATTCGCAAGGGACAGTTCGACCTATCCGCTCTCGCGCTTGAGGACATCACTGCTTTCTCTATCTGGGATGCTGTCCTTTTCAATCGATAAGGTATCCATATCTATTAGCGATATCGCGCACACGCCATCTATTTGCACCAGATGCGGCGACAGAACCTCGCCTTCACGCTTGTGGCCGCTCGGCGTTTGTCCGGTGGCCGACATTTGGCGGCAACGACAAATTCGCTCTATCACAGTCGCCGGTTCCGTGCGGCGGTCTAAACATGCGCGATTTGTAAAGAATCCAACATCATTGTTTGATAGCCGCCGAAAGTGCGCGACGCAATTTCCCGCCAATGCGTCATTGTGCCTGCCCCGTTGGGCGCGACCGTTTGCGGCCCACGTGGCGTGGAAGGTGCTTGGTGACAAGGCGCGCGCAGTGAAAGTGTGGGCAATGCTTGCCTGCCGACACTGCAGTGCGTCGCAGGAAAACCTGGTAACTTTTCGGAAGGGATCGATCATGTCCAAACTAAAGTGGGTGCTGTGTAGCGGTGTGGTGATGGCTATGCTGATATGACTCCCCGTAGCAATAGGCGATCGGTTTTTCACTTTCTCTAAAGACATGTTGTTTGAGTTTCCTGAGGGCGGCGTAGCAGTAAATCTCGACGGTGTATCACGCTGATATCCGCGGGTTGGGTACCGCATTACAGTGGTCCGCCCAATGAGTCTGCCGCTATCTAACCGCGCAAGTCGGATGAGATCCGTTGCCTAGCATAGCCCGCGGATTACTCGTGTGCCGGGCTACGCCGCCTTCAGGAAGCTCGTCCTCCAGTCGTTGTGGGGTTGCCACGTGAGTGTCATGCTGTCGGCACCTCGCGTGGCATGGCCAGCGACATCGCGAGCTGGCTGATGTCCCAGATGAACCCCGCCAGTTCGCGGGCGATCGCGACCACGGCAATGTTCTTCTCCTTGCCGCGTGCGACGAGCCTCCGATAGCGCCCACACAGGCGCACCTGCGCGTCCCAGGCTCGATCGACAATGGGCTTGGGGATGCCCTCGTGCCGGCACTGGATCTCGCGGCTCACGCGGGCCGGGTGCTGGTAGCTCCAGGCCGCTTCGACGAGCAGCTTTCGCGCATAGCTGTTGCCGTTCTTGGTGATGCTGCCCTGGCGGCGCTTCTCGCCCGACGAGTGTTCGGAGGGCGTCACCCCCAGCCAGGCCATCAGCTGGCGTGGGTGCACGAAGCGTGAGAGATCGCCCAACTCGGCGAGCATGCCCACGGCCGTCGTGAACTGCAGGCCACGCATCGTCTGCAGGGCCAGCACGGCCGGATAGAAACGCCAGTTGACCACCGCCTCGCGCAGTGCCGCCTCAAGGCGGTCGCATTGTGCGAGGCGGTCCTCGATTGTGCGCCGCAGCTCCTCGAACGCCAGTTGCTGCCATGCGCTGTCGAATGAGTACTGGCTGATCCAGCGTCGATGCGCGGGGCCCCAATCAGGGCGGCCCGTGTAGCCCACACCGTGCGAGAGGAGAAAGGCCTTCAGTCGTTGGCGCGCACGCCTCAGATCGTCCTTGGCGCTCACCCACGCGCGGGCCAGATCGCGGAAGGCTTCGTCATCCACGCCGGGCACGTACACCGCCGAGAGGTCTCCGGCGCGCAGCGAACGGACCAGCTTGATCGCATCGCGGCGGTCGGTCTTGACGCGTTCGCCAGGTTTGCGCGGAATTAGTGAGGGCGCGCACACCATGCAGTCAAATCCCTTCTGCAGGAGCTGGCGGTAAAGTCCGTAGCCGCACGGGCCCGCCTCGTAGACGATGCAGATATGCTGCGCCTTCGATTGCAGGCGCTTGCACAGGCGATCGATATCGGCCTTTGTCGTCCCGATCTTGCCTAACAGCTCGACGTCGCCCATTCCGATCGCGTAGGCGACCGTGATCGACTCCTTGTGCACATCCAGACCGACGTACAGCGTGCTATCGTGTCCCATGCTGGCCTCCGTGGTGGAAATCGCCGGGTGTGGCCCTGTCCACACCGTGCGGCTCTGGCAGTCATGCTAGCCCGCGTTTGATTCCTTCGCGGCAGGCCAGCCTCTCTGCCCCACGGGGAGTCATATTGACTAATCGGAGTGGCGGCAGAAGTTGCCGCCGCGTCGGAAGACGCGTGCATTCCGTTCGACCCGGCTAGTGCTGTCTTCTGCTCAGTCGTTGGCAACTGATTGCGGCTTTTCGGAAGGGGCCGCATTTGTCTGCGGGCCCCGTCGGGACTAGCTCGCGGGGTTGGCGAGGCCGGAGCGGCTAACGTCAAGGCTTTGCGGATACGAGAATGGCTGCAAACCATCGCCGGCAGGCGATTGCCACGACATTGACGGATGAGCGATCTTCTGACTTTGTCAACCAGTAGCGAAGCGTTATAAAGTTCTGTTTCCAGTTCATGGGGATTGAAATGCGCAAGAAGGGCTCTGTCAGGTTGACGCAGGAGCGGGGTAGAATGAAGCGATGAAGAAAAGAAAGTCGCTTTATCACGGTCACCGCTTCCCTGCCATCGTCATCAGCTGCGCGGTTCGCTGGTATTTCCGGTTCAGCCTGAGCCTGCGCGATATCGAGGAGTTGTTGCTCGAGCGTGGTGTCGTCGTCACGTACGAAACAATCCGTTGCTGGTGCGACAAGTTCGGCGCTGAATTCGCCCAGCGTGCAAAGACGGCGCGGCGCAAGCGGGGCAACACATGGCATCTGGATGAGATGTTCGTGACGCTGCGCGGGGAGCCGTATCTGCTGTGGCGCGCGGTCGATGAGCATGGCACTGAACTCGACGTTCTGGTGCAAAAACGACGCGACAAGGCCGCAGCCAGGCGCTTCTTCCAGCGAGTGCTGCGATCAAACCCGGTGCCGCGCAGGATCGTCACTGACCAGCTACGCAGCTATCCGGCAGCGAAGTCCGAGATTCCAGAGCTCGCTCACGTGAAGCACGTTTTCGTCAAGGCGGTTGCACGCGTGAATAACCGCGCCAAGAATAGCCACCAGCCGACCCGCAGACGCGAACGCCAGATGCTCGGCTTTCGCGATGCGCGTCGCACTCAGGCGTTTCTCTCACGGTTCGGCCCGATCCGGCAGCACTTTGCTTTACCCAGACATCGAATGAAAGCGGCAAGTCACCGTGCCGCACTCCAGGAACGCTTCGCCACATGGTACGGTTGGACTGGAACTGCCTCAATCGGTAAGGCTATTTAATAAGGATAACTACCGTTACCGGTGCGCGTACAGTCTACGTTCGTTAACTTGACAAAGCCGTCGAAACGCCTTCTCCAGGAAGGGCAACAGTTTGAATGCCCAACGATAGACCGTCGAATGATCGACCGCAACCCCGCGCTCGGCCATCATCTGTTCGAGATGACGCAGGCTCAGCGCATAGGCCACGTACCATCGAACGCACAGCAACATCACGTCTAGCGGGTAATGCAACCGTTTGAGTACTTTTGCCACAGCCGGATTCAGCTTCTCGGTCATCGATCAAGTCACACATTAAGGCCCGTCAGCATAGCAGACCGCCTTATTGCGACAGATCCCCGGAAAGCGGTGACCGCCATAAAGCGGCTTCGCATTCTTCATCCTACGATTTTACTCGACCATCCCAGCAACGCGACAATGCCGAGATGATCGATCTGTGACCAAACCGGTTAGCAGTCCTTTATCGACGCGGACTCATCGCACCGCCACCGCAAGATGCACCGAACTTCGTTGCGCACACCCAATAATCAGAACCAGCCGAGCGCAAATAATGCCACGCGGTAAGCGAGACTACTGAGGGTAGTCCATCAAATTAATTTATGTCTGTGCTTATATTGATCGGCGTAGGTCTTATTGAGGTATGTTTGCTGCATTTTATCAATACATCTGAAGCACAGTCGGTATAAGAGATGCGCGCAAATCTATGCGCCTACGGGGCCAACGCATGGTTTCATTCAAACAAGGGACGGGGCAGCCTAACGTATTTGACGACACAATTGCGACACGATGACTCATCTAGAATAGCCAGTAGACTGAATTCTGTTATGTAAACCTTAATGGCTGGAATGAAATGCATCGCAATTCTCATCAAGCTCAACACCAGTTGTCGGCGCAAAACACTGTATGAGATCGCCATCATGGAAGAATCTTCTGCCGGGACGATGGCAAATGGCAGTCGGCACGGCGTTAGCGCCGACCAAGTTTTAGCTGGCAAGGAACCTCGCGAAGACACCTGGCCGCTAGCACAAACTGCTGAGCCAGTCCTGCCGGCATTGGTGTTCTCGGCCGCCATCACGGACCTCTCCAGTTGTAACACGCCGTTAGCAAGGAGACGCTGGAGAAGAGACTCCTAGTGTGGGTGATCGGAGAGGACGCTCGAAATACTTGTTCCGACGCTCACGCATACTGCCACGGAACGACCCCGTTCGACCGACTGGCTGAATGGCCAGCGCGTCGCCGTGGTAGATGATGCCAGGGGATATCAAGACCAGTCCATCGGATCAGGGCAAGGTGCGGAGAACGTTTCCTGCGCAGTAGCCCGGTCTCCGGCTCCAGAGAGGTCACCCGCCGAATTTCGCTATTTAGGAGCGCCCCTCCTAGGGTATCCCGGCGGCGGCCGAGTGCACTGGGTGTTGATTGACGGGAGACCGCGAAGGCTGCGCCACGTATTGGCGTCGTCCAGGTTCATTTTGGAACGACCCATTTTTTTGATAGAAGGCTATTCGCAAGCATTGATCGAAGCCAACGACCTGATTGGAGTCTCGACTCGTGAATCTTCCAAAACGCATGCTCGTCGCCAATGTCGCGTGGGCCCAGGAAATCGGACGGCGCGAACCAAACTTGTTTCGCGCGCTAGCCATGGGGCAGAAACCGCAAGTGCTCTGGATTGGCTGCTCAGATAGCCGCGTACCCGTCGAAACCATCACCCACTGCGCGCCGGGGGATCTATTCGTTCATCGCAACATCGCTAACCTTTTTCATCTTGATGACGACAACACCATGAGCGTGCTCGAATATGCGGTGTGTGAGCTGCGGGTCGCGCACATCATTGTCTGCGGGCATTACGGATGCGGGGGCGTGCGCGCCTCGCTACTTCCGCCAGCCGATGCCTTGCCGCACTTCAACCGCCACATCAGGCCGCTTTGCGCACTCGCACACACGCATCACGCGGCGCTCGCTCGCCTGCCATCGGAAGAGGCACGCATCAACCGGCTCGTCGAACTTAATGTGCTCGAACAGGTACGCCTGCTGCGCGAGCATCCGCTCGTGCGTGGGCGTGCACCCTCTCCCCTTGTGCACGGCTGGATCTTTTCACTGAACGACGGCCAGATGCGCGAACTCGTGTCGGGCTACGGGCCTGAAACAAGGAAGGCAATCGCCCCCGTCTGACCCGCTCCAGATCGCTCCGCTTACCTCGTTCACCGGAACATGGCAGTCGCACAAGTTTCGCCGTCGCGGTATTCACCCTTCACTATTTTTCGTTTCCGCCATGACTTCGAAAGCTTTCCCGTCTGCGCTTCTACGTGACCTCACTGCCGGCGCTGTAGTCTTTCTCGTCGCGCTGCCGTTGTGTCTCGGCATTGCAAAAGCCTCCGGCGCAGAGCCGCTAGCCGGGCTGGTGTCTGGCATCGTTGGTGGCATCGTCGTCGCCTTGCTCAGCGGATCGGCCCTCAGTGTGAGCGGCCCCGCCGCGGGCCTCGTCGTGATCGTCGTCGACGGCATCGCGCGTCTCGGTAGTTTCTCTGCATTCCTTATTGCACTGCTGCTCTCGGGCGCCATCCAGTTCGGCTTCGGCACGCTTCGAGCCGGGCAGCTCGCCTCGTATGTGCCCACACCCGTCATCAAGGGAATGCTCGCCGCAATCGGCCTGCTGCTGATCATCAAGCAGGTTCCACTCGCAGTCGGTCTGACGTCGGGCGGCAACACCGAATCGTTGGCAGGCGCGCTTGCATCCATCTCGCCCATAGTCTGTACTGTAGCCGCCATCTCGCTGGCCATCCTTGCGGCCTGGGACACGCATACATTGCGACGCTTCGCCCTCGTGCGGTTCGTGCCCGCGCCGCTTGTCGTCGTAGTTGCGGGCGTAAGCGCGACGCTGGTTTGCGGCGCGTTAGGCGCCACGCTCGCGTTGCCACCTGAGCACCGCGTAGCGTTGCCGGCCATCAAATCGTTGGCGGCGCTCCGCGACGCCTTGCATTTCGCTGAGTTCGGGTTGAGCTTCGCGCGCCTTGTGGATCCAGAAATCTGGATCGTCGCCCTGACGCTTGCCGTTGTCGCCAGCCTAGAAACGCTCCTGAGCCTCGAAGCCGTCGAGCAGATCGACCCGCAGCGTCGCGCCGCACCACCGAATCGCGAACTCAAAGCACAAGGCGTCGGCAATATGGTGGCAGGCGCCATCGGGGGATTGCCCATCACATCCGTCATCGTCCGCAGTTCGGCCAACGTCCACGCCGGCGCGCGAAGCAGGCTCTCCGCAATCGTGCACGGCGTGCTGCTCCTCGTCAGCGTGTTCGCGCTCACGGATGCGATCAACCTGATTCCGCTCGCGAGTCTCGCCGCCATTCTCATTCATACCGGCATCAAGCTCGCCAGACCGTCGCTGTTCATTATGCTCGCGAAACAGGGAGCGGCAGCGTTCACGCCATTCATTGTAACGATTGCCGGGGTGCTCGCCACCGATCTGCTCACCGGAATTGTCCTCGGCGTGCTGTGCAGCGCCGCGCTCGCGTTGTGGGCGAATCTGCATCGGCCTATTGCCCTCGCGCGACACGACGACCATTTCCTGCTCTCGTTTCGCAAGGATGTGTCGTTTCTCGGCAAGGTGGCGCTCAAGGAGATGCTTGCGCATATCCCGGATCGGGCGACTCTCATCGTCGACACAACCCGCGCCGATTTCATCGACCACGACGTGCGCGAACTGCTAGACCGTTTCATTGACGAGGCACCGCTGCGGTCGATCGCGGTGGAGGTTCGACATGCCGCAACGGTGCTGCCTCCTTCAACGCGCTCAGGCGTCTGACCGCATGCCAACAATGATGTTGGGATCCGTGCTCGGGTTGAGCACGTGTTTGCCGTTGTCAAGCGCCTGTGGGGCTTCACGAAGGTGCGTTATCGCGGTCTGGCGAAGAACGCCAATCGCGCCTTCGTCGCGCTGGCATTGACCAACGTCTATCTCTCGCGCAGACGATTGATGGCACAGGTACGCCCGTAGGTTCTGGTGCAAATAGGTAAGCAGGTTGAGAAAGTTCATATAGGTAGGAAGGCTTATCGATCAAACAGGACCGCATTCCATACGGCGGGCGCAGCGGCCTCCTTGAGGCCGA
>NZ_JAYMSC010000032.1:0-100654 GCF_038900775.1 Paraburkholderia sp. JHI869
TTGCTACACGCTTCCTTCAGACCCCGCCTCGCGACGACGCCCTTGCGTTTCACTAGCCCTTCGCCCCATCTGGCTGGGCAGGGGACTCTCACCCCCAAGCTGTTGCGCATGCTCGGCGCACAAAAAAAACCCGCCAGGGGCGGGTGTCAACTTAAAGCGGCAATGCCTTAGCGCTTGTTGACGGCGTCCTTGAACGCCTTGCCAGCCGTGAACTTGACGGTCTTGGCAGCGGGAATCTTGATGGTTTCGCCGGTCTTCGGGTTGCGACCCGTGCGGGCTGCGCGCTTGCCCGAACCGAAGCTGCCGAAGCCGATCAGCTGAACCGCGTCACCCTTCGACACAGCCTTCTTGACCACTTCGAGGAGCGTGTCCAGCGTCTCGCCGGTTTGTGCCTTGCTAGCGCCCGTCTGTGCTGCGACGGCGTCGATCAGTTCCTGTTTATTCATTGAGAAGTTCCTTTCTGTGTTTAGGTTGACACGAACAGCGCGAACGCGCCGATTATACGGACGCGTGCCGCGCCGTCGAGCAGCGACGGACCCGGAGCACCCCGGCGTTTTTCGCGTTGCGGCGACTAGCGTGTGTCGTATGCCGCAACGTCCGTGCTGCCGCTTCCCTGGGCGGCGCTTGCTATGATAGCGCAGCGCAAACCCAATAACGACAAGGGTTTCGAAGATTTCGCGCGGGAAATGCGGGTTTTTTGGCGCTTGCAGACCTTTTTGGGGTGTCCACCCCGGCAAATCCCCTCGACTGCGGCGTTTTTCCCGCCGCACGCGTTGCGCCGCGCCAACGCAGCATGCGCGCAAACGCTGGCCTGGCAAGCGTTTGCGGCGATGCGATCGGGCTTCGCCACGCGCTTTTTCGAGCTTCGCTGGCTGCTTGTTTCTCCTTCACCTCTGGCTTCGCGTTCCTCATGACCGCCACCCTGACACCCGCCACGCTCGCTTTTCGGGAAGACGGCACGCCGTTTTCGCCCATCTATGGCGACGTTTATCACAGCACTGCGGGCGCATTCGCACAGGCCCAAGCCGTCTTTCTGAAGGGCAACGCGTTGCCGCAGCGCTGGCAAAACCGGCGGATCTTCACCGTGGTCGAAACCGGCTTCGGCATGGGCGTGAACTTTCTCGCCACGTGGTCGGCGTGGCGCGACGACCCAGCGCGTTGCGAACGTCTGCATTTCGTTTCGGTGGAAAAACATCCGTTCGCGCGCAACGACCTGAAGAGCGCGCTCGACGCAGTCGTTGCGCACGCACGCGAAGCGCCGCTCGCGCGCGAACTGGTAAACGCCTGGCCGATGCTCGTGCCGGGCACGCACCGCCTGGAATTCGAAGGCGGACGCGTCACGCTCACGCTCGTTTTCGGCGACGCGCTCGAGGTATTTCCCAAAATGTGGATGCGCGCCGATGCGATCTACCTCGACGGATTCGCCCCGGCGAAGAATCCCGAGCTCTGGTCGCCGGCCATTTTCAAGGCGCTTGCGCGCATCGCGGGCGAGGACGCCACCTTCGCGACCTGGAGCAGTTCGGGCGACGTGAAGCGCGCGTTGGAGCAAAGCGGCTTCGAGTACCGCAAGGTGGAAGGCTTCAACGGCAAGTGGGCGATGCTCGCCGGTCGTTTCGCGCCGCGCTGGCGCGTGCGCCGCTACGAGCCGCCGCTGCCGCTTGCGCTGCGCGAGCGGCACGCCGTGGTCGTGGGAGCGGGACTCGCCGGTTGTGCGCTCGTCGAACGCCTGGCCGTGCGCGGCTGGCGCGTGACGCTCATCGAACGCAACGCCGCGCCCGCGCTCGAAGCATCCGGCAATCCGGCCGGCGTATTTCATCCGCTGATTTCCCGCGACGACAGCAGCGCATCGCGCATCACGCGCGCGGGGTTTTTGTACGCGCTGCGTCGCTGGGCCGCGCTCGAAGCGGCGGGCCATGCACCCAGGCGCTCGCACGCCGGCCTGCTCCATCTCGCCACCGACGACGAATCGCGCGCCGTCGCCGCCGCGCTGGAATCGTTCGGCTATCCCGAAGAATTCGTGAGCGCCGTCACGCGCGAGCAGGCGCAGACGCTGGCCGGCGTCGCGCTCAATCAGGGCGGATGGTTCTATCCGCAGGGCGGCGCGATCGACCCCGCATCGCTTTGCCGGGCGCAATGCACCTTCGCCGCCGCGTTGCCTCACGCACAGGTCGAGACACGTTTCGGTGTGCGTATCGGTCACATTGCGCGCGCGGCTGGCCAGGAAGCCGGTGAATGGCAGGTGTTCGACGACGCCGGACAGCTCGTCGCCCAAGCGGCCGCGGTGATCTTCGCCAACGCTCAGGACGCCTCGCGCGCCGCCGCACTCGCGCATGCGCCCACGCGCATCGTGCGCGGTCAGCTCACGCTCGTCGACCCGAGCCCGCTCGCGAACCTGCGCGTACCCGTGATCGGCGAAGGCTATGCGGTGCCGCTCGACGGCGGCGTGACGCTCGCGGGCGCCACCTACGAAGTCGACGACGACGACGACGCGCTGCGCGCCGCAGGCCACACCGAGAATATCGACCGCGTCGCGCAAATGCTGCCGGAGCTTGCGGCAGCCCAAGGCGAACGCGACTTCGCGGGCCGCGTGGCATTCCGCTGCGTCACCAGTGACCGCATGCCGATGATCGGCCCGCTCGCCGACGAAGACGCCGCCCGCCGCGACGCGCAGCGGCTCGCCGGCGCATGGCCGCTCGACCTGCCGCGCGCAAGCGGTCTCTACGGGGCCTATGCGTTCGGTTCGCGCGGGCTCGTGTGGGCGGGGCTGGGGGCGGAGCTGATCGCGTCGCAACTGGAAGGCGAGCCGTGGCCGCTGGAGCGGGAACTCGCCGAGCAGCTGGATCCGGCACGCTTGCTCCAGCGCGCCTTGCGCCAGCGCTGTCTTTGAGCACGGCGCACGCAAAAGAAGCGGCCAGGTTATCCACTCAAATCTGTGGATAACCGCGCGAATTGCCAGCGAATCGAGTGTGGAACCGGTGTGGACGTAAACGGGGTAACTCAACATGCCCCGTTCCAGGCCAAAAAGTTGTTCTTCGAAGTGCTCGCAGACCGCACACACTTTGCGCGCGGTTGTGCGAGCGCCAAGTCGCGGATTTCCTTCGGTAAACCCCGGTTATCCACAGGAAACCCAGGCCTTTGTTAACTTCTACTACGTATACATAAGGTAAACCGTAAACCCGAAGCTAACGCCATCGCCACCGGCAAGCACGACCCGACGAGAGCCTGAAAACCCCTGACGAAAGCCGCGGGCCAATGCGGTCATTTTTTCCGCATACGTCGTCAAAAGCGCACAATGAGGACGCTATTACCGTCTTTGTCGATGCTTTCGAAGAGCGGGGGACAATTGCAAAAAAGCTATGGCACAATCGCCGTTCTTTCCGCGTCAAATGCCGCATCAGACGGTCGACGCATCCAAGGAACGGTTGCCCCTCTTCCTGAATCTGAGTCCTCAGGGTAGACAGCAGCGTTCGTTCATCCAACGCGGGCGCAGCCACACCACACGCAAGGCGCCCGTACCGGCTGTTCGCCGCACCGTCATGTGCCGGCGTCATGCTTTGCCGCGCCGTTTTGTGTAGCGTTTGCCGCACTGTTTGCCCGCACTCGCCGCAGGAAGCGCTAATTCGCGCCAGCTCGCCGTCCCGTCAGATCGTTGAACCTGCCGGCTGAATCGGTTGGCGCGACGCGCGCGGCGCCGGGCAAGCAGGCACCAGACGGAGAGTAGAGGTGTCGTTCGCCTCGCGCGGCACGCGGCTTGCCAGTTAGCCAGTCGTATGTCGATCTAACGTCGGACAGCCGGATTCGATCCCACGCAAGATGTCGTTGCCAAGGAGAAGCCACCACGATGAAGTCGGCGTTTTCATTTTTTCCCGCCTGGCCGTTGCAGCTCGACGGTATTTTCTGGGCCGGGCTCGCGCTGCTCGCCGCCGGTTTGTGCGGTGAGCTTTGCTATCGGGCGTGGCGCTTGCCGCGGATCTCGGGCTACGGCGTGATCGGGCTCATTGCCGGATCGGCCGGTTTTGGCGTGATCGACGCCGATGTTGGCACGGCCGCGCGGCCGCTGCTCGACGTCGCGCTCGGCCTGCTGCTGTTCGAGCTGGGCAGCCGGCTCGACCTGCGCTGGATCCGCCGCAATCCCTGGCTCATTCTGTCGAGTCTCGCCGAGTCCTCGCTCACCTTCGTGCTCGTGCTCGCGGTGCTGCTGTTCCTTTCCGTGCCGACGATGATCGCGCTCGTCGTCTCCGCCATCGCCATGGCGACGTCGCCTGCCATGGTGATCCAGCTCAAGACCGAGTTGCGCGCGGAAGGCCAGGTCACGCAGCGCCTGCTCACGCTTACGGCGCTCAACAGCATGTATGCGGTGGTCGTGGAAAAGCTCGCCTCGACCTGGCTGCATCAGGAAATGTACGGCAACGTGTTTGCGACGATCCTGCAGCCGCTCTATCTGCTGATCGGCTCGCTGATTCTCGCGTTCGTGCTCGCCCGCGCGTGCACGCTGTTTTACCGGCGCCTCAGCCCGCAAGACGAGCACTCGTTCGTCGCTCTCTTCGGCCTCGTGTTGCTGGCGATCGCCGTTGCGCACCTGCTCAAGCTTTCGACGATCCTGAGCCTGCTCGCCGCGGGCATCATCGTGAAGAATCTGGAGCCGCGTCCGCAGTTGTGGCCGCAGCATTTCGGTACGGCCGGATGGCTGCTGACGGTGATTCTGTTCGTGCTCACGCTCACCACGTTCGAGTGGCACGACATTCTCGTGGGCGGCGTGGCGGCGGCGGGGCTGATCGTCGCGCGCCTCGTGGCCAAGCTCGTCGGCGTGCTGATGTTCGCCAAACCGAGCGGGCTGCACTGGAAGCAGGGTGTGGCGCTCGGCATCGCCTTGACGCCGATGTCGGCGCTTGCGCTGCTGCTCGTCGAAGACACCTACGAGCTCTATCCGACGTTCGATCCGCGCCTGCGCGCGATCATCCTTTGCTCGATCGTCGTGCTCCAGCTCTTCGGACCCTGGCTGGTCTATCGCGCGCTTGCGCTCGTCGGCGAACGCGGCGAAAAATGAATCTCGCGTTGCGCGCGGCTATTGACGGCTTGCGCGCGATGCCCTGACAGGAAACGCTATGTCACTCGAAACGTTTGTCGATTCGAAGCCGTTCACGTTCGGCATCGAACTCGAAATGCAGATCGTCAACACGCACGACTACGATCTGACCAAGGCGGGTAGCGACCTCATGCGCCTCGTCAAAGATCAGGAGATTCCGGGCAACATCACGCCCGAAATCACCGAAAGCATGATCGAACTCTCTACCGGCATCTGCACGAATCACGAGCAGGCCGTGGCCGATCTGCGCAAGATTCGCGATGTGCTCGTCACCGCGGCCGATCGTCTCAATGTCGGCCTGTGCGGCGGCGGGACGCACGCGTTCCAGCAATGGAGCGACCGGCGCATCGTCGATACGCCGCGCTTTCAGTATCTTTCCGAGCTGTACGGCTACCTCGCGAAGCAATTCACGGTGTTCGGCCAGCACGTGCATATCGGCTGCCCGGATGCGGACAGCGCGCTCTTCCTGCTGCACTCCCTTTCGCGCTTCATCCCGCATTTCATCGCGCTCTCGGCGTCGTCGCCCTATGTGCAGGGCGTGGACACCGGATTTCATTCGGCACGACTGAATTCCGTGTTCGCGTTCCCGCTGTCTGGCCGCGCGCCGTTCGTGCTGAGCTGGGAGGAATTCAAGGAGTACTTCTCGAAGATGGTGCACACGGGCGTTGTCAACAGCATGAAAGACTTCTACTGGGACATCCGCCCGAAGCCCGGTTTCGGCACGATCGAGGTGCGCGTGATGGATACGCCGCTTTCGGTCGAGCGCGCCGCCGCGATCGCCTGCTACATCCAGACGCTCGCGCGCCATCTGCTCACCGACCGGCCGATCGCCCCGCTCGAGGACGACTACCTCGTGTACACGTTCAACCGCTTCCAGGCGTGCCGCTTCGGCCTCGCGGGCACCTGCGTGAATCCGCAAACGGGCGAGCGACGCACGATTTCCGAAGACATCCTCGAAACGCTGGATCGCATCGCGCCGCACGGCGAGGTGCTCGGCTCGACGCGTGCGCTGACCGAAATCGGCACGATCGCCCGCGCGCAGAACAACGACGCCACGTGGCTGCGCAGCGTGGTGGCCGAGGAAAAATCGCTGCACGAAGCCGTGCGGCAGCAGTGCCTGCGCTGGCGTGCCTGACGGGAATCGAAAGGCGGAGCCGGCCGACGCAGAGGACCACTGACCGATTTTCGCGGGGTGCCAGAGGTGTCAGAAGCGCGCCACGCGCCGGCAAAAGCAGGATGCAAGGGCAGCTTTCGGGCTGCCCTTGGTGCTTTCGGGGGCCGGAAAACGGGCGGCTAGCGAGCCAAAAAGCGGCTCGCGCGGGTCTTGGCGCAACATTTTTCGAGGCGGATGAAATTTTTTTTGCCAGCTTTGAGGTACCTGGGGGTTCTTATTTTTTTTGACCTGGGTCCCGGCATGGTCCATATTCATGGACAAATGGCCCCGCACCACTGTGGGTAACCTTCGATTTCCCAGCAAACTCAATGGACTACGTAATGATTGGTTAGCCACAATCGGGCAGATTCCAGTTGCGTTTGAGACAGAAATCCGCGATAACCTGCATGAGTCACGGGGCGAAGATTGCGAGCGGTCAAGAACCTGTCCACATAGCAATAGCGCGCTTATCAACGGGTTATCCACAATTCACGTTGGATAAGTTAGCTGTGCGATTTGCCGCTCTCGCATAGAATGTCGGTTTGCTGCACTGGCGACGGGACTTGAAGGATGTTTCCGGGGCCTGCGGCAAGAAACATGACAGTGCAACGCATACGCATGGCGTACGCGAAGCAGGAATTTTTTGAGATGGTGCGGCGCTTGGGCAACCGGGCGCCAGCGTTCCCACAGGCCGTCGGTCAAAGCGGCGGCTGACGATGCAGCGCAAGCTGCCAATAACCAGCGAAAGACTATGAGCGAAGGCGTATACGGAGAGCAGGCAGCCGGGCGGGTGACCCATAGCCTGCTGCGACTTAGCACGGCTATGCGGAGCCAGGCGTGGGACTGGGCCGAAGGGGCAGGACTCACGCCTACCCAGGGCGAAATTCTCGTGCTGCTGATGCAGCGCAAGGGGCCGATGCGCCTCGGCGAGATCGCGCGTGAAACGGCCCTCACGGCCGCAACCACCAGCGATGCGGTGAGCACGCTCGAAACGAAGGGGCTCGTCGAAAAGCGTCGCGCACTCGACGACGGCCGCGCACTCGCGGTGCGTCTCACCTCGCGCGGCCGCACGGCGGCGAAGAAGGCGTCGCAGTGGCCCGACTTCCTCTCGAAGGCAGTCGGCACGCTGAAGGCGGACGAGCAGTCCACGCTTTATCGCACGCTGCTCAAGACGGTTTTTCTGCTTGAATCGCAGGAAACCAGCCCGCAGCACCGCATGTGCCTGACCTGCTCGCATTTCGAGCCGAGCAAGAACCCGAAGAAGACGCCGCATCACTGCCAGCTGTTGAACATCAACATGGCTGACACGGATCTGCGTCTCGATTGCTCGGTCTACGAACAGGCCGACGTGACGACCCAGAAGAAAAACTGGAAGATCTTCGCGGTTTAAGGTCGAAGCTGCGCCGCCGCCTGAAGGCGTGCGGCGCGCGTTGACGCCTGTGCGTCATGCATGTAATACACGGTAATGCAAAGCATCGCCACGTCGGCATCATGCCGATGTTGTGTGCATTAGACGTGTGCGCGGCAGTTTGTGTAGTTCTCGCAAGTATTTGCCAGAAGTATTTGCAGCAGGCGCTTTTGTCACGGCCGTAGGCGCAAACGTTCGCATGCGCCGCGCAAAAACGGTAACGTGCATGCCGCCCACAGCCGACCCGGGAATTTGCCGATGAATCGCGAAGTATTGGCTGTGCGCCATGTCTATTTCGAGGACCTCGGCAGCTTCGAGCGCGTGCTCGGCGACCGCGGGCGCCCCGTGCGCTATGTCGACGTCGGCTTCGCGCGGGTCGGCGCCCTCAATCCCTTGTCGGCGTCGCTCATGGTCGTGCTCGGCGGCCCGATCAACGCGTGCGACGACGCACGCTATCCCACGCTCGTTCCCCTTGCCGCGATGATCGAAAAGCGCATCGCGGCGGGACTTCCCACGCTCGGCATCTGTCTCGGCGCACAGCTCATCGCGCGCGTGCTCGGTGCGCGTGTGTATGCGGGGCCCCAGCCCGAAATTGGCTGGACGCCGCTCACGCTCACCGACGCCGGCCGCGCCTCGCCGCTGCAACACCTCGACGGCGCGGCGAGTTCCATGTTGCACTGGCATGGCGATACCTTCGATCTGCCGCAAGGCGCGACGCGTCTCGCTTCCACGCCGCTGTGCGAGAACCAGGCGTTCTCATGGGGCGACCACGTGCTCGGCCTGCAATGCCATCCCGAGGTGCGCGCCGACCGCTTCGAGCCCTGGCTCATCGGTCATGCCGCCGAAATCGCCAGCGCGGGTGTGGACGTGAATGCGCTGCGCGACGACACCGCGCGCCACGGGCCGACGCTCGAAGTGCAAGCAAGCCGCATGTTCGGCGAATGGCTCGACGCCGTCGACGCCATCATGGCCGCGCGCCAACCCTGATCGGCCTCGCGCGTGCGCAAGTTGCGCGCGCTGTATTCCCTCGCTGTGTGCCCTGCCAAACGCGCGAAAAAAGCGCGTGCTATTCTCGGACGCTTCTCCCAACCGTCCGTGGACCTCCCATGAGCAAGCTCTTCACTCCGCTCGAACTGCGTGGCGTGACGCTCGCCAATCGCATCGTCGTTTCGCCGATGTGCCAGTACTCCGCCGAGCGCGGCGAAGCCAACGACTGGCACATGATCCACCTGGGCCACCTGGCGCTTTCGGGCGCCGCGATGCTGTGTATCGAGGCGACCGCCGTCGAGCCCGACGGCCGAATCACGCCGGGCGATCTCGGCCTATGGGACGACGTGACCGAAGCGGCGCTCGTGCCCGTGATTGCCGCCATCCGCCGCCATTCGCCCATTCGCATCGCCATGCAGATCTCGCACGCGGGACGCAAGGCGTCGAGCCACGTGCCCTGGGAGGGAGGCCAACTGATTTCGGTCGCCGACGGCGGTTGGCTGCCGCACGCGCCTTCGGCGCTTGCACACAAGGAGGGCGAGGCACCGCCGCTCGCGCTCGACGTCGCGGGTCTGAATCGCGTGCGCGATGCGTTCGTGGCCACAGCGCGCCGCGCGGCGCGTCTTGGCATCGACGCCCTCGAAATCCACGCGGCGCACGGCTATTTGCTGCACCAATTTCTCTCGCCGATTGCGAACCAGCGCAGCGACGAGTACGGCGGCACGCGCGAAAACCGCATGCGCTTTCCGCTCGAAGTGTTCGACGCCGTGCGCGCCGAATTTCCCGCCGATCGCCCGATCGGCGTGCGCGTTTCGGCATCCGATTGGGTCGAGGGAGGCTGGACGCCTGAGGACACCGTCGTCTTCGCACAGGCGCTCAAGGCACGCGGGGCGGACTGGATCGACGTGTCGTCGGGAGGCGTGTCGCCTCTGCAGAAGATTCCGCTCGAACCCGGCTACCAGGTGCCGTTCGCGCGCAAGGTGAAGGCCGAAACCGGCATGACGACGATTGCAGTTGGCCTCATCACCGACGCCTTGCAAGCCAACCAGATCGTCGAAGACGGTGAAGCCGACATGATCGCGATGGCGCGCGCGATGCTCTACGATCCGCGCTGGCCGTGGCACGCCGCGGCGCAACTGGGCGCGAGCGTGAGCGCGCCGCCGCAATACTGGCGCTCGCAACCGCGCGAGTTGAAGAAGCTGTTCGGCGAGACGACGCTCGGCCAGCGCTGATACGCTGCGCGCACTGCTTTCTCGCGGCGCATATGGGTTGAACGAAAGAGGCGCGAGCGTGTACGATGCCGTCTGTGGCGCGCCGGGCGTCGCATGAGCGCGGCGCCCAATCGGCGCCGCGTTTGCGTCCGGACCGCGACGAGGCAGGACGCGAAGTTTGAAGCAAGGGCCGATGCAAGGCCAGGCAGACCGTCAGGCACGGCTTCATGAGAGAGCCGCAGGCAGCGAGTGAGAAGATGTGAAGGTAACTCGCGCACGCCGCCTGTCATGACCGGGACAGTCTCCCCCAGTACTTCACAAGGATTCATTCAATGAGTGAACGCAGGATCGTCGTGCGCCAGTCGGGCGTGCACGGCAAGGGCGTGTTTGCGGCGGTCCACATTGCGACCGGCGAACGACTGATCGAATACAAGGGCGAGCGCATCTCCTGGAAGGAAGCGCTGCGGCGTCATCCGCATAATCCTGACGAACCGAA
Organism: Paraburkholderia sp. JHI869; assembly: GCF_038900775.1. NCBI lineage: Bacteria > Pseudomonadati > Pseudomonadota > Betaproteobacteria > Burkholderiales > Burkholderiaceae > Paraburkholderia > Paraburkholderia sp. JHI869. Next base: position 10,342 of record NZ_JAYMSC010000032.1, read on the forward strand.
TCACACGTTCTATTTCGCGCTCGACGACGGCGACGTGATCGACGGCAAGGTGAAGGGCAACAGCGCGCGCTGGATCAATCATTCGTGCGCGCCGAACTGCGAAGCCGAGGAAATCGAAGGGCACGTCTTTATTCACGCGCTGCGCGATATCACCGAAGGCGAGGAGCTCTTCTACGACTACGGCCTCGTGATCGACGCGAAGCAGACGAAGAAGCTCAAGCGCGAATACGAATGCCGTTGCGGCGCCCGCAAGTGCCGCGGGACGATGCTCGCGCCGCCCGACGACGACAAGTCGGCGAAGGGCGCAAAAGCGTCGAAGGGCAAGGGCAAAAAGAAGAAGTAAGCGCCGCAATACCCGTTGCACCGCATAAAACACAAGGGCCGCTCGATGAGCGGCCCTTGTCGTTGTTGTGGCGTTTGCAGCGTCACGTCAAAGGTCGATGCTTGCCTGGTGCGTAGGCTTCTTCTCGCGTGGCGGCTCGCCGGACTCGAGCGGATGCAGATTGGCGGTCTCGAAGGGCGTGGCCGGCTTGCTGTCGTTAGTGTCCTTGCTGTCTTTGACGTCCTTGCCGGCAGGCGCGCCGCGATGCGCGAGCGGTACGCGCACGATGAAGCGCGCGCCGCCTCCCGGCGCATCTTCGTAATGCACGCTCCCCCGATGCAGCGTCATGATGTCGTGAACGATCGCAAGGCCCAGGCCCGCGCCGCTATCCACGCCGCTTTCGCTCTGGCCGTCGCCGCGGAAAAAGCGTTTGAAGAGATCCGCCTGCTGCGAAGCGGGCACGCCGTTGCCGTTGTCTTCCACGATGATCTCGGCCATCGGCACGCCTTCCGCGGAAGACTGCGAAACCGTCACAGTGATGCGTGCGCCTTCCAGACGCGCGGGCGGCAAATATTTGAGCGCGTTGTCGAGCAGGTTCGCGATGACCTCGCGCAGCAGCACGGGGTTGCCGCGCACCATCAACGGCGTGTCGTTTTCGGGGTCGTCGATGCGCTGGAAACCGAGGTCGACGTGGCTCGCCAGCGCGCGCGGCACCCACTCGGCGCCGGTCTCGAAGGCCAGTGCGGCCATGTCGATATTGACGAAACGCGCGGCCTGTTCACCCGGCTCCGCGCGAGCGAGCGAGAGCAATTGATTCGAGAGACGCACCGCGCGGTCGGCGGCCGCGCGCAGCTCGCGCACGGCGTCGTTGACCTTCTGCGGCTCGCGCGCGTTCACGGCCTGCTCGGCGTGCAGCTTCACCGCGGTCAGCGGCGTGCGCAACTGGTGGGCGGCGTCGGCGATGAACTTGCGCTGCGCGTCGAGCGCGGTCTTCAGACGGCCGAGCAGCGCGTTGAGCGCGCCGGTGAGGGGACGGATCTCCACGGGCACGTAGGACTCGTCCACGGGCTCGAGCGACGTGTGCGTCTGACGGTTGAGCGAGTCGGCGAGCGCGGTGAGCGGGTTGAGCTGCTGGTTGACGACGCGCCACACGATGACCCAGCCGGCGAGCAGCAGGAGCAGCAACGGCATCATGATCGCGACGAGAAATTCGGCCGCGATACGAAAGCGATGATGCACGGGCTGGCCGACTTCCACGACGATCGGATTGCCATGTGTCTGCGGCACGCGCACCTGGGCGACGCGCACGGTCACGCCCTTGTAGATCGTCTCGAACACGTACGCATAGTGCATGCGGCGCACGTTGGTGCCCTGCAGCGGCAAGTCGTGGTCGCCCGCGATTTCCGTTTCGCCGTTACTGATGCGATAGATGAGGTGTTCTACAGGGTCGGAAAACATCGCCTGCGCGAGCGGCGGGACGGTATTGGGGGCATCGTCGCCGGCGATCTGGATCTGCCGGGAAATGGCCGTGGCGAGGTCGGCGAGCGAGCGGTCGACCACGTGCTGCGTGTACTGCCAGGCGAGCCAATAGGCGATCAGGCCGCTCATCAGCGCGAGCAGCGAAAGCGGGGCGGCGAGGCGCCGTAGTAGTGTGCGCCGCAGGCTCGTTGCGGCAGGTGAGGACATGATGGCTTCGGGGCGAATGATGAATCGTGGGTGTGTCGGCGTTAGCGGCACAGTAACCGATCCATTGTACGCGGGCCACGGGCGTGGCGGCTGAAGTGCCTGTGAGACACCGGAAGCCGACGCCATCAAGCGCCACATAGCAAAAGCGGCGGCGGAATGCTCCGCCGCCGCAGGCTGGCTCAGGAAACGAGGCGGATCAGGCCGCCTGGCGGATTTCCTGCAGCAGATAGCCGAAACCGCGCACCGTGACGATCTCGACACGGCAGTTCTCGAGCTTCTTGCGCACGCGGTGCACGTAGACTTCGATCGCGGTGTCGCCGAGGTCGCCGCCGAAATGCGTGAGGTGATCCTGCAGTTGCGCCTTGCTCACCACGCGGCCGTGACGCAGCAGCAGCATTTCGAGCACGGCGAACTCGCGCGGCGAGAGTTCGAGCGGCTTGTCGTCGTTGAAGATGCGGCGATCGACACCCGACAGGCGCACGCCGCCGAGCGACACTTCAGGGCGCGGCACGTCGCCGTGCGGGCCGCTGCGGCGCATCACGGCGCGAATGCGCGCTTCGAGCTCGGCCGGCTCGAACGGCTTGAGCATGTAGTCGTCGGCGCCCGAATTCAGGCCCTGGACGCGGTCGTTCAGTTCGTCGCGCGCGGTGAGCACGATGACGGGCGTGTGCCGGTTGCTCTGGCGGAAGCGCGATAGCAGCGTCATGCCGTCGATGCCCGGCAGCCCGAGATCGAGGATCACGAGCTCATGGCGATTTTGCGTGAGGGCCTGTTCGGCGAAGATGCCGTCGTGGACCATGTCGACCGTGAAGCCGGCTTGTTCGAGGCTGGACTGGATACCGCGTGCGATAGGGCGGTCGTCTTCGATCAGAAGGAGTCGCATGGGATTCGCTCAAGTACAATGGGTTTTAGCGTTCAGGCACGCAGTTCGCGAAGCGTCGCTTGCTGGCCTCGAGGCACAGCCCGACGGTTGCGCGATCACGATCCACATGTCCGATATTTCAATTACCGAGCTCGAAGCCGCGATCAACTTCTGGCGCAACCGCTCGCCTTCGATTGGCGATGAACTCGCGTTGTGCCAGGAGGCGAGTGCGCTCTCCAAGCCTTATGCGCTGCTGATTGTACAGCGTCAGAACGTCATATCACCGGAACGATTAGACCCGATTGCCCGCGCTGCCTGGGAGTCTTACGTATCCCTCAAGAATAGCCTTCAAAGCTGAAGGTTTGAAGGTCTGACACCCTGCATTATGCTTTCACGAGACCCTGCGTGCGCGCTGTGCGCTCGCGGTGTCCATTCGCCGTGCGCACAGCGTACCCATGCTTAGTACCGCTGCTTATGCGCTGAGCGGGCCCGGCGCGATCGAATCGATGAAACGCGCGAGTTCGATGTCGCGCGAGGTGAGGCCGTCGGCTTCGTGGGTGGACAGCGTGATCTCCACGCGGTTGTACACGTTGAACCACTCGGGGTGATGGTTCATTTCCTGCGCCTTGATCGCCACGCGCGTCATGAAGCCGAAGGCTTCGTTGAAGTCGGCGAAGCGGAAGTGGCGCTGGATCGCGTCGCGCCCCGCAACGGCTTGCCAGCCGTGCAGGTCGGCGAGTTGCGATGCGCGCTCTTCGGATGTGAGTCGGTTGATCATCGTTGCACCTGTGTTGAGCTTGGGGCCTGGCGTGCGCCGTTAGCCGATCAGCCATTTTTTCACGTATGGGGCACGTGTGCGAGCGGTCGGGTCAAGGAACGCGCGCGTGCTGCGGCGCAAAGCGCCGTTGCGTCCCGTGTTGCGTCTATCGGCCGCGCCGCTCAGCCACGATTTGCTCAGACGTCTCCGTCATCGAGCCAGCCCTCGCCCGTACCGCGCGTGACGATCGTGTCGCTGTGCAGCACGTCGCCTGCCGCATGAGGCTGCACTGCGATGATCGGCGCCGGATCGGCCAGGCGCGAAGCGATGCCCGCGCCCAACGCTTCGAAAAGCTGCGCGAACGAGTCGATCACGAAGTAGCTCTTCTGGAACGTGTCGATGCGATAGCGCGTGCGCAGCACGCGGTCGAGGTCGAACGCCAGCCGGTTCGGCGCGGCGCTTTCCACGCTGTAGAGGGTCTCGCCCTTGCTCGACACGATGCCGGCGCCGTAGATCTTCACGCCGTTGGGTGCGCTGGCGTCGCGCATCAAACCGAACTCCACCGTGTACCAGTAGAGCCGCGCGAGCAATGGCAACGCGCGCTCCTCGACCGCGAGCGCGGCGCGGCCATAGGCGTGAATCGCATCGGCGAAAGTGGGGTCGGTGAGGAGCGGCACATGGCCGAACAGGTCATGGAAACAGTCGGGCTCCTGCAGATAGTCGAGCTGATCGGGACGGCGCATCCACCAGGTCACCGGGAAGCGCCGGTTCGCGAGGTGCTCGAAGAAGATGCGGTCGGGCACGAGGCCCGGCACGGCCACGATGCGCCATCCAGTCGCCGCCATCAGGCGCTCGCTCACCTGCTCGAAGGAAGGAACGTGGGAAACATTCAGGCCGATGCGCAACGCGCCTTCTATGAAGGCATTGCAGGCGCGGCCTTCGAGCAGGGCGCGTTGACGCCGGTAGAGCAGGTCCCAGACGGCGTGATCGGCCGCGCTATAGCGCTCGATCGGCTGGTCGATGGTGAAATCGGGACGGGTGGTGAGACCCGCGTCGAACTGCTCCTGCAGTTTCGCGGTGGCGGCGGCCATGTTCGTAACGCTCCACTAAAAAGGCTTGCTGTTATGCAAGTCTAGAGCGATTGGCGCGCGGCATGTGCGCGTACTCAATGAGATATGGCCTGTCTATGCAATAATTGAGCGCTACATCGTCAATTAATGCGGATTTTATTCATGCTTGAACTCGACCATTTCGATCTGGCGCTGCTCGACGTGCTGCAGCGATTCGGCCGCGCCACGCATCAGCAACTCGGCGAGCAGGTGCCGCTCTCACCCTCGCAGATCGGCAGGCGGCTGCAGCGCCTCGAGGCGTCGGGCGTGATCGACGGCTATCGCGTGGTGCTGCGGCCCGAAAAACTCGGGCTGGGCGTGACCGCGTTCACGAGCCTCAAGCTCAAGCATCATGGGGATTCGATCATCGAGCAGTTCCAGCAGCAGATCGACGTGCTGCCCGAAGTGCTCGAATGCCATGCCGTGGTGGGAGACGCCGACTATTTGCTGCGCATCGTCGCGCCCGATCTGAACGCGCTCTCGACGTTCGTCATGAAGAAGCTCATGCGCGTGCCCGGCGTGGACAGCGTGCGCTCCAACATCGTGCTGACTACATTCAAGCGTAATGGGCCGCTGCCGCTCGGGCATCTGGAGCCGGGCGCGCCGGCGGCGTGAGCGAAGGGCCAACGCGGGCCGCAAAGGGCCCGCTTGCGGATTGAAGATATCAGGCCGCGTTGGCCGTATTGAGCAGATCCACGTAAGCCACTGCGACGAGATCGCTTTCATCCACGCCGAGCTTCGCGAACACCGCGTGCGCTTCGGCTTCGCCGCCTTGCTCGTCGTCCTCGGGGCCGAGCACCACTTCCAGCTCGACGAAGTCGCCCAGGGCATCCACACGGTCCAGATGGATGCGCGTGCGGCCCGCCAGATACACATGACGCTCCTTCGAGACGATGCCACGCGTGGTGAGCGCCGTGGCGAGCAGCGAGTGCATGGCCTCGGCATTGGTGACGGGGCTGCGCGTGTAGTACGAGGCCTTCGGGCCGTCTCGGTCGTCGCGCTGGTAGAAGATCAGCTCGGGCGGCGTGCCGTCGTCGAATTGGCGCAGCTTCAGGCGGCCGCGCGGCACATCGTAGAAGAAGTCCTGCTGGCGAAAGATCAGCGGCGCATCGGATGCGAGCTGGGAAGCGCGCTCGCGCAGGGCGTCGAATTGACGGGCGCGGGCTTTGATTTCGATGTTGCGGGCCATGCAAGGCTCCTGTCGTGCGAAGAGAACAAGGGGAACGATGGGAGAGGCTGGAAACGCGCCGCGCAGGATGAGCACGCCGTTGAGCGTGCCGAAAACGCGGAGCGAATGCCCAATCTATCAAAACTTGTGTGACAGCGCTGTTACACGACCAGGTCTGCCTTCACGTCAGACATGAGCGATGCGCGCGCATCTTCATGAGTGCGGCTCATATCGCCCACTGCGTTTCGATCGACTTGAGTGCCGCCGCGATGGTGGGCTCGTCGCGCCGCGCGGCGAGCGTGATGAAGGTGAGTTCGGTGGGCACCGTCACGCCGTCGACGATGGTGAGCCCGTGCGCGTGCGCTTCGGCCAGCGCCGTGGAATCGCGCGCCAGCGTGAGGCCTACGCCCGACTTCACGAGATCGAGCATCGACGGCTCCTGGTCCACTTCCGCCACCTTGATGGGCTTTGCGTGCGCAGCGTCGAACAGCGTGGTGAGCAGGCGATTGTGCGCCGAAGCGGGCGGCGTCCAGATCCATGGCAGCGCGGCGAGCGCGCGCCAGTCCCGCGCATCTTTCACACGGTCTTTCCAGCCCGCGGGCGCGAGCACCCGGTACTGAAAGCGCGTGAGCGTGATGACGTGGAAAGTGTCGGGGTCGGGTGTGGGCTGGCCGATGTAGTAGCCCACGTCGAGCTCGCGCGAGCGCACCTGGTCGAGCACCCAGCCCGACATGCCGTGGCGCAGCGCCGTTTCGATCTGCGGCCAGGTTTCGACCAACTGACGCAGAAAGCCGCCAAGGCGCAGGAACGCCGGATCGAGAATCGTGCCGATGCGCAAGCGCCCGCGCACTTCGTGGCGCAGCGCAGCAGCGGCGCGCTGCACGTCGCCGGCGGCGGAGAGCGCGCGTTCGGCGTGCGGCAGCAGCGCCTGGCCGTCGCGCGTGAGCGCGAGGCCGTGCGAGGTGCGCGTGAAGAGCGTGATACCAAGCGCCTCCTGCAAATGCTTGATCTGCAGGCTCACGGCCGGCTGTGTGAGGTGCAGATGCGTGGCCGCGCGCGTGAGGTTGCCCTCGCGCGCGACCGTGACGAACGCTCGTAGCAAGGTCAGGTCCATATCCTGATATTAAACCGCCTTATATCGCTGTTGAGCATTAATCATTGGATCGCGCCCCGGCGTCCCGATTACGCTAGTTGGATCGAGGCTTCACGACAGAAGAGGCACACACATGGGCGAGACACATCAAAGCGATGCCGGCGTACGCACGCTGACGCATTTCGTCAACGGCAAGCCGCTGGCCGGCACGGGCGAGCGTTATGACGACGTCTTCAATCCCGCGTTTGGCAAGGTGAGCGCGCGCGTGCCGCTCGCCACGGTGGCCGAAGTCGACGCTGCCGTCGCCGCCGCGCAGGCGGCGTTTCCCGCGTGGGCGGAGATGGCGCCCATCAAGCGCGCGCGCATTCTCTTCAAGTTCAAGGACCTGCTCGACCAGCATCACGACGAACTCGCGGAACTGATCACGCGCGAGCACGGCAAGGTATTTTCCGATGCGAAGGGCGAGGTGATGCGCGGCATCGAGGTGGTCGAGTTCGCGTGCGGCATTCCCAACCTGCTGAAGACGGACTTCACCGACCAGATCGGCGGCGGCATCGACAACTGGAATCTGCGCCAGCCGCTTGGCGTCGTGGCGGGCATCACGCCGTTCAACTTCCCGATGATGGTGCCGTGCTGGATGTTCCCCATCGCGCTCGCATGCGGCAACACCTTCGTGCTGAAGCCTTCGGAGCGCGATCCTTCCGCTTCGGTGCGCCTGGCCGAACTGCTCAAGCAAGCGGGTCTGCCCGACGGCGTGTTCAACGTCGTGCACGGTGACAAGGTGGCCGTGGACGCGCTGCTCGCCCATCCCGAGGTCACCGCGCTGTCGTTCGTCGGTTCGACGCCGATCGCCGAGTACATCTACACGGAAGGCACGAAGCACGGCAAGCGCGTGCAGGCGCTGGGCGGCGCGAAGAATCACCTCGTCGTGATGCCGGACGCCGATCTCGACCATGCCGTGGATGCGTTGATCGGTGCGGCTTACGGCTCGGCCGGCGAGCGCTGCATGGCGATTTCGGTTGCGGTGGCCGTAGGCCATATCGCGGATGAACTCGTCGAGCGCCTCACGCCGCGCGTGAAGTCGCTGCAGATCGGCAGCGGCATGGACGGCGCCTCGGAAATGGGGCCGCTCGTCACGGGCCCGCATCGCGCGAAGGTGCAGGGCTATATCGAAGCGGGCGTGGCGGCGGGCGCGAAGCTTGTCGTTGACGGGCGCGGCCACACGGTGGACGGCCATGAGGACGGCTTCTTCATGGGCGGCACGCTGTTCGACGACGTGAAGACCGACATGACGATCTACAAGGAAGAGATCTTCGGACCGGTGCTTTCGGTCGTGCGCGTGCCCGATTTCGCAAGCGCCGTCGAGTTGATCAACGCGCACGAATTCGCCAACGGCGTGTCGTGCTACACCTCGGACGGCGGCGTCGCGCGCGCGTTCTCGCGGCAGATCAAGGTGGGGATGGTGGGGATCAACGTGCCGATTCCGGTGCCGATGGCGTGGCACTCGTTCGGCGGCTGGAAGCGCTCGCTATTCGGCGATCACCATGCTTATGGCGAGGAAGGCGTGCGCTTCTACACGCGCTACAAGAGCATCATGCAGCGCTGGCCGGACAGCATCGCCAAGGGCGCGGAGTTCACGATGCCGGTGGCCAAGTAGTTGAGCGGGAGCCGGGCGGCTTATCAAGCATAACGAATCATTAAACGCTGCCCGGCGTAGCGATCGTAGCTGGAGACACACATCATGCCTGCACCGAGTGAAGCTCAAGGAGCACGCGGCGCGTCCTCGCGCCGCCTCGAAGGCGAATTCGACTATGTGATCGTTGGCGCAGGCACCGCGGGCTGCGTACTCGCCAATCGCCTGACCGAAGACGCGGATGTTTCCGTGCTGCTCATCGAGGCGGGCGGGACGGACGACTATCACTGGATCCACATTCCCGTGGGCTACCTGTATTGCATCGGCAATCCGCGCACGGACTGGCTCTACAAAACCGCCGCCGAAAAAGGCCTCAACGGCCGCTCGCTTTCGTATCCGCGCGGGCGTGTGCTGGGCGGTTCGTCGTCGATCAACGGCATGATCTACATGCGCGGGCAGCGCGAAGACTACGACAACTGGGCGCGCGAGAGCGGCGATTCCGCCTGGTCGTGGGACAGTGTGCTGCCCGTGTTCCGCCGCAGCGAAGACCATCACGGCGGCGCGAGCGAGTTTCACGGCGCGGGCGGCCAATGGCGCGTGGAGAAGCAGCGCCTCAAGTGGCAGATTCTCGAATCGTTCGCGCACGCAGCGCAGGAGCAGGGCATTGCCGCCACCGACGACTTCAATCGCGGCGACAACAGCGGCGTCGGCTATTTCGAAGTGAACCAGAAGCGCGGCGTGCGCTGGAACGCGTCGAAGGCGTTCTTGCGCGCGGCGATGAAGCGGCCCAACCTCACGGTCGTCACCGGCGCGCTCACGCAGCGCGTGATTTTCGAAGGCAAGCGCTGCGTCGGTGTGGAGTATCGCGGCGATGTGGATTATGTCGCGCGGGCGCGTTGCGAAGTCATCCTGAGCGCCGGCGCCGTGAATTCGCCGCAATTGCTCGAGCTTTCCGGCATCGGCGATGCTGGAAGGCTCGCGCAACTCGGCATCGGCGTCGTGCAGGATTTGCGCGGCGTGGGCGAGAACCTCCAGGACCATCTGCAATTGCGCATGGCGTTTCGCGTGAACGGCGTGCGTACGCTCAACACGGCCTCCGCGCACTGGTGGGGCAAGCTGATGATCGGCATGGAGTACGCGTTCTTCCAGAGCGGCCCCATGTCGATGGCGCCCTCGCAGCTCGGCGCGTTCGCGAAATCGGACCCGAGCGACCCCGCGCTCACGCGGCCCGACCTCCAGTATCACGTGCAGCCGCTGTCGCTCGACCGCTTCGGCGAGCCGCTGCATCGCTTCAACGCGTTCACGGCCTCGGTGTGCAACCTGCGGCCTACGTCGCGCGGCAGTATCCACGCTGTATCGGCGGACCCGTCGCAGGCGCCCGCGATCGCGCCCAATTATCTGTCGACCGACCATGACTTGCGCGTGGCCGCCAACTCGATACGGCTCACGCGGCGCATCGCGGCTTCCGCGGCGCTCGCGCGTTACCAGCCGCACGAGATCCTGCCGGGGCTCGCGTTTCAGACCGAGGAGCAACTGCGTGAGGCGGCGGGCAACGTCGGCACGACCATCTTTCACCCGGTCGGCACGTGCCGCATGGGCCGCGCCGACGACCCCGACGCCGTGGTCGACGCACGCCTGCGCGTGCGCGGCGTGGAGGGCCTGCGCGTGGTGGACGCCTCGATCATGCCGACCATTACCTCGGGCAACACCAATTCGCCGACGCTGATGATCGCGGAGCGCGCCGCCGAAATGCTGCGCGCCGACCGTCGCGAGGGTGCGCGCGCACAAACGGAGGCCGCCGCCGGAGCGACGCTGACGACTGCCTGAGGGCATGGAGCGACGCGCAAGATTGCGTCGTTTTGATGACGATATGGGACGCGCGCGGAAGCGCTTCCGCGCGCGTGTTTTTGTCCGTCTGCCAGATGCCGATCTGTGACGATCGTGCGACTAACGTGTGAGTATCATCCGTCTAACTGTCGTTAAACATCGATTGCAATGATCGCCGTCCTTGTGGCGCTCCCTTAAGTGCAAATCCCAATGATTGCGCTGCATCAATGGCGAGACAATGACGCGAAGTCGGCAGGCGCGCGTTGCGCGCATCGGGAGGCGCGCCGCCACGTCCGCGCCGGACCTCACCGTGCACCACGAGTCACGGACGGTCTGAAGTGTTACGCCTTACCACGCTCGGAAGGGGACATGATTCTCGGCGACACGATTCTGGAAACGCGCGACCTCACGAAACAGTTCAAGGGCTTCACGGCCGTGAACGGCGTGAACCTGCGCGTGTGCCGCGGCTCGATCCATGCGCTGATCGGACCGAACGGCGCAGGCAAGACCACCTGCTTCAATCTGCTCACCAAATTCCTCGTGCCGAGCGCGGGGCGCATCGTTTTCAACGGCATCGACATCACGCATGAGCGGCCCGCGCAGATCGCGCGCCGCGGCATCATCCGCTCGTTTCAGATTTCGGCCGTGTTTCCCCACCTCACGGCGCTCCAGAACGTGCGCGTTGGCCTTCAGCGCCAGCTCGGCACCGCCTATCACTTCTGGAAGAGCGAACGCACGCTCGCGGAGCTCAACGACCGCGCGATGGATCTGCTCACACAAGTAGGCCTTACCGACTTCGCCGATGTGCCCACGGTCGAGCTGGCCTATGGCCGCAAGCGCGCGCTGGAAATCGCGACGACGCTCGCGATGGAGCCCGAGCTGATGCTGCTCGACGAACCGACCCAGGGCATGGGCCACGAAGACGTGGACCGCGTGACCGCGCTCATCAAGAAGGTGTCGAGCGGGCGCACGATCCTCATGGTCGAGCACAACATGAACGTGATTGCGGGTATCTCCGACACCATCACGGTGCTCCAGCGCGGCGAGGTGCTCGCCGAAGGCAGCTACGCCGAAGTCTCGAAGAATCCGCTCGTCGCCGAGGCCTATATGGGCAGCGCGGACGCGGCGCTCACGGGGGCGCACGCATGAATACGGTGACCGAACGCGAGACGGCCGCGGCCGCAGGCGCGACCGAAAGCGCGAAGGCGCTGGAGATTGCGGGGCTGCAGGCGTGGTACGGCGAGTCGCACATCCTGCACGGCGTGGATCTATCGGTTGGGCGCGGCGAGGTTGTGACGCTGCTTGGGCGCAACGGCGCGGGCCGCACCACCACAATGCGCGCCATCATGGGACTCACCGGGCGGCGCACGGGCTCGATCCGCATTGGCGGGCGCGAGACCATCCAGATGCCCACCTATCGCATCGCGCATTGCGGCGTGGGGTATTGCCCCGAGGAGCGCGGCATTTTCTCGAGCCTTTCATGCGAAGAAAACCTGCTCCTGCCACCGCATATCGGCACGAAAGGAGCGAAGCTCGCCGAGGGCATGTCGCTCGACGAGATCTACGCGATGTTTCCCAATCTCGCCGAGCGGCGCAACAGCCAGGGCACGCGGCTTTCCGGCGGCGAGCAGCAGATGCTCGCCGTGGCGCGCATCCTGCGCACGGGCGCGAACCTGTTGTTGCTCGACGAGATATCTGAAGGTCTTGCGCCGGTGATCGTGCAAACGCTCGCGCGCATGATCCTCACCCTGAAGTCGCGCGGCTACACGATCGTGATGGTCGAGCAGAACTTCCGTTTCGCGGCGCCGCTTGCGGACCGCTTTTACGTGATGGAGCACGGGCGCATCGTCGAGCACTTCGGCACGGCCGAACTCGAAGGAAAGATGCCGGTGCTGCACGACCTGCTGGGCGTTTAATTTTCGGTCTGGTTTGCGCGACGTAGCACGGGCGCCGCGCGACTCGCTTTGCCTCCGATGTTCATGGAGTGTTCCTGAATAACTACGCAACCAAGGAAGGAGACTGCAATGAAAAAAACCACGTTCGCGCGGCTCGCGGGCCTATTTGCCGCCTCGGCAGCTGCGATGGCGTTCAGCGCGGGGAGCGCGCAGGCCGCCGACGACGCGGTGAAGATCGGCTTCATCACCGACATGTCCGGCCTCTATGCCGACGACGACGGCCAGGGCGGCCTCACGGCGATCAAGATGGCCGTTGCCGACTTCGGCGGCAAGGTGCTCGGCAAGCCGATCCAGATCGAGTACGCCGATCACCAGAACAAGGCCGACATCGCCGCATCGAAGGCGCGCGAATGGTTCGACCGTGACGGCCTCACCATGCTGCTCGGCGGCACGAACTCGGCGACGGCTCTCGCGATGAACCAGGTCGCGCAAGAGAAGAAGAAGGTGTACTTCAACACGGGCGCCGGCACGGACGCACTGACGAACGAGCAGTGCACGCCGTACACGGTCCACTACGGCTACGACACGGTGGCGCTTGCGAAGGGCACTGGCCTCGCCGTGCTCAAGCAGGGCGGCAAGACCTGGTTCTTCCTGACCGCCGACTACGCGTTCGGCAAGTCGCTCGAGAAGAACACTGCGGACGTCGTGAAGGCGAACGGCGGCCAGGTGCTCGGCGAAGTGCGCCATCCGCTTTCGGCGTCGGACTTCTCGTCGTTCCTGCTGCAGGCGCAGTCGTCGAAGGCGCAGATTCTCGGCCTCGCGAACGCGGGCGGCGACACGGTCAACGCGATCAAGGCCGCGAAGGAATTCGGCATCAACAAGACGATGAAGACGGCGGCGCTGCTGATGTTCCTGCCCGACGTCCACAGCCTCGGGCTCGAAACGACGCAAGGCCTCGTGCTGACGACCGGCTGGTACTGGGACCAGAACGACGACGCGCGCAAGTGGGCGCAGCGCTACTTCGACCAGACGAAGAAGATGCCGTCCGAACTGCAGGCGGCGGACTATTCGGCGGTGACCAATTATCTGAAGGCGGTGCAGGCTGCCGGCACGACGGATTCCGACAAGGTCATGGAGCAACTGAAGAAGACGAAGATCAACGACTTCTATACCAAGGGCGGCTATATCCGCCAGGACGGCGTGCTGATCCACGACATGTATCTGGTCGAGGTGAAGAAGCCTTCCGAGTCGAAGAAGCCGTGGGACTACTACAAGGTGCTGCAGACGATCCCGGGCGAGCAGGCCTATACGACGAAGCAGGAGAGCAAGTGCGCGCTGTGGAAGTAAGCGCGAGCGCGTAAATGCCGCAGTCGTACGCCGCGCCCGGCGCCCCGAGGAGGGTGCGCCGGGCGCGGCGTGATTGCGTAATCCGTTAATGCGTTAATGCCTCAAAAGGGCGGCTTTCATGACGATTTTTGGCATTCCGCTTCCGGCAATGCTGAGCCAGTTGCTACTTGGGCTCGTGAATGGCTCGTTTTACGCGATCCTGAGCCTGGGTCTCGCGGTGATCTTCGGCATGCTCAACGTGATCAACTTCGCCCACGGCGCGTTGTTCATGCTGGGCGCGATGCTCACGTGGATGGGGCTCGCGTACTTCAATCTGCCCTACTGGGTGATGATCGTCGTCGCGCCGCTCGTAGTCGGTGCGTTCGGCATTGTCATTGAGCGCACGATGCTGCGCTGGCTCTACCGGCTCGATCATCTGTACGGACTCCTTCTTACTTTCGGGCTCACGCTCGTGGTGGAGGGCGTATTCCGCTCGATCTACGGTTCGTCGGGGCAACCCTATGACGTGCCCGATCTGCTTGCCGGTGCGACCAATCTCGGCTTCATGTATCTGCCGAACTATCGCGCGTGGGTGGTGGTGGCGTCGCTTGCCGTGTGTTTCGCGACCTGGTTCGTGATCGAGAAAACGCGTCTGGGCGCATATTTGCGCGCGGGCACGGAGAACCCCAAGCTCGTCGAGGCGTTCGGCATCAACGTGCCGCTCATGATCACGCTCACCTACGGCTTTGGCGTTGCGCTCGCGGCGTTCGCCGGTGTGCTCGCCGCGCCGGTGATCCAGGTGTCGCCGCTCATGGGCCAGTCGATGATCATCACCGTGTTCGCCGTGGTCGTGATCGGCGGCATGGGCTCGATCATGGGCTCGATCCTCACGGGCCTCATGCTCGGCGTGATCGAGGGCTTCACGCGGGTGTTCTGGCCCGAGGCCTCGGCGACCGTGGTGTTCGTAATCATGGCGATCGTGCTGCTGATTCGCCCCGCTGGTCTCTTCGGCAAGGAACGATGATGCAAAGAAAAGCGCTCTATGGTTTGTTGCTGATCGGGTTGATCGTCGCGCCGTTCGCGGGCGCCTATCCGCTCTTCGTGATGAAGGTGCTGTGCTTCGCGCTGTTCGCTGCGGCGTTCAACCTGCTGATCGGCTATACGGGCCTGCTCTCGTTCGGCCACGCGATGTTTCTCGCGAGCGCGGGCTATACGGCCGGCTACGCGATCCAGTCGCTCAATTTCACGCCTGAACTGGGCGTGCTCGCAGGCACGGCGGTGGCGACGCTCCTCGGGCTCGTAGTGGGCATCTTCGCGATTCGCCGGCAGGGCATCTACTTCTCGATGGTCACGCTCGCGCTCGCGCAGATGGTCTACTTCGTGTTCCTGCAGGCGCCGTTCACGCATGGCGAAGACGGTCTGCAAGGCGTGCCGCGCGGCAAGCTGTTCGGCGTGCTTTCGCTCGGCTCCGATCTCACGCTCTACTACGTCGTCCTCGTCGTGATGGTGCTGGCGTTTGGTCTGATCGTGCGCATCGTGCATTCGCCGTTCGGGCAGGTGCTCGTCGCGATCAAGGAGAACGAACCGCGCGCCGTTTCGCTCGGCTACGACACCGACCGCTTCAAGCTGCTCGCGTTCGTGTTGTCTGCCGGGCTCGCGGGTCTGGCCGGCGCGCTCAAGGTGCTCGTGCTCGGCTTCGAAACGCTCGGCGACGCGTACTGGACCATGTCCGGCCTCGTGATCCTCATGACACTCGTGGGCGGCATGGGCACGCTGTTCGGGCCGCTGCTCGGCGCAACGCTGATCGTCGCGCTGGAGGACCGGCTAGGCGACATCGGCACCGCGCTCGCAAGAGGGACGGGCGTGGAGTGGTTCCGCTCACTCGGTGAGTCCACAACGATCGTCACGGGCATCATCTTCATTGCCTGCGTGCTGGCGTTCAGGCGCGGCATTGTCGGCGAGATCGTGGCGCGCGTGCGGCCCTTGCGTGCGTGACGACCTGGCGTGCCAGGACTGCTCGGGACTGCGATAGAATGAGCGTCCCTCAGCGAGGCACCCAAAGATGTGGCGCTGCGGCATGCCGGAACGGCCCGCCGTGCGACAAACTTGTGGCACCGCGCCCCATTTCGGTGCCGCACTGCACCACTAGGGTAAATGCTAGTTGCTGCTGAGGGGGGTGAAGTTTAAAGTTGCACCTAGTTCTGATGCACCGAATTTGCAGGTGGAGAACGAGGAGACAACTGAGGCACCAAGTGCCCGGACAAGGAAGCGCTGTTGGATGAGAGTCCAACAGCGCTTTTTATATTTCTGCGCGCGTTGTTTCAACGGTTAGCCGATTATCTATTTCCCCGCCGCAGTGCGTTCGATTAACGTACTTTCGCCCGCGCGGTTTATCCCTTCCCAAATTACGCAAATTGAGCCGCAGCGGCGTGTTTCGCCCGCTGCATAAGCGTTTGCGCATTACGCAAAACGAACGCGTTGGCCTCCTCGCTGTAAGCAGATGGAAAGCACTTGCCATCTGAATACGCAGGCCGCTACACTCGCCAATCACCGACCATGCGGTCAGCATTTTTGCGTTGATTTCCCGCTGTGGATTATCGATTTACGCATGAGGTAATCGGCCGCGGTGCGCCACAAAATCCGTAGCAATAAAGAAAACGAATATCGAAGGAGTGGAGATGCAGTTGGTTTTGCGTTGGATGGGGGCGGCTTGTGTCGCGACCGGGGTGCTCGCGGCAACGGCCGGCGGGGCCTATGCAGATGTGAAGATCGGTGTGACGCTGTCGGCTACGGGCCCGGCTGCCTCGCTTGGAATTCCGGAAAAGAACACGGTTGCGCTGCTGCCGAAGGAAATCGCGGGCCAGAAAGTCGACTACATCGTGCTCGACGACGCCACGGATTCCACCCAGGCGGTGAAGAACGCGCGCAAGCTCACGAGCGAAGATCACGTCGACGCACTGATCGGCTCGACCGTCGTGCCGAACTCGCTTGCGATGATCGACGTGGCTGCGGAAACGTCCACGCCGATGATCTCCATGGCCGCTGCGGCGTCCATCGTCGAACCGATGGACGCCAGGCGCTCGTGGGTCTTCAAGACGCCTCAGAACGACGCGCTGATGGCCGGGGCCATCGCGCAGCACATGGCGGCGCACGGCGTGAAGACGGTGGCGTTCATCGGCTTCGCAGACGCCTATGGCGAGAGCTGGTACAAGGAATTCAGCGCAGCGGCGGCGAAGCAGGGCATCAAGGTCGTCGCGAACGAGCGCTTCGCGCGTAACGACGCATCGGTCACGGGCCAGGTGCTCAAGATGATCTCGCAGCACCCGGACGCGGTGCTGATCGCGGGTGCGGGTACGCCGGCCGCGCTGCCGCAGAAAACGCTCAAGGAGCGCGGCTACGCGGGCAAGTACTATCAGACGCACGGCGTGGCGAACAACGATTTCCTGCGCGTGTGCGGCAAGGACTGCGACGGCACGTATCTGCCCGCTGGCCCGCTGCTCGTCGCCGATCAATTGCCTGATTCGAATCCCGTGAAGCAATCGGCGCTCACGTATAAGGCCGCGTATGAAAAGGCCTATGGTGCAGGCTCGATTTCGACCTTCGGCGGTCACGCGTGGGACGCTGGCCTCTTGCTCCAGCATGCGATTCCCATTGCGCTGAAAGCCGGTCAGCCGGGCTCGAAAGCATTCCGCGAAGCGCTGCGCGCCGCGCTTGAAAACTCACACGACGTGGCGGGCGCGCACGGCATCTTCAACATGAGCGCGACGGACCACGCGGGCCTCGACCAGCGTGCTCGCGTGATGGTGGAGATCGTCGGCGGCAAGTGGAAGCTTGCCGGCGATTGAGCGCCGGGTGAATGACACATGAAACACGAAAAAGGCACGCTCGTTTGAGGTGCCTTTTTTGTTGTCACCGCAACAGATTCGCAGCAGCAGGGAAGGCAGTGAAGGCAGGGCAGCAGGCAGTCGATAAAAGGGCGAGCGCACCCGAACGTGCGGCGACTCGTGAGGCGCCGCAGGCAGGGAAAACCATGCATTACACGCGCGATCCCGATTACTACACTCAAAGGCCAGCGCCGATTTACGAACATCCTAGTAATCGGCGCAGGATCAATCGACAACACGCAGACCAAGCGTTTGGAGACGCGCAATGAAAACGAAGAAGTGGGTATTGAGCTCGATTAGTGCCGGACTCGCAGCGGCGCTGATGGGCACGGCGGGCGTAGCCGCCGCGCAGGTGAAGATCGGCGTGACGCTCTCGGCAACGGGGCCGGCGGCGTCGCTCGGCATTCCCGAGAAGAACACCATCGCGCTGCTGCCCAAGGAGATCGCGGGCAAGAGCGTGCAGTACATCGTGCTCGACGACGCCTCGGACACGAGCAAGGCCGTGCAGAACACGCACAAGCTGATCGACGAAGACCACGTGGACGCCATCATCGGATCGTCGGTCACGCCGAACTCGCTCGCGATGCTCGACGTCGTCGCGCAGGGCAAGACGCCGATGATCTCGCTCGCCGCCTCCGCCGCGATTGTCGAGCCGGTCGAGGGGAAGCGTCAGTGGGCCTTCAAGACGCCGCAGAACGACAGCCTGATGGCCGACGCGCTCGCGAGCTATATGGAGAAGCAGGGCGTGAAGACGGTTGGCTTCATCGGCTTCACCGACGCCTACGGCGACAGCTGGCTCAAGGAGTTCACCGCTGCGGCTGCGAAGCACAACCTCAAGATCGTGGCGAGCGAGCGCTATAACCGCACCGATTCGTCGGTGACGGGGCAGGCGCTCAAGCTGATGTCGGCGAATCCCGATGCGATTCTGATCGCAGGTTCTGGCACGCCCGCCGCGCTGCCTTCGACCACGCTCAAGGATCGCGGCTACAAAGGCAAGGTCTATCAGACGCACGGCGTGGCGAATAACGACTTCCTGCGCGTTTGCGGCAAGGATTGCGAAGGCGAACTGCTGCCCGCAGGCCCGATTCTCGTGGCCGACCAGCTGCCCGATTCGAACCCTGTGAAGAAGTCTGCGCTGGCCTACAAGACGGCCTATGAGAAGGCCTATGGCGTTGGCACGGTGGCGACCTTCGGCGGCCACGCGTGGGACGCCGGCCAGTTGCTCCAGCGCGCGATTCCGGTCGCACTGAAGGCGGGCCAGCCGGGTACCGAGGCGTTCCGCGTGGCACTGCGCGCCGCGCTCGAAAACTCGCAGGACGTGGCGGGCGCGCACGGCATCTTCAACATGAGCGCGACGGATCATGCTGGCCTCGATCAGCGCGCGCGCGTGATCGTCGAGATCGTCAACAACAAGTGGAAGCTGCAGAGCGAATAACGCGCGGCGCACGGGAAAGCGCAGCGCGTTTTCCCGTGAAACCCACGCGCGTGTCACGGCGTCATTCTGGCCAATGACAATTACGCACAAGCACGAACAAGCATGACCGGTGTGCGGCTTGATCGCCGCGCACCGGCTTTTCACACATGAAGTTCGAACCGTGCCTTTGACGGTTCTTTCCCGCATTTCCGTTTTTCGACGTCGCTGTTTTTCCAGGTTCCAGAAGGTTTCAGGAAGAGGGGAGTATGGATTTATCGATCGCCGCGATCCTCGCGCAGGACGGCATCACCACCGGTGCGATCTATGCGCTGCTCGCGCTCGCCCTGGTGCTGGTGTTCTCCGTCACGCGGGTGATCTTCATTCCGCAGGGCGAATTCGTTTCGTATGGCGCGCTCACGCTCGCCGCGCTGCAATCGCAGAAGTTTCCGGCCACCTGCTGGCTGCTCGTCGCGCTCGGCGCGGCGTGCTTCGTCGTCGAGACTGCCGGGCTCGTGCGTCACGTCGAACGGCGTCGCCACGCGGCGCGCACGCTCGTCACGCTCGCGGGCAAGTATCTGCTCTTTCCCATCGCGCTCTATGCGCTTACGCGGGGGGTAGCGAGCCAGCAATTGCCCATGCTTGTACAGATTGCACTCACGCTCGCGATCGTCGTCCCGATGGGGCCGTTCATCTATCGCCTCGCGTATGAGCCCATCGCCGAGGCGACTACGCTGCTGCTGCTGATCGTAGCGGTGGCCGTGCACTTCGCGATGGTGGGCCTCGGGCTCGTGATGTTCGGCGCAGAAGGCTCGCGCACGAACGCGTTCTCCGACGCCACGTTCAATATCGGCAGCCTTTCGATCTCAGGGCAGAGCCTCTGGGTAATCGGCACGGCGGCCGTGCTGATCGTCGCGCTTTATCTCTATTTCGACCGCACGATTTCGGGCAAGGCGTTGCGCGCGACGTCGGTGAATCGCCTGGGCGCGCGGCTCGTTGGCATCGGCACCACGCAGGCCGGACGGCTCGCGTTCACGCTCGCCGCGGGCCTCGGCGCGCTGTGCGGCATTCTCGTCTCGCCGCTCACCACCATCTACTACGACTCGGGCTTCCTGATTGGCCTCAAGGGCTTCGTAGGCGCCATTATCGGCGGCCTGGTGAGCTATCCGCTGGCTGCGGCAGGTTCCGTGCTCGTGGGGCTGCTGGAGTCGTATTCGTCGTTCTGGGCGAGTTCTTACAAGGAAGTGATCGTGTTCACGCTGATCATCCCGGTGCTGCTGTGGCGTTCGCTCTCGACGCCGCACGCCGAAGAGGAAGAGGAGTGATGCGATGAAACGATTCGTCATGCACAACCGCTTCTTCTGGCTGTTTCTCGTGGTGATGTTCGCGCTGCCGGTGCTGCCGCATCCGGTGCACGTGCCCGAGTACTGGATCACGCTGCTCAACTATATCGGCCTGTATTCGATCGTCGCGATCGGGCTCGTGCTGCTTACCGGCATCGGCGGGATGACGAGCTTTGGGCAGGCCGCGTTCGTCGGGCTCGGCGCTTATGCGACCGCGTATCTGACGACGCAGTACGGCGTTTCGCCATGGCTCGCGCTGATTGTCGGCGTGGTGATCACGGGGCTCGTGGCGCTCGTTCTGGGGCTCGTCACGATGCGTCTGTCGGGACACTTCCTGCCGCTCGGCACAATCGCCTGGGGCCTCGCGCTGTTCTTCCTGTTCGGCAACCTCGACATGCTTGGCAAGTACGACGGCATCAACGGCATTCCCGTGCTGAACGTGCTGGGCATCGACCTCGAGTCGGGCCGCCATATCTACTACTTGATCTGGGTCGTGGTGCTCGCGTCCGTGGTGTCGGTTCAAAATCTGCTTAATAGCCGCATGGGCCGGGCGATCCGGGCGTTGCGCGGCGGCGGCATGATGGCCGAGGCAATGGGCGTGAACACTGGCTGGATGCGCGTGGTGATCTTCGTCTATGCGGCCGTGCTCGCGGCTGTTTCGGGCTTCCTGTACGCGCATTTGCAGCGTGCCGTGAACCCGACGCCGTTCGGTCTGAACCACGGCATCGAGTATCTCTTCATGGCCGTGGTGGGCGGCGTGGCGCACGTCTGGGGCGCCGTGCTGGGCGCCGCGATCTTGACTGTCTTGCAGGATTGGCTGCAAACGCTGCTGCCGAAGCTGCTGGGCGAGAACGGCAACTTCGAAATCATCGTGTTCGGCATTCTGATGGTGCTGCTGCTGCAATACGCGCGGCGCGGTGTCTGGCCTTTCGTGGCGCGCTTCTTCCCGCGCGGTCCGCAGGCACATGTGCCCGAGCATGCCGAAGCATTGCCGCAGCGCAGCAAGCCTGCGACCGGCGAGATGCTGCTGACGGTGAATAAGGCGCGCAAGCAGTTCGGCGGCCTCGTGGCCGTGAACGACGTGAGCTTCGAGGTGAAGGCGGGGCAGATCATCGGCCTGATCGGTCCCAACGGCGCGGGCAAGTCCACGACCTTCAATCTCGTGACCGGCGTGCTTCAGCCGACGAGCGGGGAGATCACGTTCCGCGGCGAGCGCATCGACCGCCTGACTTCACGTGAAATCGTTGCGCGCGGCATCGGGCGCACGTTCCAGCACGTCAAACTGCTACCGACCATGACGGTGCTCGAGAACGTCGCCATTGGCGCGCATCTGCGTGGCCATGCGGGCGTGCTGCGCAGCGTCGCCAAGCTCAATGCGGCGGAAGAGGGGCGGCTGATGAGCGAGGCGGCAAAGCAGATCCGCCGCGTGGGCCTCGAGCAGCATATGTATGACGAAGCGGGCAGCCTCGCGCTCGGGCAGCAACGGATTCTGGAAATTGCGCGAGCGCTGTGCTGCGATCCAACCTTGCTGCTGCTCGACGAACCTGCGGCCGGCCTGCGTTACCAGGAAAAGCAACAGTTGGCGACATTGCTGCGCAAGCTGAGAGAAGAGGGGATGAGCGTGCTGCTGGTCGAACACGACATGGATTTCGTGATGAATCTCACCAACCGGCTGGTGGTGATGGAGTTCGGCACGCGTATCGCCGAAGGTTTGCCGGAAGAGGTGCAGAAGGATCCGGCCGTGCTGGAAGCGTATCTGGGCGGGGTGGAATGATGACGACACCCGTACTGGAAGTCTCCGGACTCGCGGTTCGCTACGGCAAGATCGAAGCGCTGCACAAGGCGGCGATCAAGGTTGGCGCGGGACAGATTGTCTCTGTGATCGGACCGAACGGCGCCGGCAAGTCCACGCTGCTCAACGCCATCATGGGCGCGCTGCCCGTGACGGGGCACGCGAGTGGCCGTATCGCCTATATGGGCGAAGAGGTCGGCGCACTGCCTATCGAGCGACGCGTGGCGCGAGGGATGTGTCTCGTGCCGGAAAAGCGCGAGCTGTTCGCCTCGATGACGGTGGAGGACAACCTCGTGCTTGGCGCCTACCGCCGTAAGCGTGCCGGCGAGCGCAATTTTCTCGACCAGCTCGAGCCGGTTTTCACGCTGTTTCCGCGCTTGAAGGAACGCCGGGCGCAGGCGGCAGGCACACTCTCGGGCGGTGAGCGCCAGATGCTCGCCGTTGGCCGCGCGCTCATGGGTAAGCCCGATCTGCTGATGCTCGACGAGCCGAGCCTCGGTTTGGCGCCGTTGATCGTGAAGGAAATCTTCCACATCATCAGCGCGCTGCGGCAAACCGGCGTCGCGACACTGCTCATCGAGCAGAACGCGCGCGCCGCTTTGCAAATTTCCGACTACGGCTACGTGTTGGAAACGGGTGATTTGGCGCTCGAAGGGCCGGCAGCGGATTTGGCGCAGAACCCGCGCGTGATTGAAACGTATCTTGGGTTGGCGAAGAAGCCCGTCTGACTTCGTCTATCGCTGTAGAAATGAGCGGTGTGTTTCACGTGAAACACACCGCTTTTTTTCGCCCAACGCCGGTGGGCATGCGGAACAAAATTCGGGTGTGAACGGCCCAAAACCTGAAACCGTTATAATTCGCGCATACCACTTTTTTCTGAGAAGGCTCACGCGGTCGTTTCCGTCCATGCGTGAGGTCCCGCCATGCTTTATCCCACAGAATTTGACGTAATTGTCGTCGGCGGCGGTCACGCCGGAACCGAGGCTGCGCTTGCCGCCGCCCGCATGGGCGTCAAGACGCTCCTGCTCACGCACAATATTGAAACGCTTGGCCAAATGAGCTGCAATCCGTCGATTGGCGGCATTGGCAAGGGCCATCTGGTCAAGGAAGTCGACGCGCTCGGCGGTGCCATGGCCGCTGCGACGGACGAGGGCGGGATCCAGTTCCGCATCCTTAATTCGTCGAAAGGTCCGGCGGTGCGGGCAACGCGCGCGCAGGCAGACCGCATTCTTTATAAGGCAGCGATTCGCCGACGCCTCGAAAATCAGCCGAATCTTTGGTTGTTTCAGCAGGCCGTGGAAGACCTGATGGTCGAAGGCGACCGTGTGGTGGGCGCCGTCACGCAGGTGGGTATTCGCTTCCGCAGCCGTGCAGTCGTGCTGACCGCGGGGACTTTCCTCGACGGCAAGATCCACGTGGGCCTGAACAACTACACCGGCGGCCGCGCGGGCGATCCCGCTGCCGTGACGCTTTCGTCGCGCCTGAAGGAGCTGAAGCTGCCGCAGGGCCGCCTCAAGACGGGCACGCCGCCGCGTATCGACGGCCGCACGATCGACTTCTCGGTGCTCGAAGAGCAGCCGGGCGACCTCGATCCGGTGCCGGTATTTTCGTTCCTCGGTCGTGCGGAGCAGCACCCGCGCCAGATTCCGTGCTGGGTTACGCACACGAATGAGCGCACGCACGACATCATTCGCGGCGGTCTCGACCGTTCGCCGATGTACACGGGGGTGATCGAAGGGGTAGGGCCGCGCTATTGCCCATCCATCGAGGACAAGATCCATCGCTTCGCGTCGAAGGAATCACATCAGATCTTCCTCGAACCCGAAGGCCTGACGACGAACGAGTTCTACCCGAACGGGATATCCACGAGTCTGCCGTTCGACGTGCAGCTCGAGCTCGTGCACTCGATGCGCGGCCTCGAGCACGCGCACATCCTGCGTCCGGGCTATGCGATCGAATACGACTACTTCGACCCGCGCGGGCTTAAGGCTTCGCTCGAAACCAAGGTGATCAGCGGCCTGTTTTTTGCGGGCCAGATCAACGGTACGACGGGCTATGAAGAGGCGGCAGCGCAGGGCCTGCTCGCTGGCATGAACGCTGGCCTGCAAGTGCAGGGCAAGGACGCTTGGTGTCCGCGCCGCGATCAGGCTTATCTCGGCGTGCTGGTTGACGATCTGGTGACGCGTGGCGTCTCCGAGCCGTATCGCATGTTCACGAGCCGAGCCGAGTACCGCTTAAGCCTGCGTGAGGACAACGCGGATATGCGCCTGACGGAGATCGGCCGCGAACTGGGCGTGATCGATGACGTCCGCTGGGATGCATTCTCCCGCAAGCGTGACGCTGTTTCACGTGAAACAGAGCGTCTGAAGTCGACGTGGGTGAACCCCAAGACGCTTTCGGCTGAAGAGGCGACGGCGCTGCTCGGCAAGTCGATCGACCGCGAGTACAACCTCGCGGATTTGCTGCGTCGTCCGGGCGTGAGCTATGACGGCGTTTGCGGTCTGCGTGAAGGCGCCTGCGCGCCAGAAACCGCGCTCGCCGACGACGAGGTTCTGCTCGCCCAGATCAAGGAGCAGATCGAAATCGGCATCAAATATCAGGGCTATATCGATCGCCAGGCCGACGAGATTGAACGCAATGGCGCGCAAGAGAATACCCGTCTGCCGGAAGGCATCGACTACGCGGAAGTGCGCGGTCTTTCGTTTGAAGCGCGCCAGAAGCTGAATCAGTTCCGCCCCGAGACCATTGGCCAGGCGTCGCGCATCTCAGGCATCACGCCCGCTGCGATCTCGCTGCTGATGGTTCACCTCAAGCGTGGCCTTGGCCGCCGTCGCCAGAATCCGGGCACGACGGACGAGAACGGCACCGACTCGACGCCGGTGGCGCAATGACGGGCCGCTCGAGGCAACCCGGCATTGCGGACCGTGACGCGCTGGCTCGTCTGCTAAAAGAGGGCACAGAGGCGCTCGGCGTCGAGCTCACCGAGCGCCAGCACGAGCAGTTGCTCGACTACGTTGCGCTGCTCGCGAAGTGGAACGCCGTCTACAACCTCACGGCGATTCGCGACCCGCGTCAAATGCTGATCCAGCACATTCTCGATTCGCTTTCGATCGTGCCGCATCTGCCGGCTCGCGCTGGCGCAGCGGTGCTTGATGTCGGCTCCGGTGGCGGGCTGCCGGGCATCGTGCTCGCGATCGTGCGCCCGGACTGGCAGGTCACGCTCAACGATATTGTGCAGAAGAAGTCGGCGTTCCAGTCGCAGGCGAAGGCGGAACTCGGGCTCGCGAACCTCTCGGTGGTGACCGGCCGGGTCGAATCGCTGCGTCCCGGCGTGGAAGTACCAAAAAAATTCGATTTGATCGTGTCTCGGGCATTCGCGGATCTCGCCGATTTCGTTACACTGGCCCGTCATCTCGTTGCCGACGGCGGCGCGATCTGGGCGATGAAGGGAGTGCACCCCGAAGGCGAGATCGAGCGCTTGCCATCGGGCACCAAGGCGCTGAATACGATGCGCCTGAGCGTGCCGATGCTCGATGCGGAGCGTCATCTGATTGAAGTGTCGGTTGAGCCAGTCGCCGCGGCCTGAACAGGCCCGGCGATGGCCAATCGACCGAATGGTGCGCGAGTCCGTTGCGTCATAACGTAAGCAAACTTCTTAAGGCAGTAAAAGGGACACACGAAAGATGGCAAAAATCTTCTGCGTTGCGAACCAGAAGGGCGGCGTCGGCAAGACGACGACAACGGTCAATCTCGCCGCGAGCCTCGCATCGCAGGGACAGCGTGTCCTTCTCATCGACCTCGACCCGCAGGGCAACGCCACGATGGGCAGCGGCATCGACAAGGCCGCGTGCGAAAACACGGTGTACGAGGTGCTCGTCGACGGTGTCACGGTGAACGCCGCGCGCACGCGGCCGGAACAGGTGGGCTACGACGTGCTGCCCGCCAACCGCGAACTGGCTGGCGCAGAGGTCGAACTGGTGACGGTCGAGCAGCGTGAGCGGCGCCTGAAGGCTGCGCTCGCCGAAGTCGACGCCGAGTACGACTTCGTCCTCATCGACTGCCCGCCGGCGCTTTCGCTGCTCACGCTCAACGGACTGTGCGCCGCACATGGCGTGGTGATTCCGATGCAGTGCGAGTACTTCGCGCTCGAAGGCCTTTCGGATCTCATCAACACGATCAAGCAGGTCCACGCGAACATGAATCGCGACCTGAAGGTGATCGGTCTTCTGCGTGTCATGTTCGACCCGCGCATCACGCTGCAGCAGCAGGTTTCCGAGCAGTTGAAAGAGCACTTCGGCGACAAGGTCTTCGACGCCGTGATCCCGCGCAATGTGCGTCTTGCTGAAGCACCCAGCTATGGCTTGCCGGGTGTGGTGTTCGATCGCGCCTCGCGCGGAGCACAGGCTTACGTGCAGTTCGGCGCGGAAATGATCGAGCGCGTGCGCGCACTCTGACGAGAGACTGGGGAAGCACGATGAATGCAGTAGCACGGAAGAAGGGGCTGGGTCGAGGGCTCGAAGCATTGCTCGGCGGCAGCGCGGATATCACCGAAGCGGTGAAGATCGATGGCGCGCCTAACACGCTGCCGCTCACGCAGATGCAGGCCGGCAAGTACCAGCCGCGCACGCGCATGGACGAGGGTGCGCTCCAGGAGCTGGCCGCGAGCATCCGCGCGCAGGGTTTGATGCAGCCGATCCTCGTGCGCCCGGTCGCGACGGGGCGCTATGAAATCATCGCGGGCGAGCGACGCTTCCGCGCGGCGCACATCGCCGGGCTGACCGAAGTGCCGGTGCTCGTGAAGGACGTGCCCGATCAGGCCGCCGCCGCGATGGCGCTGATCGAGAACATCCAGCGCGAGGACCTGAATCCGCTGGAAGAGGCGCAGGGCATCCAGCGCCTGCTCGACGAGTTCAGCTTCACGCACGAACAGGCGGCCGAGTCGGTGGGGCGCTCGCGCAGCGCGGTGTCGAACCTGCTGCGTCTGCTCAACCTCGCAGCGCCCGTACAAACCATGCTGCTGGCTGGCGATCTCGACATGGGCCACGCCCGTGCGTTGCTCGCCGTGGACGCCGCCACGCAAATCACGCTGGCGAACCAGGTGGTCAACAAGCGGATGTCGGTGCGCGAAACGGAAAAACTCGTTTCGGCCACGACGAAGGCCGCACCGGCGGTGAAGGCGAAGGCCGCGCACGATGGCGGCCGCGACACGCGCCGCCTCGAAGAGGAACTGTCGGATTTGCTCGCCGCAGCCGTGAAGATCAAGCTCGGTCGACGCGGGCGAGGGCAGCTCACGGTCGACTTCGGCGACCTCGACGCGCTCGACGGCATCCTGTTGCGTTTGCGCGGCGAAACGGCGGCGTGATGCGCCTGATGCGAGTCGTCGCGACAAACGCGCGCGCCGGCGCATAAAACCGGTGCGCGAATCGGAGCAGGGCGCGCGTGAGCCCTTGAGCCTGTTGCGCCGTATCGGCGCATTCGCAGCATCGGAGCCGGTGCTCGCGATCCTTGTTGTGGCGTTCGTGGCGTTGCAGATTTACGCGCCTCGGCCCATCGCTTCGCTGCCCGCACTCGTCGACTGGCAAACGGTGATGACCCTTGCGGGTTTGCTCATTCTGACGAAGGCTATCGAATATTCAGGACTACTGACCTGGCTCGCGCACAAGCTCGTCCACTACATTCACTCGGAACGCGGGCTCGCGCTCCTGCTCGTCGTGCTCGCCGCTGTGCTATCGATGATCGTGACCAACGATGTGGCGCTTTTCGTCGTGGTGCCGCTCGTGCTTTCGCTCCACAAGCTCACGCCGCTGCCGCTCAAGCGCCTCGTGATCTTCATCGCGCTAGCCGTGAACGCCGGCTCGGTGCTCACGCCGCTCGGCAATCCGCAGAACTTGTTTCTCTGGCAAGTGAGCGGGGTTTCGTTTGGGCGCTTCGTCGTGGGGCTCGCACCGCTTTGCGCGCTTCTCATGACGATGCTGATCCTGCTCGCCGCGTGTCTTTTCAAGGCGACACCGCTCGATCTCTCGAAAGACGCCGCGCCGCAGCGCGTCGATCGCGCGCTGGCAAGCGTCGCGGCCGTGCTCTTCGTTGCGTTCGTGCTGCTCGCCGACGCGCATCATGCAGGCGTCGCGCTGGCCGCCGTAGCCGCGGGTTTTGTGATCTGGCGCATTCGCATCGTGCTCAAGATCGACTGGTTGCTGCTGCTGATCTTCGTGCTCATGTTCATCGTCCTGCGCAGCGTAGCCGCGCTGCCCGGCATTCATCACGCGATGACGTCGTTGTCGCTGCAAACGCCGATGCGCGCTTTTGCCGCAGGCGCAGTGCTCTCGCAGGTTATCAGCAATGTTCCGGCCGCCATCGTGCTCGCGGGCTTCACGCACGACTGGCGTGCGCTCGCGTTCGGCGTGAGCGTGGGGGGCTTTGGGGTCGCCATTGGCTCGCTCGCGAATCTCATCGCCGTGCGTCTATCCGGCGAGCGCGGCGTGTGGCTGCCGTTTCACCTGATCGCCGTGCCGTTCTGGATTGCGGCCTTTCTGGGCGGCGCGTTGCTGCTGCATCTGTTCTAACGCGACCTATCCCACATCCTGGGGCCTTGCCGGGATAACGCGCCAGATGACGTCGTAATTACCTGGTCATCCTGACGATTGTTCCTTCGCTGCGGCGTCCCTTACAGTTACCGGTCACACCTTCGCGGCGTCGCATTTCCCGCATCATGAAGTCGCATTTCACAGGTGTTATTGAAGGGCCTAAAGTCTTGAATTGCCTGCAACTATCGCTTACAATCGCCCGGATTTATTTGGTTGGCGATGCTGTAAGCACGCTGTAATTAAGGCGCGTGCAAGGCGAATTTCCGGAATAAGCGATGGTGGGTCAAAGGCCAGACGAAGCGCCGCAGGCGCATGAAGGGCCCGATGTACCGCCGGGCGAAGTCGGGGCATCCAGCCGGGGGCAGGATGCAGCGGCAAAAAATTCCGGGCGCGTTGATCACAACGCGCGCTGGGATGAGCTGGACGCCAGCCAGCAAGATAACAACGACATCGTTCCGCTCACCCGGGCCGAAGCCGAGCAAATCTTCGGCGCGCAGGTGAGTCGCCCATCGCGCGTCACGCCGTTTCGTGTCGTGGCGGCGCAAGTGGTTTTGTCCCTGGTTGCAACGTTGCTCTGGTGGCTGTTTTATAAGCAGCCGGCCGATGCTGCGCTGTCTGCGTTCCTGGGCGGAGCGATCTGCTGGTTCCCTGGTGCGCTGTTCGCAGCGCGCCTCAAGCAGTTGAGCCGTGCCGGCACCGTGTTTAACTGGATGCTCGGTGAAGCCTTCAAGATGGGGGCGACGATTGCGATGTTCGTCGCCATCGCGTTCTGGTATCGCGACGTGCAGTGGATTCCCCTGCTCGTCACGTACCTGATCGCACTAAAGACATACTGGGTCGCGCTCGCTTGGCGCTGATCCACCAACATCGCGCCGCCTCAAGTCAGGGCGTCGAAGCGATGACGGTGGAAGTTAGCTAGCCGATGCGAAGCAGATAAGACACGATCCACGGCGGTGCGTTCCCGCAATACAGCATTGCGGCGGGAGCGGCCGAAAACGATTTTCGACAATTTGGGTGGCTTTAACGATATGGCAGCTAGCGAAGGAACGAGCGCACCGGGTCCGTCCGAGTACATTGCTCACCACTTGCAGAACTTTGCGACGTCGCACCAGACGTCGATCGTCGACTTCAGCGTCTGGAACATCGACACGCTGTTCTGGTCGATCCTGTGCGGCGTTGTAACTATCCTCATCCTGCGCCTCGCTGCGCGCAAAGCGACCCCGGGCGTACCGGGCCGCTTCCAGTGCGCCATCGAAATGCTGGTCGAGATGGTCGAGGACCAGTCCAAGTCCATCGTCCATGGCAACCGCGCATTCATCGCACCGCTCGCGCTGACCGTCTTCATCTGGGTCGCGCTCATGAACTCGCTCGACTTCATTCCCGTCGACCTGCCTGGCCGCGTGATCGGCTGGCTCGGCCTGTCTGAAGTGCTCCCGCACCAGCGCATCGTTCCGACTGCCGACCTCAACGGCACGTTCGGCATCGCGCTCGGCGTGTTCGTGCTGATGATTTACTACAACCTCAAAATCAAGGGTCCTGGCGGCTTCGCACACGAGCTGCTCTCGGCCCCGTTCGGCGCGCATCCGCTGCTGTGGATCCCGAACCTTGCACTGAACATCATCGAGTTCGTCGCCAAGACGGTTTCGCTCGCCCTGCGGTTGTTCGGCAACATGTACGCAGGCGAGCTGCTGTTCCTGCTGATCGCGCTGCTGGGCGGTCTGTGGAGCTTCGGCGCGGACACGACGGTGCTTGGCTTCATCGGCCACGTGATTGCGGGCAGCGTCTGGGCGATCTTCCACATCCTGATCGTTCTGCTGCAGGCGTTCATTTTCATGATGCTGACGCTGGTGTACATCGGCCAGGCACACGACAAGCACTAAGTGCTCGTCAAACCAGATTTGTAGTTTTAAATCCCCAGTTCCAGAAAATCTCAATAAGGAGTGATCATGCAAGCTTTCATCGCCAACATCCAGGGTTTCACGGCCATCGGTATCGGCATCATCATCGGCCTGGGTGCAATCGGCGCCTGTATCGGTATCGGCCTGATGGGCGGCAAGTACATCGAAGCGTGCGCACGTCAGCCTGAACTGATGAACCCGCTGCAGACGAAGATGTTCCTGCTGGCTGGTCTGATCGACGCGGCGTTCCTGATTGGCGTGGGTGTTGCAATGCTGTTCGCGTTCGCTAACCCGCTGCTCTCGAAGCTCGCGGGCTAAGTTCCCTGGAAGGTTGCGCCTGACCTATAACGGGTAGTGGGCGCATGGCGGAACGGGAGACGAGGCGCTGATCGAGTTTCACAACCGATGAGCGCCTTGCCGTTTCAATTCCCCGGAATAGCAACGATTAAGGAAACACCGTGAATCTCAACGCAACCCTGTTTGCGCAAATGGTCGTGTTCCTGATCCTCGCGTGGTTCACGATGAAGTTCGTGTGGCCGCCGTTGATCAACGCCCTCGACGAGCGCTCGAAGAAGATCGCAGACGGCCTCGCCGCTGCGGATAAGGGCAAGGCGGAACTCGAAGCGGCGCACAAGCGCGTCGGTGAAGAGCTCGCCTCGGCCCGCAACGAGGGTCAAAACCGTATCGCCGACGCTGAAAAGCGCGCGCTGGCCGTCGCGGAAGAAATCAAGGCCCAGGCACACGCCGAAGCGGCACGCATCATCGCTCAAGCGAAGGCCGACGCCGACCAGCAGGTCGTCAAGGCGCGCGAAGCACTGCGTTCCGAAGTCGCGGCACTCGCCGTGCAAGGCGCCGAGCAGATCCTGAAGCGCGAAGTCGACCAGTCGGCACACGCCGAACTGCTGAATCAACTGAAAGCCGAGCTCTGATCATGGCCGAACTTGCAACCATCGCCCGCCCGTACGCAGAAGCACTGTTTGGCGTGGCCGAAGCTGGTGACACCGCCGCCTGGTCCACGCTCGTTTCGGAGCTGGCACAGGTTGCGGCCTTGCCCGAGGTGCAGTCGGTCGCGACGAGCCCAAAGGTGAGCCATGCCCAGGTCGTCGAGCTGCTGCTCGCGGCGGTGAAGTCGCCGGTCAAGGAATCGGCCGAGGTGAAGAACCTCGTGCAGATGCTGATCGAGAATCATCGCCTGGCACTGCTGCCGGAAATCCAGACGCAGTTCGAAGCGCTCAAGAACGCCAAGGCAGGTGCTGCTGACGCAGCGATCGTCAGCGCGTTCCCGCTCGAAGGCGCACAGTTGACCGACCTCGTCGCCAGCCTCGAACGCAAGTTCAAATGCAAGCTGAAGCCGACGGTCGAAGTCGACAAGTCGCTCATCGGCGGCGTGCGCGTCACGGTCGGCGACGAAGTGCTCGATACCTCGGTCCGCGCGCGGCTCGCCAGCATGCAGGCGGCTTTGACCGCCTGAGCGCCTCGATCCCAAGGATCGGACGCGGCGGCTGGCACGCAACAGAATTGAACATCAGGAGCGAATAATGCAACTCAATCCCTCTGAGATCAGCGAGCTGATCAAGAGCCGGATCCAGGGCCTTGAAGCGAGCGCCGACGTTCGCAACCAGGGCACCGTGATCTCCGTGACCGACGGTATCGTGCGTATCCACGGCCTGTCGGACGTGATGCAGGGCGAAATGCTCGAATTCCCGGGCAACACCTTCGGCCTCGCGCTGAACCTCGAGCGCGACTCGGTCGGCGCCGTGATTCTGGGTGAGTACGAGCACATCTCGGAAGGCGACATCGTCAAGACGACGGGCCGCATTCTCGAAGTGCCGGTTGGCCCCGAACTCGTCGGCCGCGTGGTCGACCCGCTCGGCAACCCGATCGACGGCAAGGGCCCGATCAACGCCAAGATGACCGACGCGATCGAAAAGATCGCTCCGGGCGTGATCTGGCGCGAAGGCGTGTCGCAGCCGGTGCAAACCGGTCTGAAGTCGATCGACGCCATGGTGCCGATCGGCCGCGGCCAGCGTGAGCTGATCATCGGCGACCGTCAGTGCGGCAAGACCGCCGTGGCCGTCGACGCGATCATCAACCAGAAGGGCAAGGATCTCATCTGTATCTACGTCGCCATCGGTCAGAAGGCTTCGTCGATCCAGAACGTGCTGCGCAAGCTCGAAGAAACGGGCGCGATCGAATACACGATCGTCGTCGCCGCTTCGGCTTCGGAATCGGCCGCGCTGCAGTACCTCGCGCCGTACGCCGGCTGCACGATGGGCGAATACTTCCGCGACCGCGGTCAAGACGCCCTGATCATCTATGACGACTTGACCAAGCAAGCCTGGGCATACCGTCAGATCTCGCTGCTGCTGCGCCGCCCGCCGGGCCGCGAAGCTTACCCCGGCGACGTGTTCTATCTGCACTCGCGTCTGCTCGAGCGTGCCGCTCGCGTGTCGGCCGACTACGTCGAGAAGTTCACGAACGGCGAAGTGAAGGGCAAGACGGGTTCGCTCACCGCACTGCCGATCATCGAAACGCAAGCCGGCGACGTGACCGCATTCGTTCCGACGAACGTGATCTCGATTACCGACGGCCAGATCTTCCTGGAAACCGACCTCTTCAACGCAGGCATCCGCCCGGCAATCAACGCCGGCGTTTCGGTGTCGCGTGTTGGCGGTGCGGCTCAGACCAAGGTCATCAAGAAGCTGTCGGGCGGTATCCGTACCGACCTCGCGCAGTACCGTGAACTGGCAGCATTTGCCCAGTTCGCATCGGACCTCGACGAAGCGACCCGCAAGCAGCTCGAGCGCGGCCGCCGCGTGACGGAACTGCTCAAGCAGCCGCAGTACCAGCCGCTGCAGGTGTGGGAACTGGCTGTGGCGCTGTTCTCGGCGAACAACGGCTACCTCGACGACGTCGACGTCAAGGACGTCCTGCCGTTCGAAAAGGGCCTGCGCGAATACCTGAAGTCGAAGCACGCCGACCTGATCGGCCGCATCGAGGACAAGAAGGACCTGTCGAAGGACGACGAGAACGCGCTTCACGCGGCTCTCAAGGACTTCAAGAAGTCCGGCGCATACTGATCCGTCCGGGAATCAGACACGATAAACGGACTGGGACCCGAGTCGGCGCGCAAGCGCTAACTCGGGTCGACAAAGGAGCAAGCAATGGCTGGAATGAAGGAAATTCGCGGCAAGATCAAGAGCGTGCAAAACACGCGCAAGATCACCAAGGCGATGGAAATGGTCGCGGCGTCGAAAATGCGCCGTGCCCAGGAGCGCATGCGCGCCGCCCGCCCGTATGCCGACAAGGTCCGCGACATCGCTGCGCACATGAGCCGTGCGAACCCCGAGTATCGTCATCCGTTCATGACGGAAAACAACGATGCGAAGGTCGCAGGCCTGATTCTCGTCACGACCGACAAGGGTCTGTGCGGCGGGATGAACACCAACGTGCTGCGCGCGACGCTGCAGAAGATCAAGGATCTGGAAGCATCCGGCACGTCGATCGAAGCAACTGCGATCGGCAGCAAGGGCCTCGGTTTCCTGAACCGTCTGCGCGCGAAGGTCGTCTCGAACGTTGTGCAACTCGGCGACACGCCGCACCTCGAAAAGCTGATCGGCGCGATCAAGGTGCAGCTCGACCAGTACTCGGAAGGCAAGCTTTCCGCCGTGTACCTCGCGTACACGCGCTTCGTCAATACGATGAAGCAGGAGCCGGTGATCGAGCAACTGCTGCCGCTGTCGGCCGAGCGTCTCGAAGCGAACGACGACGGCACGACGCCGAAGTCGGCGTGGGACTACATCTACGAGCCGGACGCGCAAACCGTCGTGGACGAACTGCTGGTGCGCTATGTCGAAGCCCTGGTCTATCAGGCCGTGGCGGAAAACATGGCTTCGGAGCAGTCGGCCCGTATGGTGGCGATGAAGGCGGCGTCGGACAACGCGAAGACGGTCATCAACGAACTGCAGCTCTCGTACAACAAGAGCCGCCAGGCCGCGATTACGAAGGAACTTTCGGAAATCGTCGGCGGCGCAGCAGCCGTCTGATAAGCGCGAGCCGATTGCGAAACCGCGCCGGTGTTGAACCGGTGAGCGAGTGAAGAATTCAGGTATCTAAAGGAAAATCGATGAGTACAACTGCTTTGGTAGAAGGCAAGATCGTACAGTGCATCGGCGCGGTGATCGACGTGGAATTCCCGCGCGAGACCATGCCGAAGATTTACGACGCGCTGATTCTCGAAGGGTCGGACCTGACCCTGGAAGTGCAGCAGCAGCTGGGCGACGGCGTTGTCCGCACCATCTGTCTGGGTGCTTCGGACGGTCTGCGTCGCGGCACCGTGGTCAAGAACACGGGCAAGCCCATCAGCGTGCCGGTTGGCAAGCCGACTCTGGGCCGCATCATGGACGTGCTCGGTCGCCCGATCGACGAAGCTGGCCCGATCGTGAGCGAAACGACGCGCGCGATCCACCAGAAGGCACCGGCGTTCGAAGACCTGTCGCCGTCGGCGGAACTGCTCGAAACCGGCATCAAGGTTATCGACCTGATCTGCCCGTTCGCGAAGGGCGGCAAGGTTGGCCTGTTCGGTGGTGCTGGCGTGGGCAAGACCGTCAACATGATGGAGCTCATCAACAACATCGCCAAGGAACACGGTGGTTTCTCCGTGTTCGCGGGCGTGGGCGAGCGTACCCGTGAGGGCAACGACTTCTACCACGAAATGAAGGACTCGAACGTTCTCGACAAGGTCGCGCTGGTGTACGGCCAGATGAACGAGCCGCCGGGCAACCGTCTGCGCGTCGCGCTGACGGGTCTCACGATGGCCGAGCACTTCCGTGACGAAGGCCTCGACGTGCTGTTCTTCGTCGACAACATCTACCGTTTCACGCTGGCTGGCACGGAAGTGTCGGCACTGCTCGGCCGTATGCCGTCGGCAGTGGGCTATCAGCCGACGCTGGCAGAAGAAATGGGCAAGCTGCAAGAGCGCATCACGTCGACCAAGAAGGGCTCGATTACGTCGGTTCAGGCCGTGTACGTCCCTGCGGACGACTTGACCGACCCGTCGCCGGCTACGACCTTCGGCCACCTGGACGCAACCGTCGTGCTGTCGCGTGACATCGCCTCGCTGGGTATCTACCCGGCAGTCGATCCGCTCGACTCGACCTCGCGCCAGATCGACCCGAACGTGATCGGCGAAGAGCACTACTCGATCACGCGTGGCGTGCAGCAAACGCTGCAGCGCTACAAGGAACTGCGCGACATCATCGCGATTCTGGGCATGGACGAACTGTCGCCGGACGACAAGCTGACGGTGGCTCGCGCACGCAAGATCCAGCGTTTCCTGTCGCAGCCGTTCCACGTCGCGGAAGTCTTCACGGGCTCGCCGGGCAAGTACGTGCCGCTGAAGGAAACGATCCGCGGCTTCAAGATGATCGTTGGCGGCGAATGCGATCACCTGCCGGAGCAGGCGTTCTACATGGTCGGCACGATCGACGAAGCCTTCGAAAAGGCCAAGAAGATCCAGTAAGGGTTGAGTTGCCTAAGCGCGGACAGGTAACACGTTACGTGTCCGCCGCAGCAACCCATTGACCCCAAGGAGTCGACACATATGGCAGCAACCATCAAGGTAGACGTCGTCAGCGCCGAAGAGAACATCTTCGACGGCCAGGCGAAGTTCGTCGCGCTTCCGGGCGAGGCGGGCGAGCTGGGCATTCTGCCGGGCCACACGCCGCTCATCACGCGTATTCGTCCGGGTGCCGTGCGCATCGTGGCGGAAGACGGCGCTGAAGAGTTCGTGTTCGTCGCAGGCGGCATTCTCGAAGTGCAGCCGGGCGCCGTCACGGTGCTCGCCGACACGGCGATCCGCGGCAAGGATCTCGACGAGGCGAAGGCCACGGAAGCGCGCAGGCGCGCTGAAGAGACGCTGCAGAACGCGGGCTCGAACCTCGAGTACGCCACCGCCCAGGCCGAACTGGCCTACGCGGTCGCGCAGCTCGCGGCGATCCAGCGCCTGCGCAAGATGAACCAGCACTAATTGGTTCTCGTACGCGCGCCCTCGTGGCGTGGCGTTCGAAGCGAAAAGGGCTCCCCAAACGGGGAGCCCTTTTTGCATTTCTGCGCCCCTGAACGGGCACGGCCCGATGGCATCGCGTTAAAAAACGCGGCATAAATGCCGTGAGCCACGGTGGTCGACAAAAACGCTCTGACATACTTGACGTTTACGGAAAGGTAATGCCAAATCATGCGTTCGCAGCCGGCCCAGACCCTGCGGGTAAGACTTGATGCCGCCCCCGGGAGAGCCGGTGGCACAATAGTTTTCAAATTCATTTCAAACGCGGGAGTGATGCTCCCCAGGAGACAGCCATCATGGCAATCGACGCAGCAGGCGCGCGCGCCGCGCCCGGTGTACATGAGCCGCTCATCGCGCCGAAAGACGGGCTTTCCTACGTGCGAGGCACGACTGATGTGCCGCTCAGCGACGCGACCCTCGGTACGTTCCTACAGCAGACTGCAATGCAGTTTCCCGAGCGCCCGGCCGTGGTGTTCCGCGAGCAGGGTATCCGCTGGAACTGGCGTGAGTTCGCCGCTGAAGTGGACGTGCTTGCAGCCGGCTTCGCAGAGATAGGCATCGTCAAGGGCGATCGCGTTGGTATCTGGTCGCCCAATCGCGTCGAATGGCTGCTCACCCAGTTTGCGACTGCGCGTATCGGCGCGGTACTCGTCAACATCAATCCCGCGTATCGCCTCGCCGAACTGGAATACGCGCTGAACAAGGTCAGTTGCAAGGCGATCGTCTCCGCGGAGAGCTTCAAGACTTCGAAGTATCTGGAGATGCTGCAGACGCTCGCGCCCGAGCTTGCGAGCGCCACGCCTGGCCAGTTGCAGGCAGCGCGCCTGCCCGAGCTGCGCGCGGTCGTGCGCATGTGCGACACGGCCACGCCCGGCATGCTCTGCTTCAGCGAACTCGTTGAGATGGGCCGCGAGCGCATCGCCCGCGATGGCACAGCGTGGCTCGACGCGATCGACGCGACGCTATCGCCTGATGACGCCATCAACATCCAGTTCACGAGCGGCACGACCGGCAATCCGAAGGGCGCGACGCTCACGCACCGCAACGTGCTCAACAACGGGCGTTTCATCGCCCAGGCGATGCGCCTCACGGAAATGGATTCGCTCTGCATTCCGGTGCCGCTCTATCACTGCTTCGGCATGGTGCTCGCGGTGCTCGCATGCGTATCCGTGGGCGCAAACATGGTGTTCCCGGGCGAGGCCTTCGATCCGCGCGCGACGCTCGAAGCCGTCTCGGAAGAGGGCTGCACGGCGTTGCACGGCGTGCCTACGATGTTCATCGCCGAACTCGATCATCCGGAGTTCGCGCGCTTCGATCTTTCGAAGCTGCGCACGGGCATCATGGCCGGCTCGCCGTGCCCGATCGAGACGATGAAGCGCGTAGTCTCGAAGATGCATCTCGCCGAAATCACCATCGCCTACGGCATGACGGAAACGAGCCCGGTGTCGTTCCAGAGTTCGACGACCGATCCGCTCGACAAGCGCACGACCACGGTGGGCCGCATTCAGCCGCATCTCGAAGTGAAGATCGTCGACGCGCTCGGCAATACCGTGCCCGTGGGTGAAACGGGCGAGCTGTGTACGAAGGGCTATTCGGTGATGCAGGGCTATTGGGGCGACGAGGAGAAAACGGCCGAGTCGATCGTCGATGGCTGGATGCATACGGGCGATCTCGCGACGATCGACGCCGAAGGCTATTGCAACATCGTCGGCCGCCTGAAGGACATGCTCATTCGCGGTGGCGAGAACATCTACCCGCGCGAGATCGAAGAGTTTCTGTTCCGCCATCCGAAGGTGCAGTCCGCGCAGGTTTTCGGCGTGCCCGATCCTAAGTACGGTGAGGAAGTGTGCGCATGGATCGTGCTGCGTCCAGGCGAAGCGGCAACGGCGGAAGACATTCAGGCGTTCTGCCAGGGGCAGATTGCGCACTACAAGATTCCGAAGTACATCCGCTTCGTCGACGAACTGCCGATGACCGTAACGGGCAAGGTGCAGAAGTTCGTGATGCGCGCGCGCATGATCGAGGAACTCAAGATCAGCGAGCAGAAGACGGCTTGATGAACGATGGCTGCGGCGTCCGACTCACGACGTCGCGGCAGTTTTCCCGGACGCGAAAAAATAGTCGGGAAACCGAACGATTGTCTGATGGTGGGAGTTGGATGAGAGCGATGCCTGGTGAATGACGAAACGTACAGGCGAAAAAAAAGCGGGCCTGGAGCCCGCTAAAAACCACACGCTACGGGGTTAGCGCGAGGAGACCAAAGGAGGAGCCGGGTCATGAAACGTCTTCGACGCCGGTCACGGCTCCAACAAGGATGCCCCTCGAGAGGGCTTCGGCGTAGGGCCGACCGGCAGGTGTTTTGTGTCCGCTCACACTGGCACCGAGCCACATCCGTGTTGAAACCGTTGAAGGCATTGTGGGCGAATTAAGATAGCTTCGCGGTAACAAAGTGTTTCAGGTTGTAACGCCCGCCAGATAAGGCTCCGAGCCTCTTTTTGCCTTCCTGGGCGTTTCAGGGAAGTCATTTTTACCGCTATTTCCCGAGGCTGCCTGACGGTCTGGATGACGGTTCGCGTACGAGGATTCGTATTGCATGAGGAAAGGCCCAAGGCATGGGCCTTCAGTGCGCGACGCGCACCGTACGGATTTACCGGTTGCGCACATGCGCAATGCGTCGATATCGCGCGCGCGCGCGAAATGCAAACTTTGCGCGCCTCGTGCTACGGCAACTTCTGCAACTCATCGTAGCAATTCGAAGGGCCATAACAACGTGGCGCGGGTCAGCGCTTCACTTCAGCCACTTGTCGGAGATTGCCTGATATTCGCCGCTCGCGCGCGCAAGGTGCAGCCACTGATCGACATACTGCTGGAACACCACATCGCCGCGCGGCACCATCCATGCTTTCTCGCCGTACTGGAACGGCTTGTCGGGATGCACTGAGCACAAGCCTGGGTTGAGCTTCTGCTGCAGCATGGTCTCGGACGCGTCGGTCACCATCACGTCGGCTTTGCCCGCGAGGATCTGCTTGAAGATCGTCACGTTATCCGGATACATGATGAGATTCGCGTGCGGCAAGAACTGCTTCGCAAAGCGCTCGTTCGTGCCGCCCGGATTCATGATCACGCGCACCGAAGGCTGATTGATCTGCGCGATCGTCTGGTACTTCTTGACGTCGTCGCATCGCACGATCGGTGTCTTGCCGTCGACCTGATACGCCTCGGTGAAGAACGCGCGCTTCTGCCGATCGAGCGTGGTGGAGACGCCGCCCACCGCAACGTCGCACTTCGCGAGGAAGTCGTTCATGAGATTCGACCACGACGTCTTCACGAACTCGGCCTTCACGCCCAGCGACTTCGCAAGCGACTCCGTCATGTCGATGTCGATGCCTTCGAACGTGCCGTCCTGCCTGTAGAACGAGTAGGGCTTGTAGTCGCCGGTCGTGCAGGCGCGCAGCGTGCCGCGCGCGATGATTTCATCGAGGCGTGAAGGCGCGGCAGCCTGTGCGGTGTTGGCTGACGTAGCGGTGGACTGACCCGTGGCGCATGCGCTCAGCAAAGCGGCGCTAACGATCGTCAGGCCGAGGGCGGCTTTTTTCATGGTGTCTCCGTATATAGTTTTGATTGATGTAATTCATTAGAAAGCCGTCCGATCATAGTCCTCACGTGCGGAGTGGATAAGCGCGGACTTACCTGGGTATGCAGGCGCCTATACTTCAGTGTCATTGCGCTTTCTGATGCCGCCCATCAGCGGCATGGCGCGGCGGCCGCTCCGGTAAAATGGTCGCTTGCTTCCGAACCTTGGCGCGACTTCGCGCATCTCGCACGTGGCCCACACTCTCCTGAACGACACCTTCCTGCGCGCGTTGCTGCGCCAGCCGACCGAGTACACGCCGATCTGGCTGATGCGCCAGGCAGGCCGCTATCTGCCGGAGTACAACGCCACTCGCAGCCGCGCGGGCAGCTTCCTCGGGCTCGCAAAGAATCCCGATTACGCCACCGAGGTCACGCTGCAACCGCTCGAGCGCTACCCGCTCGACGCCGCGATCCTGTTCTCCGACATCCTGACGATTCCAGACGCGATGGGTCTCGGCCTCTCGTTCCAGGCGGGCGAAGGACCGAAGTTCGCGCACCCCGTTCGCACCGAAGAAGACGTGGCGCGCCTGGCCGTTCCGGATATCGGCGCGACGCTCGGCTACGTGACCGATGCCGTGCGTGAAATTCGCCGCGCGCTTACCAATGCAGACGGGCGCCAGCGCGTGCCGCTCATCGGCTTTTCGGGCAGCCCGTGGACGCTCGCGTGCTACATGGTCGAAGGCGGCGGCTCGGACGACTTCCGCACGGTGAAGTCGATGCTGTACGCGCGCCCGGACCTCATGCAGCGCATTCTCGAAGTCAACGCGCAGGCCGTGGCGGCCTACCTGAACGCGCAGATCGAAGCGGGCGCGCAGGCCGTGATGATCTTCGACACCTGGGGTGGCGCACTCGCAGACGGCGCGTACCAGCGCTTCTCGCTCGCGTACATCGCGCAGGTCGTGGCGCAGCTCAAGCGCGAGCACGATGGCGAGCGCGTGCCGGTGATCACGTTCACGAAGGGCGGCGGCCTCTGGCTCGATGAAATCGCCAATACGGGCGTGGACGCAGTGGGTCTCGACTGGACCGTCAATCTCGGCCGCGCGCGCGAGCGCGTGGGCGATCGCGTGGCGCTCCAGGGCAACCTCGACCCCACGGTGCTGTTCGCTTCTCCGGCCGCGATTCGCGAGCAGGCGCGCGCGGTACTGGACAGCTTTGGCGCCCACCCGGGCCACGTGTTCAACCTCGGCCACGGCATTTCGCAGTTCACGCCGCCCGAAAGCGTCGCTGAACTCGTGGACGAAGTGCATCGTCACAGCCGCGCGATTCGCGCGACCGGTGCGTGACGTTTTTGGTGCGTCGCAGCAAGCTGGGCTCCGGGCATCAGGGTATGACCGGGCCCAAGAGGCCATCCAGACGCCATCGCGGTCCTGTCAAGACTTGACTTATGCACACTTGCCTCGTTGCGGCGCGCAAGAGGGAAAGGTTGTCGCAGGTGCCCGCACAAGTCTGAGCAGAATCAATCAGACCCTTGACAGACAAGGCTTTCGGCGCTCCACGGCGCTCTGTGCGGTATCCCACATAACGACGACGCGCGGGCGCGCCACGGCGGCGCCCGGGAAGTTCTCAACAAAGT
The DNA here is from genome assembly GCF_038900775.1 of Paraburkholderia sp. JHI869. NCBI lineage: Bacteria > Pseudomonadati > Pseudomonadota > Betaproteobacteria > Burkholderiales > Burkholderiaceae > Paraburkholderia > Paraburkholderia sp. JHI869. The sequence continues at coordinate 52,202 of NZ_JAYMSC010000032.1, forward strand.
TATCCACAGGCGCAGATTCGGGGGCGCGATTGTTCTGCGGAATCCAAAACTTAGCGCGAAATCTCAAGTATTACTTTAGGTTTGCGTGTCTGTGCGCTGGCGTACGGAACTTCCCTGGGAGCGAGGCATGACAGGGCAGTACGTGCGCGTGGCGCTGGACCATCCACTGGATGCGCTCTACGACTATCGCTACGGCCTCGAGCACGCGCCCGAGCCCGGCATGCTCGTGCGTGTGCCGTTCGGGCGCCGCGACGTGGTCGGCCTCATCTGCGAAGTGAATGCTCACAGCGACGTGCCCGCAAACAAACTGCGCGACGTGAGCGCGGTGTGCGCCGCGTGCCCGCCGCTTTCGGCGCAATGGCTCGCGCTGGCTGGCTTCGCCGCCGACTACTATCAGCGCGGCCTGGGTGAAGTCGCCTTGCCGGCGCTGCCGCAGGCATTGCGCGATCCGTCGCGCTGGGCGCGGCTGCTGGCTCCCGAGGAGCGCTACCGGTTGCTGCCGGAAGGCCGCGCCGCGCTGCCCGACGCGTTGCCGGCTCGCGCACAGGCCCTGCGCCGTCTCGCGCAGGCGTTGACCGATGCAGGGGAACTCGACGCAGCGGCGGCCCGCGCGCTGCACCCCAAGGCGATTGCGACGCTCGACGCCTGGTGCGACGCTGGCTGGGTCGAGCATGAGTCCATCGAGTTTGGCGCAGCCGCAAGCGCGTCCAGCGGCGCCGCGGATGCCAAGGCAGCCGTGGAAGTCCCGCGCCTGAGCGACGAGCAAGCCGAAGCCGTGGAAGCGATCGGCGCGGCAAGCGGCTTCGCGCCCTTCCTGCTGCACGGCGTGACGGGCAGCGGCAAGACCGAGGTCTATCTGCGCGCGCTCGCGGCGCTGCTCGATCGTGATCCGGGCGCCCAGGCGCTCGTGCTGGTTCCCGAAATCAATCTCACGCCGCAGTTCGAGGCGGCGTTTCGCACGCGCTTCGCGGCCACGCTCGACGACGAGGCCATCGTCACGCTTCACAGCGGCCTGGCCGAAGGCGAGCGCGCCCGCAACTGGCTCGCGGCGCACACGGGCCGCGCGCGCATCGTGCTCGGCACGCGGCTCGCGGTGCTCGCCTCGCTGCCGCGCCTCGCGATGCTCGTGGTCGACGAGGAGCACGACCCCGCCTACAAGCAGCAGGAAGGGCTGCGCTACTCGGCGCGCGACCTCGCGGTTTGGCGCGCAAAGCAACTGGGCGTGCCGGTCGTGCTGGGCTCGGCCACGCCGTCGCTCGAAAGCTGGTGGCAGGCCGAGCAGGGGCGCTACACGCGCCTCACGCTTTCGCGCCGCGCGATTGCCGACGCGGTGCTGCCCACCGTCAAGCTGATCGATCTCGAAGAGGAGCGGCGGCGCGGCCGCGCCTCGTTCGAAGGGCTCTCCGGGCCGTTGGTCGCCGCGATGAAGGCGCGCCTGGAGCGCGGCGAGCAGAGCCTTATCTTTCTGAACCGTCGCGGCTACGCGCCCACGCTCGCGTGCGACGCGTGCGGCTGGGTGGCGGGCTGCCCGCGCTGCAGCGCGTACGTCGTGCTGCACAAGCCCGAGCGCGCGCTGCGCTGCCACCACTGCGGATGGGAGTCGCGCATTCCGCATTCGTGCCCCGAGTGCGGCAACGTCGATATCGCGCCGATGGGGCGCGGCACGCAGCGTATCGAGGAGGCGCTGGCGAGCGCGGTGCCGGGCGCGCGGGTGCTGCGCATCGACGCCGACAGCACGCGCCGCAAGGGCAGCGCGCAGGCGCTTTTCTCCGACGTGCACGCGGGCGAAGTCGATATCCTGGTGGGCACGCAGATGATCGCGAAGGGGCACGACTTCCAGCGCGTGTCGCTCGTTGGCGTGCTGAACGCCGACAATGCGCTCTTTTCGCACGATTTCCGGGCGAGCGAGCGCCTGTTCGCGCAGCTGATGCAGGTGAGCGGGCGCGCGGGGCGCGCCGGACTGCCCGGCGAGGTGCTCGTGCAGACGCGCTATCCGCGCCATGCGCTCTATCACGCGCTGGCGCGTCAGGACTATGTGGGGTTTGCGAATACGCAGGTCGCGGAACGGCGCGATGCGCACCTGCCGCCGTTCGTGTATCAGGCGTTATTGCGCGCCGAAGGGCGCACGCTCGAGGCCGCGCTGGCGTTTCTCGCCCAAGCCGCAGAAGCGCTCACGGCGATTCCGGGCGCCGAGCGCGTGATGGCCTACGACGCGGTGCCGCTCACCATCGTCAAGGTGATGAACGTGCATCGCGCGCAACTGCTCGTGGAAAGCCAGTCGCGTGCCGCGCTGCAGGCAACGCTGCGCGCGTGGCAGCCTGCGCTGCGCGCATTGCGCGGCGTGCTGCGCTGGAATCTCGAAGTCGATCCGCTCGATATCTAGCGGGCAACTGCGCCGCACACGAGCAGACTTGGTCCCGCTGTCACAACAGCGGGACACCCGACGTCAACTTCCCGTTTCCTTCCTTACTGGCCGACGGTATCGGCCACTTCCCTACGCGACGCTCGCTTCAAAGTCATGCGGCGTTCATCCGGCGCCGTCGCACCGCGCATGAAAAGCACGGCGCACATGGCGCACATCGTCCAGATCCCTGCGATTACCAGCAGCTTTTCCATTTTCCGGTCCCTTCGCTCTTTCTTGTGACCAACAACCCCCGCTCTGTTTGTATAACGGCACGGCCGCGGAATCGATTAGGGTTGTCCTGCGTGTTGTTGGACCAGGGAAAATACCGAGCGCAACCTGCGCGGCCCGGTGGGCGGCCATCCGCCGCAAAGCCCGGCTGCACAAGGTTTCTGGAGTGGTGCAACCATATTGAGAGAGTGGTTGCACCTTTTTATTTGTAGGGTTACGATTCGCCAACTTTTTAGTCACCGCCGGTGCGGGTCTGCCGGCATACGAAGGAACCATGGCTAGCACCACACTTGGCGTCAAAGTCGACGATCTCCTCCGCTCCCGCCTCAAGGACGCCGCCACGCGGCTCGAGCGCACGCCGCACTGGCTCATCAAGCAAGCCATCTTCGCCTACCTCGAGAAAATCGAGCACGGCCAGCTGCCTCCCGAACTCAGTGGCCATGTCGGCGCGACCGATCTCGCCGAAGGTGCTACCGCCGACGACGACGAAGCGGCTTCGCATCCGTTCCTCGAATTCGCGCAAAACGTGCAACCGCAGTCGGTGCTGCGCGCGGCGATCACGGCTGCGTACCGCCGCCCCGAGCCGGAGTGCGTGCCGTTCCTGATCGGCGAGGCGCGTCTGCCGGCCAACCTCACGGGCGACGTGACGAAGCTCGCCACCAAGCTCGTGGAAACGTTGCGCGCGAAGGGTACCGGCGGCGGTGTGGAAGGCCTGATCCACGAGTTTTCGCTGTCCAGCCAGGAAGGCGTGGCGCTGATGTGCCTCGCCGAAGCGCTGCTGCGTATTCCCGACCGCGCCACGCGCGACGCGCTCATTCGCGACAAGATCAGCAAGGGCGACTGGAAGTCGCACGTCGGCCACGCGCCGTCGCTGTTCGTGAACGCCGCCACGTGGGGCCTCATGATCACCGGCAAGCTCGTCACGACGAACAGCGAAACTGGCCTGTCGTCGGCGCTCACGCGCATGATCGGCAAGGGCGGCGAGCCGCTGATCCGCAAGGGCGTCGACATGGCCATGCGCCTGATGGGCGAGCAGTTCGTCACGGGCGAGAACATCTCCGAAGCGCTCGCTAACAGCCGCAAGTTCGAAGCGCGCGGTTTCCGCTACTCGTACGACATGCTCGGCGAAGCCGCGACGACGGAAGCCGATGCTCAGCGCTACTACGCATCGTACGAGCAGGCGATCCACGCCATCGGCAAGGCCGCGGGCGGCCGTGGCATCTACGAAGGTCCTGGCATCTCGATCAAGCTTTCCGCGCTGCATCCGCGCTACTCGCGCGCGCAGCAGGAGCGCACGATGGGCGAGCTGCTGCCGCGCGTGCGCGCGCTCGCCGTGCTCGCTCGCCGCTATGACATCGGCCTCAATATCGACGCCGAAGAAGCCGACCGTCTCGAACTCTCGCTCGACCTGCTCGAAGCACTGTGCTTCGACCCGGAACTCGCGGGCTGGAACGGCATTGGTTTCGTCGTGCAGGCTTACCAGAAGCGTTGCCCGTTCGTGATCGACTACATCGTCGATCTCGCGCGCCGCAGCCGTCACCGCATCATGGTGCGCCTCGTGAAAGGTGCGTACTGGGATACGGAAATCAAGCGCGCCCAGGTGGATGGCCTCGAAGGCTACCCGGTGTACACGCGCAAGATCTACACGGACGTGTCGTACCTCGCGTGTGCGAAGAAGCTGCTCGGCGCGCCGGATGCCGTGTATCCGCAGTTCGCCACGCACAACGCATACACGCTCTCGGCGATCTATCACCTCGCGGGCCAGAACTACTATCCCGGCCAGTACGAATTCCAGTGCCTGCACGGCATGGGCGAACCGCTGTACGAAGAAGTCACGGGCCCGCTTTCGCAGGGCAAGCTCAACCGTCCGTGCCGCGTCTACGCGCCGGTCGGCACGCATGAAACGCTGCTCGCGTATCTCGTGCGCCGCCTGCTGGAAAACGGCGCGAACACGTCGTTCGTGAACCGCATCGCCGATGCATCCGTGCCGGTCAGCGAACTGGTCACGAACCCGATCGACGACGCAGCGAAGGTCGTACCGCTCGGCGCGCCGCACGCGAAGATTCCGCTGCCGCGCGAGCTGTACGGCAACGAGCGCTTCAACTCGATGGGTCTCGATCTCTCGAACGAGCATCGTCTGGCGTCGCTTTCGTCGGCGCTGCTGGCAAGCGCGCATCATCCGTGGCGCGCCGCGCCGATGCTCGCCGACAACGACATCGCAGACCCCGCCGCACGCGACGTGCGCAATCCGGCAGATCACCGAGATCTCGTCGGGACCGTTGTGGAAGCAACGAGTGAACACGTGAGCGCTGCGCTCACGCACGCGGTGTCCGCCGCGCCGATCTGGCAAGCCACGCCCGTCGAAGCACGCGCGGACTGCCTCGCGCGCGCCGCCGATTTGCTCGAAGCGCAGATGCACACGCTGATGGGTCTGATCGTGCGCGAAGCGGGCAAGTCGCTGCCGAACGCCGTTGCGGAAATCCGTGAAGCGATCGACTTCCTGCGCTACTACTCCACGCAGATCCGTGAAGAGTTCTCGAACGACACGCATCGTCCGCTCGGCCCTGTAGTGTGTATCAGCCCGTGGAACTTCCCGCTCGCGATCTTCATGGGCCAGGTCGCCGCCGCGCTCGCAGCCGGCAACACGGTGCTCGCGAAGCCCGCTGAACAAACGCCGCTGATCGCCGCGCAAGCCGTGCGCATCCTGCGCGAAGCCGGCGTGCCGGCAGGCGCGGTGCAACTGCTGCCGGGCAACGGCGAGACCGTGGGCGCGGCGCTCGTCGCCGATCACCGCACGCGTGCCGTGATGTTCACGGGCTCGACCGAAGTGGCGCGCCTCATCAACAAGACGCTGTCCGAGCGCCTCGATTCCGAAGGCCGCCCGATTCCGCTGATCGCCGAAACCGGCGGCCAGAACGCGATGATCGTCGATTCGTCGGCGCTCGCGGAACAGGTCGTGGCCGACGTGCTGCAAAGCGCGTTCGACTCGGCTGGCCAGCGTTGTTCGGCGCTGCGTGTGCTGTGCCTGCAGGACGACGTGGCGGACCGCACGCTCGAAATGCTCACGGGCGCGATGAAGGAACTCGCGGTGGGCAACCCCGACCGCCTCTCGACCGACGTCGGCCCCGTGATCGACGTCGACGCGAAGCGGGGCATCGACACGCACGTGGCCGGCATGCGCGAAAAGGGCCGCAAGGTCCAGCAAATGCCGACGCCCGACACCTGCGCACAAGGCACGTTCGTGCCGCCGACGCTCATCGAGCTCGACAGCCTCGACGAACTCAAGCGCGAAGTGTTCGGCCCGGTGCTGCACGTGATCCGCTATCGCCGCAGCCAGCTCGACAAGCTGCTCGAGCAGATCCGCGCAACGGGCTACGGCCTCACGCTCGGCATTCACACGCGTATCGACGAAACGATCGCGCACGTGATCGGCCGCGCGCACGTGGGCAACATCTACGTGAACCGCAACGTGATCGGCGCAGTGGTGGGCGTGCAGCCGTTCGGCGGCGAAGGCCTGTCGGGCACGGGTCCGAAGGCGGGTGGCGCGCTGTATCTTGCGCGTTTGCTCGCGAAGCGTCCGGCTGGCTTGCCGAAGTCGCTCGCCGATGTGCTCGTCGTGGATGCGCCGCAAGGCGCCGAGGCGAACAACGGCGCGCCGCAATCGGCGCAGTCCGCACTCACGACGCTACGCGACTGGCTCATCGCCGAGCGCGAGCCCGCGCTCGCGGCGCGTTGCGACGGATACCTCGAATACGTGCTCGCGGGTGCTACGGCGGTTCTGCCGGGCCCGACGGGCGAGCGCAACACGTACACGCTTTCGGCGCGCGGCACGGTGCTGTGCGTGCCTTCGACGGCAACGGGCGCACGCGCACAACTGGCCGTTGCGCTCGCAACGGGCAACCGTGCGCTGTTCCAGGGCGCGGCGGGCGAAGCGCTGGTGAGCGCGTTGCCGGCAGCACTGAAGGCGCACGCGGCGATCAAGAAGACGGCCGACGCCGACTTCGATGCGGTCCTCTTCGAAGGCGATAGCGACGAGCTGCTCGCACTCGTGAAGGAAGTGGCAAAACGTCCTGGCCCGATCGTCTCGGTGCAGGGCGTGGCAGCGCACGCGCTCGCCAATGGCGATGAAGATTACGCGCTCGAACGACTGCTCGCAGAACGTTCGGTCAGCGTGAATACGGCAGCAGCAGGCGGTAACGCAAATTTGATGACGATCGGTTAAGCACAAGCCATACTGTCGACCGTCTCAAGACAAGGAAGCGGCAAGGCCCTTCGAATCCGAAGCCGCTCATTTGATACCTGGTACCAAGGAGAAGCAATGCAACACACCATGAAGCAGCTGGCAGGCGCAACGCTTGTTGCCGCCCTGTCGCTGGCGGGGACTGCGCACGCACAACAAGCCGAAGACGTGAAGATCGGTTTTGCCGGTCCGATGACGGGTGCGCAGGCGCACTACGGCAAGGACTTCCAGAACGGCATCACGCTCGCAGTCGAAGACATCAACGCGACGAAGCCCGTGATCGGCGGCAAGCCGGTTCACTTCGTGCTCGACTCGGCCGACGATCAGGCCGACCCGCGCACGGGCACGACGGTCGCACAGAAGCTCGTCGACGACGGCATCAAGGGCATGCTCGGTCACTTCAACTCGGGCACGACGATCCCGGCTTCGCGCATCTACGCGAACGCAGGTATCCCGCAGATCGCCATGGCGACGGCGCCTGAGTACACGCAGCAAGGCTTCAAGACCACGTTCCGCATGATGACCTCGGACACGCAGCAAGGTTCGGTGGCCGGCACGTTCGCGGTGAAGAGCCTGGGTATGAAGAAGATCGTCGTGATCGACGACCGCACGGCTTACGGCCAGGGTCTCGCCGACGAATTCTCGAAGGCTGCGAAGGCTGCCGGCGGCACCATCATCGACCGCGAGTACACCAACGACAAGGCCGTCGACTTCAAGTCGGTCCTGACGAAGGCGAAGGCGATGGCGCCCGACCTGGTCTACTTCGGCGGCGCAGATTCGCAAGCTGCCCCGATGGTCAAGCAGATGAAGTCGCTGGGCATCAAGGCACCGCTGATGGGCGGCGAAATGGTGCACACGCCGACATTCCTCCAGATCGCGGGTGACGCAGCGAACGGCACGGTGGCATCGCTCGCCGGCCTGCCGCTCGACCAGATGCCGGGTGGCAAGGACTACGTCGCGAAGTACAAGAAGCGCTTCGGCGAAGACGTGCAGACGTACTCGCCGTACGCCTACGACGGCGCAATGGCAATGTTCGCGGCCATGAAGGCGGCCAACTCGACGGACCCGGCTAAGTACCTGCCGTTCCTCGCGAAGACCAGCAAGCCGGCTGTCACGACGTCGGAACTCGCGTACGACTCGCGCGGCGACCTGAAGAACGGCGGCATCACGCTGTACAAGGTTGTCGACGGCAAGTGGACGACGCTGCAAAGCGTGGGCGGCAAGTAAGCCCCTGACGTTCGGCTGAACCTCAGCTGAAGTAAAAAGCCCCGCAGGATCGAAAGATCTGCGGGGCTTTTGTTTGTGCGCTCGCCGGTGAGCGGTGAGCTTATTCAGGATTCCTTCTCAGCTACTCTCCGCGCATTTTCTTGCCCGCTTCGCGAATCTGTTCGAGCGTCGACGCCGGCGTGCTCGCTTCCTTCGTCACGCGGATCTCGATCAGCGCCGGCTTGCCTGCCGTGAGCGCGCGCTCGAGCGCGGGCGCGAATTGCGCGGTCGTCGTGACCACTTCACCATGCGCGCCGAACGACTGCGCAAACGCGGCGAAGTCAGGGTTCGTGAGCTGCGTGCCATGCACGCGGTTCGGATAATGGCGCTCCTGGTGCATGCGGATCGTGCCGTAATGCGCGTTGTTCACGACGATGAACACCACATTCAGGCCGTACTGCATCGCCGTAGCGAGTTCCGACGAGGCCATCATGAAGCAGCCATCGCCCGCGAGCGCGACCACGGTGCGCGAAGGATAAAGCGACTTCGCGGCGATTGCGGCGGGCACGCCGTAGCCCATCGCGCCGCTCGTGGGCGCGAGTTGCGAGCGGAAGTGGCGATACGCGAAATGCCGATGCAGCCACGTCGCGTAGTTGCCTGCGCCGTTCGTGACGATTGCATCGTCGGGCAAGCGTGCGCGCAGTTGCTGCATGACTTCGCCGAGTTGCACGTCGCCGGGCATCGGCAGCGGCTTGCGCCATGCGTGCCACGCTTCGTGCGCTTCAGCGGCGCTGCCGGCCCACGCGGGTTGCGCGGGTGCGGGCAGTTCTGCGAGCAGCGCTGCGATTTCGGCGAGGCCAGAAACGATCGGCAGATCTGCCGCATAGACGCGGCCCAGTTCCTCTGCGCCCTGATGCACGTGAATGAGCGTTTGCTTCGTCTTGGGAATGTCGAAGAGCGTATAGCCGCCCGTTGTCGATTCGCCCAGACGCGGACCGAGCGCGAGCAGCACGTCGGCTTCGCGAATGCGCTTGGCGAGCGCCGGATTGATGCCCAGGCCCACGTCGCCCGCGTAGTTCGGGTGGTCGTTGTTGAGCGTGTCCTGGAAGCGGAACGCGAGGCCCACCGGCAATTGCCAGTTCTCGACGAAGCGCTGGAAATCACCACATGCCTGCGTGTTCCAGCCATGTCCGCCCGCGATCACGAACGGCTTCTTCGCGCCCGCGAGCAGTTCGCGCAAGCGTTCCATCTGTGCAGCGGAAGGCGAGGCCTGCACGCGTTGCGCAGGCGGCGCGATGGGCTGCGCTTCGGCTGCGGGAATCGCGCCGCTCAGCATGTCCTCGGGCAGCGCGAGCACGACCGGACCCGGACGGCCCGACATCGCGATATGGAACGCGTGACTCAGGTATTCGGGCACGCGGCGCGCATCGTCGATCTGCGTGACCCACTTCGCCATCTGGCCGAACATGCGTCGGTAGTCGATTTCCTGGAACGCTTCGCGATCCATCTGATCGCGCGCGACCTGACCGATCAGCAGGATCATCGGCGTCGAGTCCTGGAACGCCGTGTGCACGCCAATCGAAGCGTGCGTGGCGCCCGGCCCGCGCGTGACGAGCGCGACGCCGGGCTTGCCCGTGAGCTTGCCGATCGCTTCCGCCATGTTCGCCGCCGCCGCCTCGTGACGGCACACCACGGTCTCGATCTGCGCGGTTTCGTCGGACAACGAATCGAGCACCGCGAGATAGCTCTCGCCCGGTACGCAGAACACACGCTCGACGCCATTGGCGGCGAGCGCGTCGACGACGAGGCGAGCCCCGGTGGTGGTTGAAACGTTCGGCTGCTGCATGGCGGTCAAGTCTCCTTCAATCGTTACGTAATTACGTTCAGATGCTTCAGGCAAGGCGACAGCGCTTTAAGCGATCAGCACTCGACGATGTTCACCGCGAGGCCGCCGCGCGAAGTCTCCTTGTACTTCGTCTTCATGTCGGCGCCGGTCTCGCGCATCGTCTTGATGACGGAGTCGAGCGAGACGTAATGCGCGCCGTCGCCGCGCAGCGCCATGCGCGCGGCGTTCACGGCCTTCACCGACGCCATGGCGTTGCGTTCGATGCAGGGAATTTGCACCATGCCGCCAACTGGGTCGCAGGTGAGGCCGAGGTTGTGCTCCATGCCGATTTCGGCGGCGTTCTCCACCTGCAGCGGCGTGCCGCCCAGCACGGCTGCGAGCGCGCCAGCGGCCATCGAGCAGGCCACGCCGACTTCGCCCTGGCAGCCCACTTCGGCGCCCGAGATCGACGCGTTGAGCTTGTAGAGAATGCCGATGGCGGCGGCGGTGAGCAGAAAGTCGATCACGCCTTGTTCGTTCGCGCCGGGCGTGAAGCGCACGTAGTAGTGCAGCACGGCCGGGATGATGCCCGCCGCGCCGTTGGTCGGCGCGGTCACCACGCGCCCGCCCGCGGCGTTTTCCTCGTTCACGGCGATCGCGTAGAGGTTGATCCAGTCGATCATCGAGAGCGGGTCTTGCAGCGCGCGCTCGGGGTTGCTGGTCAGCGCGCGGTAGAGTTGCGACGCGCGGCGCTTCACGGCGAAGGGGCCGGGCAGCGTGCCGTCGGCATCGGGATTGTTGATACCGCAACCGCGCGAAACGCACGACTGCATCACGTCCCAAATGCGCAGGAGACCTGAGCGAATTTGTTCGTCGCTGTGCCAGACGCGCTCGTTTTCGAGCATCAGCTGCGCGATGCTCTTGCCCGTCGACGCGCACAGCGCGAGCATCTCCGCGCCCGTGCTGAACGGATTCGGCAGTTGCTGCGCGGCGGCGAGCACCTTCGTATTCGCCGCGCCGGCCGTGACGACGAAGCCGCCGCCCACCGAGAGATACGTGCTTTCGCGCAGCGTTTCGCCATTCGCGTCGAGCGCGCGCAGCTTCATGCCGTTCGGGTGTTCGGGCAGCGCCTGGCGATAGAACGCCACGTGTTCCTTCGGCACGAACGCGATCGCGTGTTTGCCGAGTAGCGAGAGTTCGCGCGATTTGCGTACGGCTTCGAGGCGCTCGCTGATGGTGTCGGGGTCGACGGTGTCGGGCGCGTCGCCCATCAGGCCGAGCATGACGCCGCGGTCGGTGCCGTGGCCCTTGCCGGTCGCACCGAGCGAGCCGTACAGCTCGACCTTCACGGCGGCGGTGCTCGCGAGCAGGCCGTCGCGCTCGAGTCCTTCGGCAAACATCAGCGCCGCGCGCATCGGCCCGACCGTGTGCGAACTGGAGGGTCCGATGCCGACTTTGAAGAGATCGAAAACGCTCACTGCCATGGGTACTGCTCCTGCTTGTCTGACGTTGGTGTGTGGGGATGCTGCGTTATTGCGACATCACTGTTTCCATGCCGCCGCTGCATCCCTCGCGCGCTTTTCAGCGCGCCGGCAACGGCAGACAGACGGCGAGCCACGCGGGCGGCGTGGACGCGAGTTTCAGCGCGACTGGCGCAAAGCGGCCGTCGAGTCGCGCTGCGAGATGAAACAGCTCGGCGGCGTTTTTCGGGTCCCACTGGCCGGTGTAGCCGGGCAGGCCCGCTTCGCGCCGCTTGGCGTCGAACGGTACGTTCGAATGCACGAATTCTTCGTGCGATTTCTGGCCGAGCGCATAGGGGGTGAGCCAGTCGAGCGCGCCCGCGAGCGTCGCGCCGTTGGCCGCGCGTTCGGTCAGCCAGTTGCGGTTGTGACGGCGCGCGGCGAGCGCGGCGGTCACGAGCGGCTGCAAATCGTAAGTCACGTAGTGCAGCGCGTCGCGCTCGGTGAAGTCGAGCGTCGAGCCGTCGGGCGCCACGTTGTCGCCGAGATGCTCCACGAACAGGCGCTGCGCCGTCGCGATCATCTTGCGATTGTCGAGCGTGAACGCGATCATCGATATCAGTTTGACCCGATGGCTCTGCCAGTTGTTCGCGAAATTTCCCTTGAGCGGGCGCGGCTGCGCGTCGATTTGCGCGATATAGCCGTTCGCGAAGCTGTTCAGGAACTGCATCGTCGCGTTGCGCGTTTTCACGGGCAGCGCGCTCGCGGTCATGTCGTAGGCGAGTATCAGCCCCTCGAAACGCGTTTCGTCGATGGGATTGAAGCTCGGCTTGTACGTGGTGACCCACGCGAGCAGAAAGCGGTCCACGAGCTTCAGGAAGCGCTCGTCGCTCGTCGCGCGCCAGGCGAGCGCGGCGTTGCGCATGAGGTCGAGCTCCTTCGCGGCCTCGACGCTCTGGTCGTAGATGCCCTCGTGCGGCAGCGTGCCCTCGGTGTGCAGGCGCGCCAGCGGACGCGGCGTGTCGTTCACGTGCGTCAGCACCTCGGCCACGAGCGCCTTCACGCCCGGGTCGGAGTTGGTGCGCTCGCTCGATTGCAGCGCCGGCGCCGCACAGAAGTTCATGGCCGCGTGAGCCGTGACAGTGAAGGTGGCGCAGGCAAGCGCCAGCGCGGCGACCCGCAGTGAGTCCCGCAGTGGATTCCGCAGTTGTTCCGTTCCCACCTTCCGCGCCATGCGCGACTCCCTGATTCAAGGCTGACAGGTGTGTGATGTTAGCGGTTTGCGGCGGCAAATGTGAGGGGGATGATCGCCGCTGCATGAGCGTGAGCTGATGCAGCGGCTTCGCGCAGGCTTATTCGCCAGCCGTTTCATCGGCATATTCGCCGATCGGCACGCACGAGCAGAACAGGTTGCGGTCGCCGTAAGCGTTGTCGGCGCGGCCAACCGGCGGCCAGTACTTGCGCGCGACGAGCGACGCGACCGGGTACGCGGCCTGCTCGCGCGAGTAGGCGTGCTTCCAGTCGTCGGCGACCACCACGGCGGCCGTGTGCGGTGCGTGGCGCAGCGGGTTGTCTTCCTTGTCCGCGCGGCCCTCTTCCACGGCTCGGATTTCCTCGCGGATTGCCACCATCGCGTCGATGAAGCGGTCCAGCTCCTCCTTCGATTCCGACTCGGTCGGCTCGACCATCAGCGTGCCCGGCACCGGGAAGCTCATGGTCGGGGCGTGGAAGCCGTAGTCCATCAGGCGCTTGGCCACGTCGTCCACGGTGATGCCGCTTGCATCCTTGATGGGGCGCAGATCCAGAATGCACTCGTGTGCGACAAGCCCGCCCGGGCCGCTGTAGAGCACCGGGAAGTGCGGCGCGAGCTTGTTCGCGACGTAGTTGGCGTTGAGGATCGCGTTTTCGGTCGCGGCGGTGAGGTTGGCCGCGCCCATCATGGCGATGTACATCCACGAAATCGGCAGGATCGAGGCCGAGCCGTAAGGCGCCGCGCTTACCGCTCCGATGCCGTGTTCGTCGCGCTTGTAGCCCGACGAAAGCTGGTTCGGCAGGAACTGCGCGAGGTGCGCGCCCACTGCGACCGGGCCGACACCCGGGCCGCCGCCGCCGTGCGGAATGCAGAAGGTCTTGTGCAGGTTCAGGTGCGAGACGTCGCCGCCGAACTGGCCCGGCGCCGCGAGACCGACCATCGCGTTCATGTTCGCGCCGTCCACGTACACCTGGCCGCCCGCCGCGTGCACGATTTCGCAGACTTCGCGCACGTTCTCTTCGAACACGCCGTGCGTCGAGGGGTACGTGATCATGATCGCCGCGAGCCTGGCCGCGTGCTGGTCGGCCTTGGCCTTGAGGTCGGCGATGTCGATGTTGCCTTGCGCGTCGCACGCCACGACCACGACCTGCATGCCGGCCATCTGCGCCGACGCAGGGTTCGTGCCGTGCGCCGAAGCGGGAATCAGGCAGACGTTGCGATCCGCTTGCCCGCGCGAGGCGTGGTACGCCTGGATGATCAGCAGGCCTGCGTACTCGCCCTGCGAGCCCGCGTTCGGCTGCAGCGAAACGGCGGCGTAGCCGGTGGCGGCCACGAGCATCTGTTCGAGCTGATCGACCATCTCGCGATAGCCGACGGTCTGCTCGGCGGGCGCAAATGGGTGGATGCGGCCGAACTCGGGCCACGTAACCGGCAGCATTTCCGAGGTCGCGTTGAGCTTCATCGTGCACGAGCCGAGCGGGATCATCGAGCGGTCGAGCGCGAGGTCCTTGTCGGAGAGGCTGCGCAGGTAGCGCAGCATTTCCGTTTCCGAATGATGACGGTTGAACACCGGGTGCGTGAGGTACGCGCTTTCGCGCGCCAGCGCGGCCGGGAACGACACCTTGCCGTTCGCAGTGAGTTCGGCGTCGAGCTTGTCGAGCGAAGGCGTTTCGCCCGCAAACGCAGCTTGTGCGAACACGGCGAGCAGGTCGGCCAGATCGGCGCGCGAGGTGGTCTCGTCGACGGTCACGCCCACACGCGTTTCGCTCACGTGGCGGAAGTTCATGCCGCGCGCGAGTGCCGCGTCGTGCAGCGCCTGGGTGCGCGGGCCGGCTTCGAACGTGAGCGTGTCGAAGAACGCTTCGTTCACGAGCGTGTAGCCCAGTTGCTTCGCGCCAGCGGCGAGGATCGCGGCGACGCGGTTCACGCGCTGCGCAATGCGCTTCAGGCCTTGCGGGCCGTGGTAGACGGCGTACATGCTCGCCATGATCGCGAGCAGCGCCTGCGCCGTGCAGACGTTTGAGGTGGCCTTCTCGCGGCGGATGTGCTGTTCGCGCGTTTGCAGCGCGAGGCGCAGCGCCGGCTTGCCATTTGCGTCGACGGTCACGCCGACGAGACGGCCCGGCATCTGGCGCTTGAATTCGTCCTTCACTGCGAGGTAGGCGGCGTGCGGGCCGCCAAAGCCCATCGGCACGCCGAAGCGCTGCGAGTTGCCCACGGCCACGTCCGCGCCCCATTCGCCCGGCGGCGTGAGCATGGTGAGCGCGAGCAGGTCGGCGGCGGCAATCACGGCGCCGCCCGCGGCGTGCACGGCTTGCGCCAGTTCGCGGTAGTCGCGCACGTCGCCGTTCACGCCCGGATATTGGAGCAGCACGCCGAAGGCGCCTGCGGTTGCCGCTTCAGCAGCCGGACCGACCTTCACCTCGATGCCGATCGGCTTCGCGCGCGTCTTCACGACTTCGATCGTCTGCGCGAGCACGTCGTCTGCGACGAAGAACACGTTCGACTTCGACTTGCCCACGCGCTGCACGAGCGTCATCGCTTCGGCGGCGGCGGTGGCTTCGTCGAGCAGCGACGCGTTCGAGATCGCGAGGCCCGTCAAGTCGGTGATCATCTGCTGGAAGTTCAGCAGGGCTTCGAGGCGGCCCTGCGAGATTTCCGGCTGGTACGGCGTGTACGCGGTGTACCACGCCGGGTTTTCGAGCACGTTGCGCAGGATGACGGCCGGCGTGTGCGTGTCGTAGTAGCCCTGCCCGATATACGAGCGGAACACCTGGTTCTTGTCCGCGAGCGCGCGCAGGGCGGCGAGCGCCTCGGCTTCCGAGCGCGGCTGCGAGAACGGCCCAAGCGGCAGCGTCTCGTTGCGGCGGATCTTTGCCGGAATCACCGCATCGATCAGCGCGGCGCGCGAGGCGAAGCCGAGCGCGTCGAGCATCGCCTGCTGGTCGGCCGAGTCGGGGCCGATGTGGCGGGCGGCGAAAGCGTCGTGCGCTTCAAGTGCAGCAAGCGAGAGCGGGGAGTTCATCAGACGATCCGGGTGTTCGAGCTTCATAGGGGTTCCTGCGGGCGCGGGCGGTACTCGAGGTGAGCGCCGCCGCGCCGTAGCGGTTACGGAGTGTTAAGCGCCGATAGCCTTTTCATAGGCGGCGGCGTCGATCAGCGAGTCGAGCTTGGCGTCGGCGGCGGGCTTGATCTTGAAGAGCCACGACTCGTACGGCGCGCCGTTCACCTGGTCGGGCGTGTCGACGAGCGACGTGTTCGCTTCGATGATTTCGCCTGCGACCGGCGCGTAGATGTCCGAGGCGGCCTTGACCGACTCGATCACGGCAACGGCGTCGCCGGCGGTGACCGCGCGGCCCGCTTCAGGCAGCTCGAGGAAGACGATGTCGCCAAGCGCTTCCTGCGCGTGGTCGGTGATGCCGATGGTCAGCGTGCCGTCGGCTTCGGTGCGGATCCACTCGTGCGATTCGGTGTATTTCAGATCGGCCGGGATGCTCATGGTTGCTCCAGTGCGTGGTTCGGTTCTTGTTGCTTAAAAGGGGGAGGGCGTGCGCGGCGGCAGGATCCTCGCGGATCAGGCGGCGAGCACCTTGCCGTTGCGCACGAACGGCAGTTTTACCACGCTTGCGGGAAGGGCTTTGTCACGGATCTGCACCTGCACGACATCGCCCGGCTGCACGCCCTGCGGCACGCGCGCGAAGGCGATGGATTCCTGCATGCTCGGCGAGAACGTGCCGCTCGTGATCTCGCCCTCGCCATGCGGCGTGAGCACTTTCTGGTGCGCGCGCAGCACGCCGCCGGCCTTGCCGTTTTCCTTCTGCAGGATCAGGCCGACGAAGGCCGAGCGCGAGCCGTTCGCTTCGAGCACCGGGCGGCCGATGAAGTCGCGCGGCTCCTTCATGTCGACGGTCCAGGCAAGGCCCGCGTCGAGCGGCGAGACGCCGTCGTCCATGTCCTGGCCGTAGAGGTTCATGCCCGCTTCGAGGCGCAGCGTGTCACGCGCACCCAGGCCGCAGGGCTTCACGCCCTGGCGCTGCAGGGCATCCCAGAACTCGCATACGGCGGCGGCGGGCAGCACGATTTCGAAGCCGTCTTCGCCGGTGTAGCCCGTGCGCGCGATCATCAGCTCGCCGAACGGCGTCACGTCGATCTTTGCGGCGTTGAAGGGTTTGAGAACTTCGGTGGCGCTGCGCGAGGAGGGGGCGACCTGCCAGACTTTTTCGCGGGCGTTCGGGCCCTGCACGGCGACGATCGCGAGATCGCGGCGCGGCGTGATGGTCAGGCCGAAGCCGCCTTCGGCGTTCAGCTTCTCGAACCAGGCGATGTCTTTCTCGGCGGTACCGGCGTTGACGACGGTGCGGAACTGGTCGTCGGCGAAGAAATAGACGATCAGGTCGTCGATCACGCCGCCCTCGGGGTTCAGCATGCACGAGTAGAGCGCCTTGCCCGGCACGGTGAGCTTGGCCACGTTGTTGGCGAGCGCGCGGGAGAAGAACTCGCGCGCCTTCGGGCCCGAAAAATCAACGACACACATGTGCGAGACGTCGAACATGCCGGCGTCGGTGCGCACGGCGCGATGCTCGTCGATCTGCGAGCCGTAGTTGACGGGCATGTCCCAGCCGCCGAAGTCCACCATGCGGGCGTTGAGCGCGCGGTGCGTGTCGTTCAGCGGGGTGCGTTTGAGTTCGGTCATGGGGCCTCAGGCGGTCGCGAAAAGTCGCGCGAAAACGAAAAAGGCCATGCAGGACTCGCCGCAGGCACGATGCCCGTGGTCGGTTCTTGCATGGCCCCTCTGTCCTCGGTACCTGAGAGATTGCGCCCTGTTGCGGTTGGCGCGCGCCCCTTCGGTGGGCAGCCTGAACGCACCAGGCGTTCTACTGCCGCTCTCCAGAGTTGCGGACTTGTGTGCTGCTTCGCGTTACATCGCGCAAAAAGCGCAAAGGCGGCGAATCAGCGGTCCGGCGCGCACGGTCCTTTTGCCTGAGAGTTTGTGGGTTGCCCCTTCGGCGGCGCCGGTTGCACTTGCGGTGACAAACGGCGCGCTCTCCCGGCGCGCGCAGCGATTGTGCGCGACGCCTCGGGGCTATGTCAATGCGGAAAAATTCCGTGCGCGGCACGGGCAAAGCGCCGCGAGGCGCGCGGGTACTGGCTTGCGCGGATCGGCGACGCGCGTTGCGCGGTGCAGGGGAAAAACGGGGTCGATTCTGGAAATGCCGCACGAACCGCGAACGCGGTCCGTGCATGCGCGGCCTGTGGTTGGCAAACGCGCGTGCTTACTCGCCGATCGCGTGAGCGGCCGTGTCGAGTTCCTGGTTCAGCACGTGCTGCTCGTCGGGAGAGATGCCGCCGCCGTGCTGTGCGGCCATGTCGTGCGCTTCGCTGCGGATCGTGTCGAGGCGGTGATGAAGCGCGTTGCCTTGCGGCGGCGGGTAGTAGCCCTGATTCACGCGCATGTCGATGCGGTGGCCCAGGTTGTCGATGCGGCTGTCGACCTGATGCAGGCGATCGACGGCGACTTCGTGCGGATTCGGTCCCGGCGGGGGCGGCGGCGCGGTGCGCGGCGCCGGTTGGTTGACCACGCACGCGGCGAGGGTCGAGATGAGCGCGCCAGCGGCGATAAAGCGTAGAGCGCGGGTGTAGCGGGTCATTCAGACTCTCCTTTGTCTTGTCGTTGCTGCTTTTTTTGTCCTGCATGTCCACAAACGTCTGGCTATTGCCGCGTGATGACCCCGCCGCGGCAGCCAGATGTAACCAATTGTTCGGAACTTTCAGCGGCGTCGGCGGAATGCAAGGTCGACGCCGCAACCGAAAGCGCGTGCCGGCGCGATCAGGACTGGCGCACGAACGCCAGCGTGCGGCCGTCCTTCGCGCTTTGCATGGCGAGTTCGATGAGCGTCATGACGTCGATGGCGTCCTGCGGGCTCACCGGGAACGCCTTGCCTTCGCGGATCGCCGCGGCGAGCGCGCGGTACAGATCGGCGTAGTTGCCCGCGGCGTTGGGCACTTCGAGGTCGGCTTCCTGGCCGTCGTCGCGCAGCACGTGCAGGCGGCCCGCCTCGTTGCCCGCACCGAAGCCGGGTTGGCCCGGGCGCAGGCCGTCCTTGAGCTGGTCTTCCTGGGTGTCGAGCCCGTTCTTCAGATAGCTGCCGCGCGTGCCATGAATCGCGAAACGCGGTGCGTACGCGGCGAGCGCGCTGGCGTGCAGCACGGCGTCGTGAGTCGGGTAGCGCAGCACGAGGTGCGCGTAGTCCGGGGCGCTCGCGTTTTCGCGGCGCGTGTGGACGAACGCGGTGATCGACTCGGGCGCACCGAAGAGCGCGAGCGTCTGATCGATCAGATGCGGCCCGAGATCGTAGAGCAGGCCGCCGCCGCGCGTCGCGTCTTCGCGCCAGCGCTGCTTCACTTGCGGGCGGAAGCGGTCGAAGTGCGATTCGTAGTGCGTGACGCGCCCGAGCTCGCCGCCCGCGATCAGCTCGCGCACGGTGAGGAAATCGCCGTCCCAGCGGCGGTTATGGAACGGCGCGAACACGAGGCCGCGTTGCTTCGCGATGGACGCGAGCGTGCGTGCTTCCTCGGAAGTGAGCGTGACCGGCTTGTCGACGAGCACATGCTTGCCGCGTTCCAGCGTGCGGCGCGCGAGGTCGTAGTGCGTGTCGTTGGGCGTGGCGATCACGACGCATTCGATGGCGTCGATCGAGAGCAGCGCGTCGAGGTCGGGGACGATCGCGGCGTCGGGAAAGTCGGCCTGGGCGCGCTCGCCCTGGCTCGTCGCGATGGCCGCGAGCTGCGCGGCGCCGCTATGCGCGATCACGGGTGCGTGGAAGGTTTGGCCGGCGAAGCCGTAGCCCATCAGGCCGATTTGCAGGGGTGCAGTCATTTAGCGCTTCCTCTTTCCAGCGATTGCGGGTGGCGGGAGCCCGTCATTGTGGCACGGCGAGCAGGACGTGCGAACCGGGGCGAGGGACGGATGAGTGGCGAACCGAGGGAACAAGAGGCGCAACGAAAGACGCAACGAAAGACCCAACATCGGGGGTGGCATCGGCGCATCGCCGCAACGTGTTAACATCGCACCTCCCGCGTGAGAGGCCGCTGCGAAGTTCGCACGTCTCGCGCCGTGCGGTGTCACGAATGGCCTGGCGCCCCGCCCGCACACCTCCCAGCCGTACCACCCGTTTTCCAATCCAGCAACGATGTCCGCAGGCCTCAATTCCGCCCAAAGCGAAGCGGTGCGCTACCTCGACGGTCCCTGTCTCGTGCTCGCCGGCGCGGGCAGCGGCAAGACGCGCGTCATCACGCAAAAGATCGCGCACCTCATCGAAGCGAAAGGCTTCGAGCCGCGCCATATCGCCGCCGTCACCTTCACCAACAAGGCCGCCGCCGAAATGCGCGAGCGTGTGAGCAAGCTGCTCGAAGGCAAGACGCTCACCACGCCCGGCAAGGAAGGCCGCAAGGTGCCGACCAACCAGCTGACGGTCTGCACGTTCCACTCGCTCGGCGTACAGATCCTGCGCCAGGAAGCGGAACACCTGGGCCTCAAGCCCCAGTTCTCGATCATGGACGCCGACGACTGCTTCGCCATGATCCAGGAGCAGGTGGGCTCGACGGACAAAGGCTTCATCCGCAAGATCCAGTCGATCGTTTCGCTGTGGAAGAACGGCCTCGTGATGCCCGAGCAGGCGCTGGCCACGGCCTCGAACGAGGACGAGCATCAGGCGGCTATCGTCTACCGCAATTACATGGCGACGTTGCATGCCTATCAGGCGGTGGACTTCGACGACTTGATCCGCCTGCCTGCGGAGCTGTTCGCGAAGAACGAGCAGGTGCGCGATCGCTGGCAGAACAAGCTGCGCTACTTGCTGGTCGACGAGTACCAGGACACCAACGCCTGCCAGTACGAGCTGCTTAAGCTTCTGGCGGGCCCGCGCGCGGCGTTTACGGCCGTGGGCGACGACGACCAGGCCATCTACGGCTGGCGCGGCGCCACGCTCGAAAACCTGGCGCAGCTTGGCAAGGACTTTCCGAAGCTGCACGTCATCAAGCTGGAGCAGAACTACCGTTCGACGGTGCGCATTCTCACGGCGGCGAACAACGTCATCGCGAACAATCCGAAGCTGTTCGAAAAGAAGCTTTGGTCCGAGCACGGCATGGGCGACACGATCACCGTCACGCCCTGCAACGACGAAGAGCACGAGGCCGAGTCGGTGGTGTTCCGGCTTTCGGCGCACAAGTTCGAGCGCCGCGCGCAGTTTCGCGATTACGCGATTTTGTATCGCGGCAACTTTCAGGCGCGCATCTTCGAACAGGTGCTGCGCCGCGAACGCATTCCGTACGTGCTCTCGGGTGGCCAGTCGTTCTTCGACAAGGCCGAGATCAAGGACATCTGCGCTTACCTGCGCCTGATCGCCAATCACGACGACGATCCCGCGTTCATCCGCGCGATCACCACGCCGCGCCGTGGCGTGGGCAACACGACGCTCGAAGCGCTCGGCTCGTTCGCGGGGCAGGCGAAGGTTTCGCTGTTCGAGGCCGTGTACATGGGCGGCATCGAAGCGCGGCTGTCGGCGCGCCAGGTTGAGCCGATGCGCGTGTTCTGCGACTTCATGCAGCGCCTCGCCGAGCGCGCGCAGAAGGACCCGGCGACGGTCGTGCTCGACGACCTCATGGACGCGATTCACTACGAGGCGTATCTCTACGACGCCTTCGACGAGCGCCAGGCGCAGTCGAAGTGGCAGAACGTGCTCGAATTCCTGGAGTGGCTCAAGCGCAAGGGCACGAAGCCCGAGCAGGAGATCGGCGAAGACAGCGAAGCCACGGGCTATGACAACGCCGACGGACTCGCCGACACCGGCAAGAACCTCATGGGCCTCATTCAGACCGTCGCGCTGATGTCGATGCTCGAGGGCAAGGAAGAGGACCCGGACGCCGTGCGGCTTTCGACTGTGCATGCGTCGAAGGGCCTGGAGTACCCGCACGTGTTCCTGGTGGGCGTGGAAGAGGGGATCATGCCGCACCGCGGCGGCTCGGAAGACGACGTGATCGACGAAGGGCGCATCGAGGAAGAGCGCCGCCTCATGTACGTGGCGATCACGCGTGCGCAGCGCAGCCTGCATCTGAACTGGTGCAAGAAGCGCAAGCGGGCTCGCGAGACGGTGGTGTGCGAGGCGTCGCGCTTCATTCCGGAAATGGGCCTGGACGATGCGCCGCCGCCTACGGCCGAAGAAGCGCCGATGACGCCGAAGGACAGGTTGGCGAGTTTGAAGGCGTTGTTGCAGAAGGGTTGATGACCTTGGCGTGCGGCGGGTGTTTGCTTTGTTGAGACGCGCGCGGCAGTAGAGTGGACGGCCCTGTCCTGCACGCTGCCGCCAATGGAAGACCCAAGACTCCCGCATTACCGCCGCGCGCTCGAAACCTATATCGACGCGAAGGACAACACGAGGCCCGAGCGTATACACGAAGCGTTTGCGCCCGATGCCGTGCTGACGTTCTCGCTGGCAACGCAAAACATCGCGTTCCCGGCACGGAGCGTCGGTGCAGAGGCGATCGCAAAGACGCTGGTCAGCGAGTTCGCTGAGCGCTATTCGCGCTGTCGCACGTACTACCTCTGCGAACCCGATGCGCTCGTCGTACGCGAGCGCACGATCGACGCGCTGCCCTGGCTCGTCGTGATGCGCGAGGACGCGGCGGGCGCGCTGCGCATCGGCCACGGCACCTACCGCTGGACGTTCGACACGAACGACATCGCGCCGCGCGTTAGCGCATTCCACATTCACATTGCCCGAATGGACGTGATCGACGACCCGGACGGTGCGCGGCTCGAGCGTTTGCAGGAAGACTTGCGCTATCCGTGGCTCGCCCCCGACGATCTGGCCGCATGTTACGGCGCGCTCGCCGACGACGCTTCCGGTTCGTTCGCGTTTGCCCGCGAATTCGCGCATCCCTTGCGCTGACACGCAACGGCGTAGGCACCTGCGAAAAAAATCCCCGCGCCGCATCGCTACGGGCGGGGATCGTTACGCACGCTGGCGCGTGTGACTCGCCTACTTCGCCGCGCTGACCATGTAATCGACGGCGGCCTTCACGTCCGCGTCCGAGGCGGTCGAACCACCCTTCGGAGGCATCTGGCCCTTGCCGTGCAGCGCGTAGTTGTAGACGGTGTCCATCGGTTCCTTCAGGCGCGGCGCCCAGTCGGCCTTGTTGCCGAACTTCGGCGCGCCCAGCACGCCCGCGGCGTGACACGCCTGGCAAACCTGCTGATAGAGCGCCTTGCCCGCCTGCGAGGCGTCGGCGCTTTGCGAGCCGCCACCTGCGGCGGGAGCAGACGATGCCTGCGGAATGGCCGCGATCGCCGCCGCGGCGGCTTGCGCCTGGGCGGCGTTCGCATCGGCGCCCGATGCCTCCGATGCCGGTGCAGCGGCCGCCGCGCCCGAAGCGGCAGTGGCCGCGTTGGCCGCGCCCGGTGCGGGCTTGGGCGGATCCTGGAAGTTCGCGCCGGCGTGGTTCGCCATATAGGCGACGGCGAGGCCGATTTCGTAATCGCTGTAGTCGTCCGGGCTCGTGCCGCCGCGCGCAGGCATCGCGCCCTTGCCGGAGAGCGCCGTTTTCCAGAGCGTGTCGAAGCCCTGCGCGATGCGTGGCGCCCAGTCGCCCGAGTTGCCGAACTTGGGCGCGCCGGCGGCGCCTGAGGCGTGACACGCCGAGCAGACGGCCTGAAAGACCTGCTCGCCGGTCTTGTAGACACGCGGCGCGTTGGCGTCGCGCACATTGACCTGCGCGACGGGCGCGATGCGCGCGGTGACCGTGGCTAGCTCGTCGGTGCCCGCGCCGGTGCGCGTCGTGTTGTCGACGTATTGAACGAGCAGAATGATGATGACGATGGGGATGGCAAACGCGGCAATGACAGCGGCGATCAGCTGGCCGGGCGTTTTGATCGGGGCTCCGTGGGGTGCTTCGCTCATGCTTGTCTCGACTCCCGTTGGTTTTATGGTGAGCGGTACAGCAGGACGGCAATGGCCATGCGGCGGATCAAACACCGACGATTATAGACGGAAGGTTTTCCGGCTGGTGGGCGTGTGCGGACGGAGTTCAGCGGGCGTTTACCCGCATCGCGAGGGCGGGCGGCGGCGCGCGGCGCGCCGCGATGCAATGTGACCCCGAATAATCGGCGGGCAGCCCACGCGGTGGACGGTTTAACCGAAACCAGTTATTCTCTCGGTCTCTCTTCGGCGCTGCCTTTTCCGTTTTCTTCGGTCAGACGGCGGCGCCAGCAAGTCAACGCGCCCGTAGCTCAATGGATAGAGTACTGCCCTCCGAAGGCAGGGGTTGCTGGTTCGATCCCAGCCGGGCGCGCCAAAATTTCCTGACTTTCGCCGACGTCACAGGTCGCGTTCCCTTCGTTTTCCCGTTTCGCATCGCTGCGTCTTACCAGGCGCAACGCGGTGGCATCTCGTGTAACGCGCATCGCCGAACGCAGTGCCGCCATGGTGCGTTGTCCCGCGCGTCAGCGTATCGGCCTCGTACCCTTCGCGACCGGTTGCGCGGCATGTCCCACGATGCGAGTTCGACCAAGGCTACGCGCACCTTTTCCGAAAGGCGAAAGCGCACGAGTCGCGCAGGCGATCTGGCATGGGGCTAGGGGTTGGACTACCACCGCAATTAGCGTATGCGATGCGCCACCAGCATCAGGAAGACGACGGCGTCCAGACACAGTCTCGCCGGGGACTGCGCGAGGCATACTGGTGATCAGCGCCTAAGCCAGAGTGAGCAAAAAACCTCGACCCACAAGGAAGCTAGTGAAGAACATTGTTCTCGTTGGATCGTCCGGCCACGCGAAAGTCGTAATCGATATCGTCGAAAAGGCCGGGGAATACCAGATCGCCGGTTTGATCGACGGTTTTCGCGCCGTCGGCGAGGAGACGCTCGGCTACGCTGTACTCGGCGCCGAAGCGGATCTACCGAGCCTGATTCAAGCGCGAGCCGTAGAAGGCGTGATCGTAGCGATCGGCGATAACCATGTGAGGGCGCGAGTCGTGGCCGATCTGGCGCGCGACGTCCCGCAATTGCCGCTGGTGAGTGCGATCCATCCACATGCGGCAATTGGCAAGGACACGACGATCGGGCCGGGCACCGTCGTCATGGCCGGTGCGATAGTGAATCCGGGCTGCCGGATCGGCGCGGGCTGCATCGTGAACACCAATGCGTCGCTCGATCACGATTCGGTGATGGAAGATTTCGCGAGCCTCGCGCCACGAGTGGCTACCGGCGGCCATTGCAGGATCGGCCGCTTCGCCGCGGTGAGCATCGGTGCGGTGCTACGGCATCGCGTGACGATAGGCGAACACACCGTCGTCGGAGCGGGTGCGCTCGTGCTCGGCGACGTCGAGTCTTACGTGGTCGCTTATGGCTCGCCAGCGCGGGCCGTGCGGACACGGCAGGCCGGAGAGCGTTATCTCTAAGAGCGTTCAGGGCGAGCGTTCAGAGCGGCATCACGCGCGCCACAGGTTGCTCAGGCAGCGACCAGCGCCACCGCTGCGCGAACCTCGCGCTTGATCAGATCGACAATGCGATCGACGGATCCGTCGTCGAGTGCCGGGAAAATCGGCAGACACAACACCTTCGAGGATGCATCGGCAGCCACCGGCAGGTGCTCGCGATTCGCGGAAGGCAGGCCGCGATACATGGGGAAATCCGAAATCAGTGGATGGAAGTAGCGCCGCGCGTAGATGTCGTGTTCGCGGAACTTCTGATAGAGCTCATCGCGCGTGAGCGGGAAATCACTTTCGACGAGCACTGGAAAATACGAGTGATTCGCGACCGTCTGGCTGCCGCGCGGCAGGCAGCGAATGCCGGGTACGTCGGCCAGCAGCGCGCGATAGCGCGCGTCGATTTCGGCGCGTCGCGCGAGTGCCTTGTCGATGTGCTGCAGTTGCAGCATGCCGAAAGCGGCGTTGATCTCGCTCATCTTGCCGTTGATGCCCGGCGCGACCACAGTGACCTCATCCACGAAGCCGAAATTCTTGAGGTGATCGATGCGCTGCTTGGTCTTGGCGTCCGGGCAAATGATCGCGCCGCCTTCGAACGTGTTGAACACCTTCGTCGCGTGGAAGCTGAGCACTGAGAGATCGCCGTGTGCGAGGACGCTGCCGGTTTGAGTCTGCACGCCGAATGCGTGTGCGGCGTCGTAGATCACGCGCAAGTTGTAGTTGTCGGCGATCTTCTGGATCGCTTCCACATCGCACGGATTGCCGTAGCAGTGCACCGGCATGATCGCCGTTGTGTGCGGCGTAATGGCGGCCTCGATTTTCGCCGGGTCGAGATTGAGCGTGTGCGGCTCGACGTCGACGAACACCGGTTTGATGCCGTTCCACAGCAACGAATGTGCGGTCGCGACGAACGAATAGGGCGTCGTGATGACTTCGCCGCTCACGCGCAGCGCCTGCAGCGCCGTCACGAGCGCGAGCGTGCCGTTGGCAAACAGCGCGAGATGCTGCACGCCGAGATACTCGCAGAGCGCGCGTTCGAGTTGCTGATGGAACGGGCCGCCATTGGTGAGCGTCTTGCTGTCCCAGATTTGCTGCAAATACGGCAGGAATTCTTCCAGCGGCGGCAGATACGGCTGGGTAACGTAGATGCGTTCTTGCCGCAGCGCGGCGACGGCTTCGGCGGTAATGCTAGCGTTCATGATGTCTGGGTTCCGCTCAGAAGATATCAGGCTGCGTTGTCGGCGCCAGCCGGCGCGCGCCAGCCTTCGGGCAGCGTCGCGTGGAATGAAACGGGCGCATCGCCCGCGCACCAGCGTTGCCACATCGTGCGCAGCGCGACCGACAGGCCAGCTGCCACCATCGCCGGCTGGAATGCAGCCGATTGCTTGCAGCGATCGCGCAGGTCTGTGCGCACTTGTTGCAGGCGTTTCGTGTCCTGCGCGAGCGCAATTGCGCGTTCGACGAAATCGTCGGCGTCGTGCGCGATGTATTCCTCGAGGCCCACGTGCTGCAGCCAGCACACACTGCCGCGGCCCGCCATCGTCTTGCCGGGCAGCGTGACTGTCGGCACACCCATCCAGAGCGAATTGAGCGTCGTGGTTGAGCCGGTGTACGGGAACGTGTCGAGACAGAGATCGACCTGGTGATGCTGTTGCAAGTAAACCGCAATGCTCGTGCGCGGCCGGAACGTGAGGCGCGAGGCGTCGATGCCTTCTGCCTCGAACCATGCGGTGAGAATCTCCTGGTCGCGCGTGGGGGCCATCCCGCCCAACACCATGCGCGAGGTGGGATCCGCGCGCAGAACGCGCGCCCACAGGGCGATGACGTCGGGCCGCAGCTTGTTGACGCGGTTGAAGCTCCCATACGTGGTGTGGCCGTTGTGCAGTGCTGGCAAGCCGTTGACTGGCGGGCAGTTGTGCGGAGGCTGGAACGGCGCAATGGCGGGCAGAAGCGCGAGCTTTTCAACGAACTGCTCGTCTAACAAGCCCGGCGGTGTGAGATGGCGGTCCGAAATCAGATAGTCCATTGCCTCGAGACCGGTCGTCGCCGGATAGCCGATCCACGACGCCTGCACAGGTGCGGGCTTGCGCGTGAGCGCAACGAGTCGGTTGCGGCCGGTGTGCCCCGACAGATCGATAAGGATATCGATGCGGTCGCGACGAATTTTCTCGACGAGAGAGTCGTTGTCGAGGCCGGCGACTTCGTGCCATTGCGCGGCGTGGCGGCGCATCTTCTCTGTGGTTTGATCCGATACCGTGTGTGTGTAATAGAACTGCATCGCGATGCCTGGATCGTTCGCGATCTGCTCGATCACCGGCAGCGCATACGACGACACGGCGTGATTGAGGAGGTCGCCGGAGACGAAGCCCACCTGCAGCTTGCGATGCGGATCGCGGTGATTCGCGTGGTGCTTGATGATGCTGCGCGCGCGCGCCTCGTGACGCTTTCCGAATTCACGATGTGCCTCGCGAAATTCGACCGGTCCGATGTTGTCGTTGTGAGCCAGGCAGAACAGCAAGTTGCTGTGTGTGACGTCGTCGTTGGGTTCGAGCTCAAGCGCCGCAGCAAACTCCCGCTCGGCTTCCAGCACCTCGCCCTGTTCCATGTGGATGTAGCCGAGCGTGCTGTGCGGCGCCGAAACTTTGGGGGCGAGTTCGACAGCGCGGCGGCTTTCCGTGAGCGCCTCCGTGAATCGTCGCTGTCCCTGCAGCGCCAATGCCAGAATGCGACGCGCCTCCATATAGTCCGGCTGCGATGCGAGCATCGTACGGCACTCGACTTCCGCTTCCGCGTGACGGCCAAACAGGCGCAACGTGTCGGCGAGCACCGATCGCGTCGGCAATTCCTGCGGCGCGTATTCGAGCACCTTGCGCGCCGCGTCAAGGGTCTCAGCGAATTGGCCACAGTGGTGAAGCGAAGCGGTCAGTGCGCGCCACGCACGGTCGTCGTCTGGATAGCGCGCAACGAGCTTGCGCGCCAATGCCAGCGCTTCCTGGTGTCGATCGCGATTTTGCAGCGTCAGGTGTTGCTGGATTTCCTGAGGCTTCGCTCGCCGCGTGCTGACGCGCGCAGCTTGAGGCTGCGCCGTGTACGGCGCGTCCTGGCTTTCTACCGTAACTTCGATTTGCTCGGGCGTGGCGTAGGGGGTCGGGTTCGCGGCCGTGGGCACCGTCTCGTCGGGCGTGGCCAATTGTGCGATCAGACCGTCGAAGGCCGGGCCTCGGAAGCCACGCTTTTGCGCGATCTCGATCGCAACCCATGCCGCCGCCGACTGGCCGCTCCTGGCGAGCGCGTTGATGTAGCTGACCCAGTAGTTGCCGTTGTTCGGATTAGCGCCCAAAGCAGTTTCGAAATACGGGATCGCGTCGTTCGGGCGCTCGATCTGCACCAGCAGGACGGCCAGGTTGTAGTTGGCGTCGGCGTGCGCGGGCAGCGCGCTCAGAATGGCTTCGTAGAGTGCTTTCGCGTCCTCGTATTCCTGCTTGTGATGGTGCTCGATCGCGCTGCTCATGACCAGGGCGATGTCCTGCTCGAGCTGCTGCTCGGGTGTGAGTTCAAGCGTATCGGCTTCGGTCGTGGTGAGATTCATGGTCTTCGCGCAATAGGGCAATCGTGGAAATTATCGGCGCGGCCCCTCCTTCCCGAAGCGGGGAGCTAATGGCAATTCCACTGCTAATTTGAGCGATGGGGCGCGGCTGGCTCCAGACGAAAGA
This sequence comes from Paraburkholderia sp. JHI869, assembly GCF_038900775.1. NCBI lineage: Bacteria > Pseudomonadati > Pseudomonadota > Betaproteobacteria > Burkholderiales > Burkholderiaceae > Paraburkholderia > Paraburkholderia sp. JHI869. Next base: position 81,009 of record NZ_JAYMSC010000032.1, read on the forward strand.
AAGCCCGCGCGAGGCGGGCTTGAGCGATACAGGGGCGCCACGGTCTGGCGCAGTTTTTTATTGTTCGGTGAGGCCGATCGAGGCTTGCGCGCGGCTTACAGGCGCGCAGTCTGGTGATACATGCCGACGGCCTTCGAGCGTCCCATGGCGGCGTTGAATTCCACGCGCAGTGCGCCTTGCGAATGCTGTGCGCTAGCCATGACAGCGGCGTCGCGCGCAATCACCGAGCGCAGCGCCGCGAGTGCGGCGGGCGACTGCCGCGCGCTCAGCGACATGAGAAACGGCGAACGGGCTTCGACGAGGCGCGACGCCTCGATCCAGTCGTCGAGCGCCGCGGCATGCTCGATATCGCCCGTGAGTGCGACGATCCTGTCGACGAGGACTGTCTGTTCGATGTCCGCCATGTCCGTCTCTCCTGTGCGCGTTGCGCTTAGCTCTTGTTGGTGGCGAGTGCGCCGGCGCTGTTCGTGCCGCCGAAGAGCTGCGTGAGGTACTGCTGGTTGCTGTTCATCGTCGCCATCAGCGTGTTGAGCGCCGTGAACTGCGCGTTGTACTGCGTGGTGAGCTGCGCAATGTAGTCGTTCAGGCTGGTCTGCTGCGAGGCAATGCTCGTCAGATCGGCGTTCAGCGCGCTGGTGCGCGAGTCGATCATGCCGCCCGTCTGCGTGAACGTCGCGATGCTCGAATTGAGCTGTTCGCCCACGCCGTTGGTCGAGTTGAAGAGCTTGGCGACCGTCGCAGGGCTGCTCGTCAGCGCGCTGTTGAGCGCGGTGCTATCGACGGAAAGCGTGCCGTCCGCGTTCAGCGTCACGCCGATCGAGGCGAGGTTCACTGACGAGGTGCTGCCCGCCGGGCCGCGCACGCCATTGGCGACGATCGAGGCCAGCGTATTGTTGATCGTGTTCAGCGTCGAGTCGCCGAGCAGCGGGCCTTGGGTAGACGACGTGGAGCTGTACGCCGTGAGCGTGCCGATCGTCGTGACGAGCGTGTTGTAGAGCGTCACGAAGTTGTTGATCGCGCTCGCCTGCGCCGTGGTATTCGGCGCGATCGTGAGCGTCTGCGTGTCGTTGCCGCTCGTGCTGCTCGAGGCGCTCGTGCCGCCCTTGAGCGCCGCCTGGCTCAGGCTGAGCGTGACGCCGGCAATCGCGGTCGTGACTGAGTTGGTCGAACTGGTCGCGGCAATGCCGTTGACCGAGAACGCGGCGTCCTGTGCTGCAGTGCTCTGTGACCACGCGTAGGCGGCGTTCGTCGACGTCGAGGTGAAGGTCGACTGGCCGCCGGTCGTGCTTGCGGTGGAGGTCACGCCGAGGCCCGACAGGCCGTTGTCGCCGCTGAGATTGTTCACGGCGACGCTGATCGTGTTCGCGGCGCCCGTGGTCGACGAGCTGAGCACGAGGTGGGCGCCGTCGGAGCCGTTCACGACGGTGGCCACGACGCCCGGATTGCCGCTCGCGCCGTTGATCGCCGCGGCGATACCCGAGATCGTGTTGTTGGTGCTGTCGATCGACACGTTGAAGGACGAGCTGCCGAGCGAAACCGCGAGCGTGCCCGTGCCGAGCTGCTGGGTCGAAGTGAAGCCAGCTGACGAAAGCGCCTGGGCCTGCGCGACCTGCGAGACGCTGATGCTGTAGCTGCCCGCGACGGCGCCCGCGCCGGCCGTGGCCGTGATGCCGGTGCCGCCCATCGTGGCGCTGTAGGTCGTTTGCAGCGTGCCGTCGGAAAGCGTATTGAGGCCCGATTGCAGTGCGCTTAGCGCCGCCGACAGCGCGCCAAAGGCGGAAATTTCAGTGTTATCAGTGGACTGCGCCGCGGTCAGCGCGGCAACCTGGCCCGCCGTCTTGGCGTTCACCAGCGCGGTCACGAGCGTGCTCACATCCATCGACGAATTGCCGGTCGAACCGCTGATGATCGACTGGGCGGCTGAGGCAAGCGCTGCTTGATCTGCGGCGACGGTCGCTGCGGCTGTGCTGGCGGCGGATGAAGACGTGATCGTTGACATCGGGATACTCCGTGCGTCGGTGAGTCCGTGAGGTGGTCGAACTGCAAATGCAAGATGGGAGGCATGCCTCCCACCGGGTACTTTCGATCCGGAAACCGCGCCGCGCGACGCGGTTTCCGGTCAGTTCATCGCGTAAGCGATTACTGGAGGAGCTTCAGAACTTGCTGCGGCTGCGAGTTAGCTTGTGCCAGCACCGAGATACCAGCTTGCTGCAGCACTTGCGCCTTGCTCAGGTTTGCCGTTTCTTGCGCGAAGTCTGCGTCCGTCTTTTGCGACTGGGCCGACGACAGGTCGGTCGACTCAGCTTGCTGCGACGTTGCGATCGCGGTGAAGCGGTTTTGCGCTGCGCCGAGGTTTGCCTGCAGGTTGTTGACGGTTGCGAGTGCGTTGTCGATCGAGACCATCGCGACGTTTGCGCCCTGGACCGAGCTGATGTCGAGGTTCGCGACAGTCGACGTGGCGTTGACGGCGTTGATCTGCGAAACCGCTGCGGTGATCGCGTTGGTGATCGCGGTGCCCTGCGCCGTGCTCGTTGCGCCCGAAGAGAGCGCCAGACCGGTGATCGCCGTGCCGGTGCCTGTAGCCGTACCCGAACTGAAAATCGCGTTAGCGACGCCGCTCGTGATCGCCGTACCGTTCTGGTCCGTGAACGTGAAGCCGCCGTTGCCGTCCGAAACCACGTTGACCGAGGTGATCGTTGCGCCCGACGACGTGTACACGCCCGCTGCGTCGAGGCTCAGGTCCGAGATCGTGCCGACCGTCGTGCCGGTCTGCAGCAGACCCTGGCCGAGGCTGTTAGCCGACATCGACTGGCTCAGGTTCAGGCTGATCGTCTGACCGACGTTCGCGCCGACCTGGAACGACACCACGCCAGCCGAGCCGTCCAGAATGTTCGTGCCGTTGTACGTCGTTTGCGACGCGATACGGTTCACTTCCTGGATCTGCTGTGCAACTTCCTTCTGCAGAGCGGCCTGGTCGCTCGACGACATCGTGCCCGTCGAAGCTTCCACGGCCAGCGTACGGATACGCTGCAGGCTGCTGGTCAGCGAGGACAGCGCGCTCGACGCCGTTTGAATCATCGACACGCCGTCGTTCGCGTTCGACACGCCTTGCGACAGACCGTTGATCTGCGTCTGCATACGCGTCGAGATCGCGAGACCTGCTGCATCGTCAGCTGCGCTGTTGATGCGCTTACCCGACGACAGGCGGGTGATCGCTTGCGACAGTGCGCTGCCCGAGCCGGTCAGGTTCTGTTGCGCGACGAGCGAGTTGATGTTGCTGTTAATTCCGAGCATGGAAATTCTCCTAAGCGGGCTGGAAGCCCGTTACAAGCCACTATGGCCGCGGCGGAAGCAATCTTTCATTGCTGGCCGCCTCAGTGAAGGTTGTCGGCGTGGGTAAAAAAAACTTGAGGGGAAGCACCGACAATCGAGACCTCATTTGCGCGCTGCATAAAAATAAATCCCGTTACACCGCGCGCTGTGCTTCCCGCTTCCCTCACGCATTTCTGCGTCATGCAGTTTGCAAGTGTGTTTACGGCAGGTATTGCACGTGGTTTAGCGAAAGCGCCCATCGAGGTGTGCCCGTGCCGGCTGCAGCGCCTGGCGAGGCGGCGTATCCTCAACGGTTCCCCGTTCGCCCTTTTTCTGGAGGCCCCATGGAACTACGCAGGATCGGCACTTCCGCATTGCAGGTCGCCCCGCTCATGTTTGGCGGCAACGTCTTCGGCTGGACCGCCGATGAAGCGACCTCGTTCTCGATCCTCGACGCCTTCACCGACGCCGGCCTGAACTTCATCGACACCGCAGACGTCTACTCCGCCTGGGTGCCCGGCAACCAGGGCGGCGAATCGGAGACGATCATCGGCAAGTGGATCGCGAAGAGCGGCAAGCGCGAGAAGGTGGTGATCGCAACGAAGGTCGCAAAAGATCCGCGCCGCCCGGGTCTTTCCGCCGCCAACATCGCGGCGGCAGTGGAGGATTCGCTGCGCCGCCTGCAGACCGATTACATCGACGTGTACTTCTCGCACGAGGACGACCAGAAAGTCCCGCTCGAGGAGACGCTCGGCGCGTACCAGCGGCTCATCGAGGCCGGCAAGGTGCGCGTGGTCGGCGCATCGAACTACACGGGCGCGCGCGTCGAAGAGGCGCTCGCGGTGTCGAGGAAGTCGGACCTGCCCGCGTACCAGATCATCCAGCCCGAATACAACCTGTACGACCGCGCCCACTACGAGGCCGATCTCGAACCGGTGGCCATGGCGCAGAAGCTCGCGGTCGTGCCCTATTACAGCCTCGCGAGCGGCTTCCTCTCAGGCAAGTACCGCTCGCGCGAGGATCTCGCGAAGAGCACGCGCGGCTCGCGCGTCGAGAAGTACCTCGATCACCGCGGCATCCGGATCCTCGCGGCGCTCGACTACGTGGCCGAACGCCACGGCAGCACGCTCGCGGCGGTTGCGCTGGCGTGGCTGATCGCGCGCCCGAGCATCACCGCGCCGATCGCGAGCGCGACCTCGCTGGATCAGCTGGAGAGCCTTGCGGCGGCCGTGCGGCTGAAGCTCGATCCGGCCGATATCCAGGCGCTCAACGACGCGAGCGCCTGAGCGCGGGTGCCGGATGCGCGAGAAGCGGCATTCATCCAGGTGTCCTGATTGACAGGACTTGCGCGGCGCTGCGGCACGCCAATCGCCGTGCGCCACGCAAGTCACTGAGTAGAATCAAGAAACCCTGGTCAGGCAGATCCTTTCCTGATATCATTGAGAGTGAATTGAGATCTTTGCCTGTTTTGTTGCCGTGTTCGTTACTGTTGGCGGCCGCAAACCGGCGGTCAGGTGTGTTGCAGCAAGGTCGACCTGATCGCGTTCCGCTGTGAACCCCCTACTTCTCTTTTCCGGCCTCCGTGGCCGCCTTGCCTCTCGTTCAGCCCCAGCGTGGCGAACGACCGGAGGGCCGGCGCGTGAGCGGCTTTGACGCTCACGCCTTTGAACCGTATTAAGCGATTTGAGTTAGGAAATACATGACGACGATTCTTCTGAAGGAAAACGAGCCGTTCGAAGTGGCCATTCGCCGCTTCCGCCGCGCAATCGAAAAGAACGGCCTGATCGCCGAGCTGCGTGAGCGTCAAGCTTACGAAAAGCCGACGGCTGTTCGCAAGCGCAAGAAGGCAGCTGCTGTTAAGCGCCTGCACAAGCGTCTGCGCAGCCAGATGCTGCCGAAGAAGCTCCACTAAGCTTTTTCGCTGCTCGATGTTCCGCCAGACGGCGGCGCATGCTTCGCAAGAAGCTGCGCCGCCGTTTGCGTTTGTGCGGCGGTTGCGCGCGCCGCCCGATATCAGGCGGCGTCCTTGAGCTGATCGGGTGACAAGCCGAACTGCGCGGCAATCGAGCAAAGGCGCTCGCGCCATTCCCACACGCCGAACACGTCGTGGACGTTCTGCAGGCAACTCAGCAGATTGATCGTAGCCGGATCGAAGATGTTGATATGAGCCCGCAGCAGCGCCTTTTTCAGCGCGGCAACGCCCACGTCCATATAGAGCGGCACGTCGTTCGTCTCACGGCCGATGTAGCGCACGGGTATGCCTTCCATGGCGCTCATATAGTCGCGTGGGTGGATAAAGCTGCCGACCGGGCAACCGCCGTAGCTGTGTGCGCTGCCGTAGCCGCCGCCACAGCCGCCACCCCGGTAGGCGCCGCCGCCGCGTGGAAGAAGTGCCGCACGCCCCTGGCCAAAGAGATGGGCCACTGCGCGGTCGAAAATCTCCTGATGACTCAGGAAGTGGACGTTTTTCATTTCAGCCCCCGTTGCCCAGGTGCCGGGCACAGGTTAATTCCCTTCTAATGCGGCGCCGCCGGCCTTCCAGCCGGCATTACTACGCGTTCCCCTGACGCGCCTGCATTCACTTCCCTTTATAACGGCGCGCCAGCAGAAAACCGTGGGGCTGCGCACCGTAGCGATGAGAAATTACCTCGGCCGACGTTGGACGCAATCGCGCTTGCGCGCCGCAAAGCCGTGCTGGACGACGGTTTGCGAGGCGCGGCTCGTCCCGCTCGGGACTTTCCCGAGTCGCGCGCGGGTTGCCGCGCTCAGGCGCGGCGCTTCTTTTTGCCGAGTGCCGCGCAAGCCGCGCGGCACATGCAGTCGCGCTCATGGTCGTTGACCATGCCGACCGCCTGCATGAACGCGTAACAGATCGTCGTGCCAACGAATTTGCAGCCGTATTTTTTGAGTGCCTTACTGAGGGCGTCCGAGACCTCGGTCGAGGCCGGTGCGTCGCGATACGACGCCAGGTCGTTCTGGATGGGCGTGTCGTTCACGAACGACCAGACGAACTTCGCGAGCGAGCCGTGTTCAGCCTGGATTTGCTGCACGGCGCGGGCGTTGGCGATGGCGGCTTCGATCTTGGCCCGGTTGCGCACGATCGAGGCGTCCTGCATGAGCGTTTCGACGTGCCTGGGTGTGAAGCGCGCAACCTTTGCGATGTCGAAGTTGGCGAACGCGCGGCGATAGCCTTCGCGCTTGTTGAGGATCGTGGACCACGAGAGTCCTGCCTGCGCGCCTTCGAGCACGATCATTTCGAACAGATGCTGGTCATCGCGCGACGGCACGCCCCACTCTTCGTCGTGGTATTGCACATACTGCGGCGACGCGCCGGCCGATACCCAGTTGCAGCGGTGTGTCACGGTAAGTTCTCCTTGCGAGACATCGTTCAGGCCACGCAAGCATAGCGGATCGGTGCTGTGCCGCCACCCTGGCCAGATGGCCGATTGTGCGAACCCGGGGAAGCCGTTAGTCTCTGCGGCACGGCAAAAATTTTGGCTTTCGAACCGGACTCACAGGCGCGCGAGGCGCGGCAGAAATCATGCAGAAATACACCTGGTTGATTGGCGTGGACGGCGGCGGCACGGGCACGCGCATCGCCCTTGGCGACACCAACGGCGTCGAACTCGCTCGAGCGGCTGCGGGGCCGTCGGGGCTCGGACTCGGTATCGAACGTGCCTGGCAATCGATCGAGGAAGGCAGTCGCGCCGCATTCGCGCAGGCGGGACTTGCATTCGACTGGTCGCAATGCGTGCTTGGCTGCGGGCTCGCGGGCGTGAACAACCCCGACTGGCTGGCGCCGTTTCTCGCGGCCGCGCCGCCGGTAGCCGGACTCGCGGTGGAAAGCGACGCCTACACCACGCTGCTGGGCGCGCACGGCGGCGCGCCGGGCGTGGTGGTCGCACTCGGCACAGGCAGCATCGCAGCGGTGCTCGGCGAGGACGGCCAGTGCCGCATTGCGGGCGGTTTTGGCTTTCCCTCGGGCGACGAAGCGAGCGGCGCGTGGTTCGGCCTGCGCGCGATCGTCTGGGCGCAGCAGGCGCTCGACGCGCGCGCGCCCATGGACGACTTCGCTCGGGCGCTGCTTGCACACGCGCGGGCGACAGATCGCGACAGCCTGATCGTGTGGCTGTGCGCGGCCAACCAGACGGCCTATGCCAGCCTCGCACCGGTCGTCCTCGCGCATCGCGAACATCCATTCGTCGCGAGGCTGCTCGCCGAAGCCGGTGTGGAAATCGCCAAGCTCATCACCGCGCTCGATCCTTCGGGCGGCCTGCCGGCGGCGCTCTCGGGCGGCCTTGGGCAGCCGCTGCGCGAATGGGTGCCGCAAGCGGTGCGCGATCGCCTGCGCACGCCGCTCGCCGATTCCACGGCCGGCGCGCTGCGGCTCGCGCAGATGGAAGCCCAGCGCCTCTCGCGCGCTGCGGCGGACAATTGAGTGGTGGACGACAAGGGGCGCGAACGCGGGTCAAGGGCATAGCGGTGCCGCAGATGCTACGATTCAACGTTTCCCGCTAGCTGTCTGATCACCATGTACAAGGTCATAGCAACCGATCTCGACGGAACGCTGCTCAATAGCGACCATCAGGTCGATCCGTTCACGGTTGCCACGCTGGGCGCGCTCGATGCACAGGGGCTGCCGTTCGTGATCGCGACTGGCCGCCATTATTGCGACGTGGCCGGCATTCGCGACGTACTAGGCATCCGGCCGTATCTCATCACCGCGAACGGCGCGCGGGTGCACGCGCCCGACGACACGCTGATCCACGCGAGCAATCTGGGCGCGCCCATGGTCGAGCGCCTCGTTGCCGCCGATACCGTTGGCGAACACGGCCGCGTAATCGTGAGCATCTATACCGACGACGCCTGGCTCATCGACCGCGACGCGCCTGAACTGCTCGCGTATCACCAGGACTCGGGCTTCGAGTACCGCGTGGTGAACCTGCGCGATTACGCGGGTGCGGGCATTGCCAAGGCGCTTTACATCGGCGAGCCGGCGGATCTCGCACACGTCGCGCAGAATCTCGCGTGCGAGTTCGGCGACGCGCTTTACGTCACCTATTCGCTGCCGGACTGTCTCGAAGTCATGGTGGCCGGTGTGTCGAAGGGCCGCGCGCTGCGTGTCGTGCTCGACCGGCTTGGTATGGACGCCGCGGGTTGCGTCGCGTTTGGCGACAATATGAACGATATCGATCTGCTCGAAACGGCGGGTCATCCGTTCATGATGAACAATGCCAATCCCGATCTCATCAAGCGGCTGCCTTCGGTGCCGCGCATTGGCAACAACTTCGAAGCCGGTGTCGCGCATCATCTGCGCAAGCTGTTCGCGCTCAACGACGAAATCACCTCGTAGTTCACGCGGGTGCAATCGCTAGCCGCGCCATGAGCGCAGCGCGACTCGCGCCGTGACCGCGCTCGCGATTCCATTCCGGCAGTTATCGGCAGTTATTGCACCGCGGGCAGTTGCGCGCACGGGCAGTCGTCGGCACGTCCGTCGAGCCCTTCGCGCTCGTGCGAGAAACGCGCGTGCGCGGCGCCGCTGCTCCAGTCGATGCGCACCACATAGATGCTGTCGAAGTCCGCACTCTCCCAGCGCGGCACGTCGCTCGCGCTGCCGCCATGCGCGGCGACGACGCGGCGCACGAGCGTCTCGATTTCCCGATGTTCCCACGCAACGAGCACGGTGCGCCCGCGCCACTGCGGATCGACAAGCGCGGTTTGCAGCGCATCGATCCTCGAATACCCATACGGCGTCTGGATCGGCATGCCGAACTGGATTGCGGTCGGCTCGATCGTCGCGAGCGGGCGCACATAATAGTACGGGCGGCCGTTGTCTTCCTTCTGCTCGCCCGGGTCGGGCGCGTAGATGGCATCGGGCTTGCCGTACTTGGCCGCGATCACGGCCGGCAGCGCGAGCGCGCGGTTCAACCCCTTGCAGTTGAGCTGGCCGAATCCCTCTGGCGGCTTTTCGCCATGCCTCACGAAAATGAGTGTCTCGACGTCACGCCCGGCTGGCGTGCGGCTCGCATCCGTTTGCGTTGTCCCGGCGGCGTTGGTGGCGCTGTTGGAGTTCGCAGGCCCACTGGCCGGCGGCAGCGGCGCGCAGGCGCATAGCAGTGCGCTCAGCCCTGCGGCGAGCGTCGGGGCGAGCCGGATCGGCCGGGTGTGTGAGCGCTTCATGCTGGGCGCGATGCTCCGGGTGGCAAGTCGGTGGGAAAGTCGACCGATTCTAGCAGCGCGGCCACCGTGGGCCTGATCAGCCGCGCACTGGCGGCGCCTGGGCCAACAAGACAAACGGGCGCCGAAGCGCCCGTTTGCTGCCGCAAGATGAATGTCGCGCGATTCGGCGTGGTACGAGCCGCGCGGACGTGTCAGTGCGTCAGGCCGTCTCGCGCACGACGACAGGCGCTACCGCTTCGCGCCGCCCCGCCACCGCCGGGTACACGATGCCCGCGAGCACGGCGCCGACGATCGGCGCGACCCAGAAAAGCCACAGCTGCGAGATGACCTCGCCGCCCACGAAGAGCGCGGGCCCGGTCGAGCGAGCCGGATTTACCGAGGTATTGGTGACCGGAATCGAGATCAGGTGAATGAGCGTGAGGCACAGGCCGATGGCGATCGGCGCGAAGCCCGCGGGCGCGCGCTTGTCGGTTGCGCCGAGAATGACGAACAGGAAGAACGCGGTCATGACGACTTCGCACACGAACGCGGCGCCCATGGCGTAGTGCCCCGGCGAATGCTCGCCGTAGCCGTTGGTCGCGAAGCCACTCGCGGCGAGGTCGAAGCCGGGCTTGCCCGTCGCGATGAGCGCGAGCACGAAAGCACCGACCACCGCGCCCAGCACCTGCGCGACGATATAGGGCACGAGATCGCGCGCCGGGAAGCGGCCCGCCACGGTCAGGCCCACGCTCACGGCGGGATTCAGATGGCAGCCCGAAATATGCCCGATGGCGTAGGCCATCGTGAGCACGGTCAAGCCGAAAGCGAGCGACACGCCCACGAAGCCGATGCCGAGCCCGTGAACCGGGCCGGCGAAGTTGGCCGCGAGCACGGCGCTGCCGCAGCCGCCCAGAACAAGCCAGAACGTGCCGATCAGTTCGGCAATGAGTCGCTTGGATAAGTGCATTGCGTGACACCTCGAAAAGTCGATTTTTGAAGGGGCCGCGTAAAGCACCGGCACCGGGAAATGCCAGATTCTAGGCAGTCGCACTTTTCGATGCTGTCAAGGATTGTCAATTCTGATGTAATTGATCGAATTATTGCGATCGATGTGTGCGCAATTGCGCCAGAAGCGACTGATCGTTAAATTGAGAAATAGAGCGATAAAGCAGTATTAATAGCGATTGCGAATTCCGTTATTTACGTCTAATCTCCGATCGAGTCGGTTTCACGAGCATATGAAGGGGAGATAGAAATGTCGCAATATTCAGAACTCAAGGCGCAGATCGCAAAACTCCAGGCTCAGGCCGAAGAGGCGCGGCGCACGGAGATCGCGGACGTCATCGCCACGATCAGGGATAAGATCGTCGAGTACGGGCTTTCCGCCCAGGACCTGGGTTTTGCCGAGGCCGCGCGCCGCGGGCGTCCGCCGAAAAAGGCGCCGCTGCCGGCGCGCTATCAGGACCCCAAGTCCGGTGCGACGTGGAGCGGGCGCGGCAAGCCGCCCAAGTGGATCGCGGGCAAGAACCGCGAGCGCTATCTGATCGCCTGACGAATGCCGCCGGGCAGCGATCCGGGCGCCATGCAAGCGCAAATGCAATAAAAGAGCCGCATGAATCATGCGGCTCTTTTTTGTGCGTCATCTGTAATCAACGCGTAATGGCGCTATTGCCCGACTCGCAAACGATTCACGCCGTACATTCGTCTGGATTTATCTCGAAAGTTGGAATGCTTCGCACTCAGCCGGCGGCGACACGGCGCAGTACCGGACGCTGTGCGGCTTCGATGAGCGCCGTATAAGTGTCGACGTAATTGCCGGCCATGATGTGCGACGTGAAGCGGTGTTCGAACTGGTTGCGAATCGCCTCGCGCGAAAGCGAATCGATATTCTGAAGCGCGGCCACCGCGCCTTGCACGTCCTCGACAACATGGCCCGTCACGCCCGGGTCGATCACTTCCGGCACCGAGCCGCGATTGAAAGCGATCACCGGCGTGCCGCATGCCATCGCCTCGATCATCACGAGGCCGAACGGCTCCGACCAGTCGATCGGGAACAGCAGCGCCTTGGCACCCGAAAGGAACGCGGGCTTCTGCTCTTCGTTGATCTCGCCGACGAACTCAACGTGGGCCTGCGACAGCAGCGGCTCGATCTCGGTCTTGAAGTAGTCCTGGTCGACCTTGTCGACCTTGGCGGCGATCTTCAGCGGCAGGCCGGAGAGCGCGGCGATCTTGATCGCCGTGTCCACGCGCTTTTCCGGGCAGATCCGGCCGAGGAACGCGAGGTACTCGGGCTTGCGGTCGCCCTGCGGCGTGAGCAGGTTCTTTGGCAGTCCGTGATAGATCGTGTTCTGCCAGGCGGCCTGCGGCAGCGGCTGGCGCTGCGAGTCCGAAATTGAGATCACCGGCGCGTTCGGGAACTGCTCGAATACCGGTTGCAGTTCGGGCAGGTCGAGGCGGCCGTGGAGCGTCGTGACGAACGGCGTGTCCATGGTCGTGAACAGCGGGAACGGCAGGTAGTCGAGGTGGAAGTGCAGCACGTCGAATTCGTGCGCGACGCGGCGCACGCGTTCGAGCAGCACCATGTGGGGGGCCAGCGCGTCGCGGATCGTCGGGTCGAGGCGCAGTGCGCGCGGCCAGGCAGCTTCGAGGTTTGCCGAGGTGACCGAATCGCCGCTGGCGAACAGCGTCACGTCGTGGCCGAGGTCGACCAGCGCTTCGGTCAGATAGGACACGACGCGCTCGGTGCCGCCATAAAGCTTGGGCGGAACGGCTTCATAAAGTGGCGCAATTTGTGCGATTCGCATTGTTCGATCTCCTGGGCAAGAAGCCCATAAAGGCCGCGTGTGCAACGAATTCTGTGATGCGGCACTGCGGCGGTACGACGGTATCGGGTTATCCCTGAGCTCGATTATGGCTATTTCACGGCCCGATACACGCGGTTTTGCAAACGCTTAATGTTGTTACAGCGGGATACAGCGTGTGTTTCAGGCCATTGCAAAGCGTGATGCGGCCTGGGCGCGCAATGCGCAAGCCGCGTGCCCGGCGCGTTCGCGCAAGGGACACAACGTGTTGATGCGAGGGCCGGATAGCACACAAGCGGGGCCGGATAGCACGCGCGCGTGACGTATCCATGAAAAAGCCTATAATCCGCAGACAATTACGCGGCTTATGCGAATGACATGACGCATACCGTGTCCTGCCGCTGCTCCCGCTTCTTTGTCAGAAAAATTCCTACACGTTAGCGAAAGTTTTTCTCGCAACGCGTCGCGGCATCCGTCCGATTTCTATTTGTTCCCGCCCCAGCCACAATGCACCCACGACCATAAAAGGCCGTTCGGATGCACTCGAGTTGCATTTGGGCGAGCAAACGTTTTCCGCAGGCGGACTGACCAGCCGCCGCGTATCGATTCGGGGGAATCTATGAGCGCGACGACGCACAGCGACATGCTGGGTGAGATCAAGGAAGTGAACCTGTCGTACCTGTTGCTTGCGCAACGTCTTTTGCGCGAAGACAAGCCGACGGGCATGTTCCGCATGGGCATCTCGGAGCAGTCCGCAGAGGTGCTCGCCAACCTCTCTTTCGCGCAGACCGTACGTCTTGCCGCATCGAACCAACTGCTTTGCCGCTTCCGGTTCGACGACCACGCCATCCTGAGCGCACTTGCCGACAAGGGCAAAACCGCGCTGACCCACTCGGCGATCATCATGTCGGGTCAGGACGTCGAGCAGATCGGCTGAACCGCTTCGCCCCGCGCCGCAGCGCGCGGCCGCGCATTGCCCCTTGCTGCCCGCGAACGGCAGCAGGAGCAAGCGCATTCCTTCGCGGCTTCCAACGGGTGTCTATGGCGACAAAGAGTGTGGTGCAGGAGGTAAAGGAGATCGCGCTTGCGATCGAACTGATCGAACTGGGCGCACGCCTGCAGTTGCTCGAAGCGGAGACCTCGCTCTCGCGCGACCGGCTCATCCGGCTCTACAAGGAAGTGAAGGGCGAGTCGCCGCCCAAGGGCATGCTGCCGTTTTCGACCGACTGGTTCATGACGTGGCAGCCCAACGTCCATTCCTCGCTGTTCTACAACACGTTCGTGTTCATGTGCCGCCACGCGCGCTGCGAGCCGATCCACGCCATCGTGAAGAGCTACCGGCTTTATCTCGAGCACCTGCGCCTGCACGACGAAACGCCGGCGCTGAGCCTCACCCGCGCCTGGACGCTCGTGCGCTACTTCACCTCGGGCCTCCTGCAGATGACACCGTGCAGCCGATGCGGCGGCCGCTACGTGGCCCACGCGCACGATCCGCAGCGCGGCTTCGTCTGCGGTCTGTGCCAGCCGCCTTCGCGGGCGGGGCGCACGCGGCGCAGCGCGCTTGCATCGCAGATCGCGGCCTGAGGCAGATCGACGCGGTTCGATGTCGCCGAGGTTGCCCGAGGCCGTTCGTGCAGGCGCAGACCCCGGATAAACCCGGCCTGCCTTTGTGAACACGCCGCCCGGCCATGCCGAACGGCGCCTGCCGCAGCGAAGCCCGCGTCGTCACGAGCGCTCGCAAGCGGCCACCGGCACAAACTGCAACCCCTTCCCGCGCGGCTTTGCGAACCGGCCCCAGATTTCTCCGTCATGCCGAGGCAGTGCAGACGGCAGATGCCCGGCCAGCTTACGATCCGCGCCCATCCAAACCCAAAGTTTTCCGCGCAGTTGCCGTAAACCCAGCTAAGGGCGCGGGCCGACGGCGGTTCGCGGCGCATTTCTTAGTGAGGACCCGGCTGTGCTGATTATCGTTGGAACACTCCTGACGATCCTTTGCGTCTTCGGCGGCTACGCACTCGAGGGCGGCCATCTCGGCGCGCTCATGCAGCCGATGGAGTTGCTCATGATCGGCGGTGCTGGCCTCGGCGCGTTCATCCTCGGCAACGGCATCAAGACCATCAAGGCCACCTTGCGCGTGCTTCCCACGCTGTTCAAGGGCGCCAAATACAACAAGGACGTGTACATGGAGCTGCTCGCGCTGCTCTATGTCCTGCTCGCGAAGGCGCGAAAGGAAGGCACGCTCACGCTCGAAGCGGATATCGACGATCCGCAGAAGAGCCCGATCTTCACGCAGTACCCGAAGATCCTGGCCGATCACCATATCGTCGAATTCCTCACCGACTACCTGCGTTTGATGGTGGGCGGCAACATGAACGCGTTCGAAATCGAAAGCCTCATGGACGAGGAAATCGAAACGCACCACGCCGAAGGCGAGGCGCCCGCGCATGCGCTCGCCAAGGTGGGTGACGCCATGCCGGCGTTCGGTATCGTCGCGGCCGTGATGGGCGTGGTCCACACCATGGCTTCCGCCGACAAGCCGCCCGCAGTTCTCGGCGAGATGATCGCCCAGGCGCTGGTGGGCACCTTCCTCGGCATTCTGCTTTCGTACGGCCTGATCGGCCCGCTCTCGAGCCTCGCCGAGCAGCGCGTGACCGAGTCGACCAAGATGTTCCAGTGCATCAAGGTGACGATCCTCGCGAGCCTGAACGGCTACGCGCCGGCCATTGCCGTGGAGTTCGGCCGCAAGGTGCTGTTCTCGACCGAGCGTCCGTCGTTCACGGAGCTCGAAGAGCACGTGCGCCGCGTGAAGGCGAAGTAAGGACCGGCCCATGAGCAACAACAAGGACCGCGCAATCGTCGTCAAGCGCGCCGCGCCGAAGAAGGCCGGCCATCATGGCGGCGCGTGGAAGCTCGCCTACGCGGACTTCATGACCGCGATGATGGCGTTCTTCCTGCTGATGTGGCTGCTGTCGTCGGCATCGACGGTGCAGTTGAAGGGCATCGCCGACTACTTCAATCAGCCGATGAAGATCACGCTCTGGGGCGGCGACCGCAGCGCCGAAGACTCGAGCATCCTGAAGGGCGGCGGCCGGGACATCTCGTCGCAGGACCAGGGCGTCACGCGCCGCAGCGACGGCGCGACCGAGCGTTCGGAGCGCAACCAGTCGAAGCACAACGACGACGACGCCTCGAAGCAGCTCGAAGGCTCGCTCGAACGCAAGGAGCAGGTGCGCCTGCACGACCTGCAGGTGAAGCTGATGGCGGCGATCGAGGCGAACCCGGTGCTGCGCCAGTTCAAGCAGCAGATCCGCATCGACTCCACGCTGCAGGGCCTGCGCATCGAGATCGTCGACTCGCAGAAGCGCCCGATGTTCGCAACGGCGCGCGACGTGGTCGAGCCGTACATGCGCGACATCCTGCAGGCGATCGGCAAGACGCTCAACGATGTGCCCAACCGCATCGTCGTGCAGGGTCACACCGACGCCGTGCCGTACGCCGGCGGCGAGAAGGGCTACAGCAACTGGGAGCTTTCCGCCGACCGCGCGAATGCTTCGCGCCGCGAGCTGATCGCGGGCGGCATGGACGAATCGAAGGTGTTGCGCGTGCTCGGTCTGGCTTCGACGCAGAACCTGAACAAGGCCGATCCGCTCGACCCGGAAAACCGCCGTATCAGCATCATCGTATTGAACAGGAAGTCCGAAGACGCGCTCATGCACGACGACTCGACCACCACCACGCTCTCCGACGACGCAGCGGGTTCGGGCAAGAGCCTGCCCGGGCTCACGCCGGACGCCGTGCCGGTCAAGGCGGCGCCCGCGCCCGTCCAGCTCGCGCCGAAGATGGCAACGGCGCTGGCGCCGGCGGTGAGCGTCGCGCCGGCAGCGCAATGACAACGAGGAACGGATGATCAGGAACATTCTGGCGATCGACGATTCGGTGTCCATGCGGGAGATCCTGCGTGCGGCGCTCGGCTCGGCAGGCTACGAAGTGACAGTGGCGAGCGACGGCGAAGAAGGGCTCGAGCACGCACTCGCCCAGCGCTTCGATCTCGTGCTCACCGACCTTTACATGCCGCGTATGGGCGGGCTCGACCTGATCAAGCAGTTGAGGGCGAATCCTTCGTACTTCGAAACGCCCATCCTCGTGCTGACCACGGAATCGGACGAAGGCTTCAAGGCAGCCGTACGCGACGCAGGCGCGACCGGCTGGATCGAAAAACCGGTGGACCCCGAACTGCTCGTCGATCTGGCGAGCGCGCTCGGCGAGGCCCACCCTTGAGGTGCCGCGCGGCGACTAACCCGGCACCAACCAGGCAATTAACGCGGTGAAAGAGCAATGACTCTCGACATCACTCAGTTTTATCAGACGTTTTTCGACGAGGCGGACGAACTGCTCGCGCAGATGGAGCAGCTTCTCCTGAACCTGAACGTCGGCCGCCCGGATCCCGAGGATCTGGCGGCGATCTTCCGCGCGGCCCACTCGATCAAGGGTGGCGCGGCGACGTTCGGCTTCACGGCCTTGACCGAGACGACCCACATTCTCGAATCGCTGCTCGACCGCGCTCGCAACAACGAGCTCGTGCTGCGCAAGGACATGATCGACACGTTCCTCGAAACGAAGGACGTGCTTTCCGATCAGCTCGGCGCCTACCGCGCGAGCGCCGAGCCCGATGCGGCAGCGGCTGCCGCCGTGCGCACGAAGCTCGAGCGCCTCTATGCGGAAAGCCGCGGCGTACCCGCACCGGCGCCTGAACCCGCACCGGCGCCGGCCCCCGCGCCCGCTCCGGCGCCGCAGGCAAGCGCTGGCGATTCGGAAGAAGATCTCGAAGCCGCTTTCGAAATGCACAGCACACTGGGTGCAGGCTCGGGCGCGCCCGAGCACGTCGTGAGCGAGGCGATCGATGCAGCAGGCTCGGCGCCCGCCAACGGAGCAAATGCGGGTGCAGATGCGAGCGCGGAAGGCCCGCACCTGCGCGTCACGCTGCGCGCCGTCGACGCGAAGGACCAGGAGCTGCTCGTCGAAGAGCTTGGCAACCTCGGCCGCATTCTCGGCCAGGTGAAGACCGGCGACGATCTCACGCTGTGGCTCGAAACCGATGTGACCTCCGACGACATCATCGCGGTGTGCTGCTTCGTGATCGACGAGAAGCAGATTGCGATCGGCCGCGGCGCAGCGCCCCAGGGCGACGCGCAGCCGGCCGCGGCCGCGCCTGCGGCTGCACCGGCACCCGCCGCGCCGCCCGCAGCACCGGTGGCGCCAGTCGCGAGCGCACCCGCCGTGATTGCGCCCCCGCCGCCCGCACCGCACGCGGAACTGGAAGCGCCGCGTCCTCCGGCAAGCGCGCCGGGCGTCGCCACGCCCGCGCAACCCGAAGGCGAGCGCAAGGCGCGTCCGGCCGCAGCCGCGAATTCGGCGGAAGGCAGCTCGATTCGCGTGGGCGTCGAAAAGGTCGATCAGCTGATCAATCTCGTGGGCGAACTCGTCATCACGCAGGCCATGCTGGCGGAAACGACCAGCACGTTCGACCCGGCGCTGCATGACCGCCTCTACAACGGCATGGCGCAGCTCGAGCGCAACGCGCGCGATCTGCAGGAAGCGGTGATGTCGATCCGCATGATGCCGATGGATTACGTCTTCAGCCGCTTCCCGCGCCTCGTGCGCGATCTCGCGGCGAAGCTCGGAAAGGAAGTCGAGCTTGTCACCTTCGGTCAAGCGACCGAACTCGACAAGAGCCTCATCGAGCGCATCATCGACCCGCTCACCCACCTCGTGCGCAACTCGCTCGACCACGGCATCGAAACCGTGGAAGCGCGCCGCGCCGCGGGCAAGGACTCCACGGGCCAGCTCGTGCTGTCCGCCGCGCACCACGGCGGCAATATCGTGATCGAGGTGAGCGACGACGGCGCGGGCCTGCGCCGCGACAAGATTCTCGCCAAGGCGATCAAGCAGGGCATGCAGGTGAGCGACACCATGTCCGACGACGAGGTCTGGAACCTCATCTTCCTGCCGGGCTTCTCGACCGCCGAGCAAGTGACGGACGTGTCGGGCCGCGGTGTGGGCATGGACGTGGTCAAGCGAAACATCCAGGCGATGGGCGGCCACGTGGAGATCACCTCGCACGCGGGCAAGGGCAGCACCACGCGCATCGTGCTGCCGCTCACGCTGGCGATTCTCGACGGCATGTCGGTGAAGGTCGGCGAAGAAATTTTCATCCTGCCGCTGAACTTCGTGATGGAGTCGCTGCAGCCGCGCCACGAAGACATCTACACGGTCACCAACGGCGACCGCGTGGTGCGCGTGCGCGGCGAATACCTGCCGCTCGTCGCGCTCCACAAGGCGTTCAACGTGGAAGGCGCGCGCACCGACCCGACGCAGGGCATCGTCACGATCATGGAAACCGAGGGCCGTCGCTTCGCCATGCTGATCGATGAGCTCGTGGGCCAGCAGCAGGTCGTGGTGAAGAACCTCGAAACGAACTACCGCAAGGTGCACGGCATTTCGGCGGCGACCATTCTCGGCGACGGCAGCGTTGCGCTGATCGTCGACGTGGCCGCGCTCAATCGCGAGACGCGCGCCACGCACGGCGTGAGCGCCAGCGCCAATTCGGGTGCGTTCGCCGAATTCGCATGATCGTAATGAAGTCCGCACGCATTCAACCCATCATCTCCCAACCGTTCAGGGGCTAACGTGGCAGAAGTCCAATCGATTCAAGGCGGCGCGCACGGCGCGCTTGCCGGCGCGCAACGCCGCGACGCGCTGCAGGCCGACGCAGGCGGTCAGGAATTCCTCGTCTTCACCCTCGGCGCGGAAGAGTACGGCATCGACATCCTGAAGGTGCAGGAAATCCGCGGCTACGACAGCGTGACGCGCATCGCGAACGCGCCCGATTTCATCAAGGGCGTGATCAACCTGCGCGGCATCATCGTGCCGATCGTCGACATGCGCATCAAGTTCCATCTGGGCCGTGTCGAGTACGACCACCAGACGGTCGTCATCATCCTGAACGTCGCGCATCGCGTGGTCGGCATGGTGGTGGACGGCGTGTCGGACGTGCTCACGCTGCAGATGGAGCAGATCATGCCCGCGCCGGAGTTCGGCGCGACGCTCACGACCGAGTACCTCACGGGCCTCGGCACCGTGGAAGGCCGCATGCTCATCCTGATGGATATCGAAAAGCTGATGACGAGCCGTGAAATGGCTCTGATCGAGGCGTTGGTCTAACGCGCCTACAGGTATAACCGGGGGGCCGCGAGGCCAGCGTGAGAGAGAGCGGAAAAGCCGCCGCCAAAGAGCGGCAAGCCGCCTTCGTTTTCGCGCGCTTCGTGCAGGGCCTCGAGCGCCGCCGCATCTTGCCGGCCGCGCCCACCCCATAGC
>NZ_JAYMSC010000033.1:0-96206 GCF_038900775.1 Paraburkholderia sp. JHI869
CAGCCAGGGTCCGCTGAACGCAGGCGCCCTGCTGCTTCAACCGCTGACCTTCAACAATGAGTGAACACAGAAACAGAGAAAGATGCGACATCTGTAAATGGCTGGCAGGACGACATCTGTATCTGGCCATGACATTTGATGCTACGGCTTTTTTGAAATGTCCGCTTTTTGCCCTGACCATGCCATAGTCGAGCGAGCCAAGGCGATCGTCGCGCAGCTCGACTGAGTTTTCAGCCACGTTCTTTCAACGGGTCTCGCGCACGAGATCGCACCACATTCGAGGAGTTACCCATGCCGCTCGCTTCTGCAACTGCGCGCCTCGCCGGCGACGCGCCCAACTACGTCGTCGCCATCGAGGCTGGCCGCCACGCGCTGACCGGTGACGAAGGCCCGCACGAAGGTGGCCAGGATCGCGGCCCCGCGCCATTCGCGTTCGTGCTGTCCGGGCTTGCTGCATGCACGGCCGCCACGCTGCGCATGTACATGCAGCGCAAGACGTGGCCCGCCGCCACGATCGCCGTCGAGGTCAGCCTGCATGCCGATCACGATGGAACCCAGTACATCCGCCGCGGCGTCGCGGTTGACGGACCGCTCGAAGAAGCGCAGCGCGCACGCCTTGCCGAAATCTGCGAAAAGACGCCAGTCACGCTCTTCATCAAGCGGGGCACGCGCATCGATACGACGCTGCGCGTTGCGTGACGCAGGCGCCAGAATCAACCCGTCGCTGCCCCTGTTATTACAAAGTAATGACGAAAAGCCGCGCAATCAACGCTGCAGAATCTTCCCGCCGAGCTCATCGTCGACGAACGCGCGCACGATGTCCCTGAACGACGCGTCGCCTTGCAGCCCAAGCTCGGTCGCGCGCGCAACGTCCCACTGCGCGGGCCAGCTACCGACGATCTTCTCGACACGCTCATCCGCCTTCCATTCGATCCGTGCCGCAACAGCATCGCCCGCCACTTCGCGCAGCGCGGCGATCATGTCGTCGACCGTCACCGACACGCCGGGCAAATTCACCGTGCGCCGGTTCCCTAGCGCTGCGCCGTCGATCTCGCAGCCCGCGATCAGACATTCGATCGCCTTGCGTGGCGACAGCAGCCACAACCGCGTCGAACCGCTCACCGGGCATACGGCCGGCTCGCCATTCAGTGGCTCGCGAATAATGCCGCTCGCAAACGAGGACGCCGCCGCGTTCGGCTTGCCCGGCCGCACGCTGATGGTCGGCAGGCGCAGCACGCGGCCATCGACGAAACCGCGCCGCGAGAAGTCATTGAGCAGCAATTCTGCGACGGCCTTCTGCGCGCCATACGACGACTGCGGGTTCAACGCGGTTTCATCGAGCACGACATCAGGCAGATCGCCGCCATAGACGGCGACCGAACTCGTAAACACGACGCGCGGCTTATGCCCGCGCTCGCGGCACACGTCGAGCAGCAGCCGCGACGCGTCGAGATTGATCCGCATGCCGAGATCGAAGTCCGCTTCCGCCTGGCCGCTGACGATCGCCGCGAGATGGAAAATCGCCGCGGTCTTATCGTCGATCACACGCTCGAGCACGCTGCGCTCGGCTATGTCGCCGACTTCCACACGCACGCGTTCGTCATTCGGCCCCGGCGCCGCGACGACGTCGAGCAACACCAGTTCGGTGATCGGCTCACGCAGTCCGTCCGCGCCCTTTAGTTCGCCGCGTGCGAGCAGTTCGCGCGCGAGACGCTGGCCAAGAAATCCCGCACCGCCCGTGATCAGTACTTTCATGTTCCTGTTGTTCCTTAAGTGTCCGTTCAATGCGCTCAGGCACGTATCAGGCACGCGCCTTCACATACGGCCTGATCCATCCGAGCCCTTCCGACGTGCCTGCGCGCGGCCGGTATTCGCAACCGATCCAGCCGTCGTAGCCGAGTTCGTCGATCAGCGAGAACAGATACGGATAGTTCACTTCGCCGATATCCGGCTCGTGACGCTCGGGCACGCCCGCAATCTGGATATGCC
The DNA here is from genome assembly GCF_038900775.1 of Paraburkholderia sp. JHI869. Classification (NCBI taxonomy): domain Bacteria; kingdom Pseudomonadati; phylum Pseudomonadota; class Betaproteobacteria; order Burkholderiales; family Burkholderiaceae; genus Paraburkholderia; species Paraburkholderia sp. JHI869. Next base: position 1,990 of record NZ_JAYMSC010000033.1, read on the forward strand.
CGATGCCCTTCATGTCGCGCTTGAGCTTGACGGCGAGATCGCCTTCGACGATCTGGCAGTGATAGAGATCGAACTGCACTTTCAGGTTCGGCGCGCCGACTTCCGCGCAGATAGCCTGCGCGTCGTCCTGCCGGTTCAGAAAGAAGCCGGGAATGTCGCGCGTGTTGATCGGCTCGATGACGACGGTGATCCCGTCCGCCTGGGCGGCCTTCGCCGCATACGCGAGGTTCTTCAGATACACCTCGCGATGCGCGACGCGCGATTGCTCCGGCTTGATGAGACCGGCCATCACATGCAGCTTGTCGTTGCCGAGCACACGCGCGTATTCGAGCGCGGTCTCGATGCTGCGGCAAAATTCGTCCTCGCGGCCCGGCAACGATGCCATGCCGCGTTCGCCCGCCGCCCAGTCGCCCGGCGGCGCATTGAAAAGCGCTTGAGTCAGGCCGTTTTCGGTAAGCCGCGCCTTGATGTCAGCGGCCGGAAACTCATACGGAAACAAGAACTCCACGGCCTCGAAACCGTCGCGCGCGGCGGCGGCGAAACGGTCGAGAAACGCGTGCTCGTTGTACATCATCGACAGATTGGCGGCGAAGCGTGGCATCGAAGCAACTCCTTGAATACGGGTGTTTAGCGGTTCACGAGCCGAGCGGGCGTCAGCCAGACGGCGAGCGCGCCGATCACGAGCATCGCGGCAAGCACGTACATGCCCGACTGCGTGCTGTGCGTGAGATCCTTAAGATAGCCGATCATATACGGGCTTGCGAAGCCCGCGAGATTGCCGATCGAATTGATGATCGCGATGCCCGCGGCCGCCGTCGCGCCGGACATGAACGCCGTGGGCAGCGACCAGAAGAGCGGCGCGCAGGTCAACACACCCGCAGCGGCAATCGAAAGGAACACGATCGACACGGCCGTGTTGTTCGCGAACGAAGCCGCGACCGTGAAGCCGACTGCGCCCGCGAGCGCCGGCCCGATCAGATGCCAGCGACGCTCGCGGCGCTTGTCCGCGCTGTGCCCCATCACGTTCATCACGACGATCGCGACGAGAAACGGAATCGCGCTCAGCAGGCCGATTTCGAATGCGCCCGTCACGCCGGTCGATTTCACGAGTGTCGGCATCCAGAACGTGAGTCCGTACTGGCCCGTGACGAACGCGAAATAGATCAGCGACATCCACCACGTGCGCGGATCGCGAAACACCTCGCCCAGCGAATGCGACTTCGCTGCTTCCTGTGGCTGCGCGGCGATTTCGTCGGCGAGCAGTTTCTTTTCGCGCGGCGTGAGCCATTTCGCGCTGGCAATGCCGTTGTCGAGATACAGGATCGTCGCGATACCGATGGCGATGGCCGGCACCGCTTCGATCACGAACATCCATTGCCAGCCCGCAAAGCCGTGATGCGAATCGAAGGTCTGCATGATCCAGCCGGACAACGGATTGCCGAAAATGCCCGAAACCGGAATCGCAGACATGAACACCGCGATGATCTTTGCGCGACGATGCGACGGGAACCAGTACGTGAGATAGAGAATGACGCCGGGATAGAAGCCCGCTTCGGCGAGACCGAGCAGAAAGCGCAGCGCATAGAACTGCGTTGGAGTCCGTACGAATACGAACACGGCAGAAAGCAGGCCCCACGTGATCATGATGCGCGCAATCCAGATACGCGCGCCGAGCCGATGCATCAGGATGTTGCTGGGCAGCTCGAAAAGAAAGTAGCCGACGAAGAACACGCCCGCGCCGAGGCCGAATACGGTCTCGCTGAACGCGAGGTCCTGCGACATTTGCAGCTTCGCAAAACCCACGTTGACGCGGTCCAGATACGCGACCACATAACACAGCATCAGAAACGGCACGATGCGCCAGAACACCTTGCCATAGGTGCGTTCGATTTCGGCCGCGCCGGGTTGCCCGGCTGCGGCGGCGGTTGTTGCAGGGCGAACGGATGCCGCCTGATAGCTTGTCATGCGTTGTCTCCTTCCGGCTTTCTTTAATGTTAGTGATACTAATGGTCTGCGTGGACACGCAGAAAGCTCGATGCGTTCGAACTCGTTACCACCGCGCGCCGAACACCGTACGCAACTCGTCGAGCGCGCTGTCGCCGAGCGGCGCGGGACGCGGGTTCGTCATCAGCCACAAGCGCGCCGTCTCTTCCAGTTCTTCGATCACGCACGAAGCCTGTGAAACGGAACGCTCCCAAACGACCGGCCCGAGCCGTTCGAGCAGCACGCCGCGCACGCTGTCGGCAAGCGCGGCGATCTGTTGCGCCACTTGCGGATCGCCAGGGCGCTTGTAGCGAATTAGCGGAATGTGGCCGACTTTCATCACGTAATACGGCGTGATGGGCGGCAGCACGTCGGCGTCGCTCCAGACGCCTGCGAGCGTCAGCGCGACAAGGTGGGTCGAATGCGTGTGCACGATGCCGCGCGCTTCGCGGTTGCGCTCGTACACGCCGCGATGCAGCGCCAGCGTTTTTGAAGGCTTGCCGCCCGAAACCGCGTTGCCATCGAGATCGACTTTGGCGATTTCTGCGGGATCGAGGCGGCCCAGGCACGCATCGGTCGGCGTGATCAGCCAGCCGTCGTCGAGTCGCGCGCTGATGTTGCCCGCGCTGCCCACGGTGTAACCGCGCTCGTACAGGCTCGCGCCCGTGACGCAGATCTCTTCGCGGATCTTCGCTTCGTCGCTCGTATGAATCGCGGCTGTCATTGCGCGTCTCCGTCGAGCATACGCAGCGCCTTCGCAAAGAAGTCGACCGCACCGAAGTTGCCGGATTTGAGGGCAAGCGCAAGCGGCTCGGCGCCGATGGTGGCGGTTGCGGGCACACCCGGATCGATCTGCTTGCCGATACGCAGCGTGTCGACGCCCAGCGCCTGCACCACGGCGCCCGAGGTCTCGCCGCCCGCGACGACGAACTTGCGCACGCCGAGATCGCGCAGACCGCGCGCAATCGCTGCGAGCGTGCGCTCGACCAGTTCCCCGGCTTGCGCCACGCCGAGTTCGCGCTGCGTCGCTTTCACTTCGTCGGGCAATGCTGTCGCGTAGATCAGCACGGGCTGCGGCTGTGCCGCGTTCATGTGCTCGCGCGCGAAAGCCAACGCGTGCTCGACAACGGGCTCGCCGCGCGCCGCCGCGAGCGGATCGATGCGGAACGCAGGACGCGCCTGGCGCCACGCGGCAACCTGGGCATTCGTCGCTTTCGACGCACTGCCCGCCAGCACCGCCGATGCGCCTTCGATACGCGGCAGCTCGCCCGCATCGGCGGCATCGGCGAGCAAACCGGCGCGGCGGAAATTCGCGGGCAGGCCGAGCGCGACACCGGAGCCGCCCGTGATCAGCGGCAAGTCCGCGCACGCTTGCCCGAGCGTGTAGAGATCGGCGTCCGAGACGGCGTCGGCGATTGCCATGCGCACGCCTTCGGCGCGCAACGCGTCGATCGATGCGCACACGGCTTGTGCGCCTTGCGCCACCGCGTCGTAGCGCAGGAGGCCAACTTTCGAGCGAGTCTGCCGTTGCAGCACGCGCACGAGGTTCGCGTCCGTCATCGGCGTGAGCGGATGATGCTCCATGCCCGACTCATTGAGCAGCACGTCGCCGACGAACAGATGCCCGCGATAAATCGTGCGGCCGTTTTCCGGAAACGCGGGGCACGCGATGGTGAACGGTACGGCGCCGTCGCCTGGCGTTAGTGCGTTGAGGAGCGCGTCGGCGACGGGCCCGATGTTGCCTTTATCGGTCGAATCGAAGGTCGAGCAGTACTTGAAGAAGAACTGGCGGCAGCCTTGCGCACGCAGCCATTCGAGCGCGGCTAGCGACTGCGCCACGGCGTCGGCGGCGTCGATCGTGCGCGACTTCAGCGCGACCACGAGCGCGTCGGCTTCGATGCGCATGTCGGCGCCGGGCACGCCGATCGTCTGAACGGTGCGCATGCCGCCGCGCACCAGCATGTTCGCGAGATCGGTCGCGCCCGTGAAATCGTCGGCGATGCAGCCGAGCAGCGGCTTGCCGGCAGAGGCGTTCATGTGCGTCATGTCGTTGCGCCCTTCCCGCTCAGCGCTTCGCGGGCACATCGATGCCCGGGAAAATCTTGATGACGGCGGAGTCGTCTTCGCCGCCGTGACCGGCCGTCGAAGCCATCATGAACATCTGGTGCGCAGCCGCCGACAACGGCAGCGGAAACTTCGAGCGTCGCGCGGTATCGAGCACGAGGCCGAGATCCTTGACGAAGATGTCGACGGCCGAGAGCGGCGTGTAGTCGCCGTTGAGAATGTGCGGCACGCGGTTCTCGAACATCCACGAGTTGCCGGCGCTGTGCGTGATCACGTCGTAGAGCGCGTCGGGATCGACGCCTTCGCGCAGGCCGAGCGCCATCGCCTCGGCGGCGGCGGCGATATGCACGCCCGCGAGCAACTGGTTGATGATCTTCACCTTCGAGCCCGCGCCATGCTGCTCGCCGAGCCGGTACACCTTGCCCGCCATCGCGGCGAGCACGTCCTCACAGGCGGCATACGCGGCGGCCGGCCCGGACGTCATCATTGTCATCTCGCCCGAGGCGGCGCGTGCCGCGCCGCCCGAAACAGGCGCATCGAGCATTTGCAGGCCGGCCGCTTCCACGCGGCGGCCGAGGTCGATCGCAAAGTCGGGCGCAACGGTCGCGCAAGCGATCACCACGCCGCCCGGCTTCATCGATTTGACCGCGCCCTGCTCGCCGAACAGCACCGTTTCCGTTTGCGCTGCATTGACGACGAGCGTGACGACCACATCGCACTGCGCGCCAAGCTCGGCGGGATTCGCGCAGGCCGTGCCGCCATCGGCTACGAGCTGGTCGAGCACTTCGCGGCGCACGTCGCACGCATGGACGTTGAAACCGCCGCGCAACAGCGAACGCGCGACACCCATGCCCATCGCGCCCAGACCGATCACTCCGACATTTCTCGACATACCCTTTCCTCTACGAATCAGCAGATACCGGCTTCGGCCAAACGGCGCGCCGCGTTGTACATGTGCGTTTGTGCGGCGTTGCGCGCGGCCATGGGGTCGCCTGCGCGGATCGCCGCGGCGATCGCGGCGTGCTCGTCGCGCACCTGGCGCGAGAAGTCTTCGCGCAGCGCCTCGTTGCGGCGCGTGACGACCGTGCCCGCTTCGAGGTATTGATTGAGAAACGTCAGCGTCTTCAGGAAGTACGGATTGCCCGTAACAGTCGCGATCGCACGGTGAAACGCGACGTCTTCGGCCACGCCATCGCGGCCTTCGGTGACGGCTTCGTCGATCTTTTTAAGCGCGGCGTCGATGGCCATCATGTCGGCGTCGGTGCGCCGCATGGCGGCTTCCGCCGCGACTTCGGCTTCGATCGCGCGGCGCACCGCGAGGATCTGCAGCACCGAGCCGCCTTCCATCGCTTCCGCATAGTCGATGCGCAACGGCCGGATCGCGCCATGCGCGGATACATACACGCCGCTGCCCTGCCGCGGTTCGACCACGCCTTCGTTCTTCAGACGCGAAATGGCCTCGCGGATCACCGTGCGGCTGACGCCGAACTCCTGCGCGAGCACGGCCTCCGTCGGCAGCTTGCCGCCGCGCGCGAACGTGCCCTTGTCGATCTGCGCGAGCAGCTGTTGTGCAACCGTATCGCTCAGCGCCTTTGCGGGAATTTTCTCGAACATATCATCAGATTCACCATGTCATCGGGTCATCATACAAATTTTCGCGGACGAACAGGCACCAGGGTGAACCCTGAACATCTCGTTCAGCCCGGAAGGTCTTCCACTTCGATATCGAGGAGCGCCATGCTCATCGACTTGCCGTGCGCGTCCAGCGCCAGCGAACGCGTGACGCCCCCCCCGAGCGCGTTGCCGAGCACGAAGTTGAACGCGCCCAGAAGCGGCAGTTCGTAGCGCACGACATCGCCTTTGACCACGTCGGCGAGGTGAGCCTTGACGCGCTCCGGCGTCAAGACATTGCGCAGATGGGCGTAATGTTTCGCGTCGTAGCAGATCACCGAAATATTCAGCGTATTGCCTTTGTCGCCGGTGCGGCCGTGGGCCAGTTCACGCAGTTTCATCGCTTGCCTCGACAAATTGGACAGCCGGACTCACGTGTTCGCGCGGCAGCAGCACGGACTGCACGGCAAGCACCTCGCGAGTCGCTTTGGTGACGCCGCCACCGCCCGCAGGCCCGTTGGTGTAGAGCGTTTCGACCTCGTTGCCGATGCGCGCCGCTTCCTTTACGTTCGCCACGCGCCCTGCCACGCGAACGCGCACCTCAAACGGCTCGGCGTGACTTGCCGCGAGTGCTTCGCCATAGAGCGCATTCACGCCGATCAGGTCGAAGCGCAGTTCGCTGGTGTCGACGCCCGTGGTCGCCAGGCGCTCCCGCACGATGTCGAGCGCAAGCCGCGCACGCTCGACCGCGCCCGGTCCACCGTACGAAATCTGCCCCTCTCCGATGTAGCCATCGACATACGCGACCGACACCTTCAGCGTGCCAGTGCGAGTGTTACCGCGTCCACCTGTCACGCGCACGCGGTCCTGCGCTTCCTCTACGACTCGTACCCCGGAGAAGTCCGCGACGACATCGGGCTGAAAATAGCGCTGCGGATCGTGAATCTCGTAGAGCAATTGCTCCTTGCACGTCGCCTCGGTCACGCGGCCGCCCGCATGCGGCACCTTCGTCACGACGACGCTGCCATCGGCGCTCACTTCGCCAATCGGAAAACCCAGCCGCGCGAGATTCGGCACGTCCTTGTAGCCGGGATCGGCGAAGTAGCCGCCTGTCACCTGCCCGGCGCATTCGAGCAAATGACCGACGACGGTCGCCTGCCCGAGCGTGTTCCAGTCGTCCATGCGCCAGCCGAACTCGTGAATGAGCGGCGCCGTGAACAACGACGGGTCCGCGACGCGCCCCGTCAGCACGATATCCGCGCCCGCCGCGAGCGCTTCGACGATAGGCGCCGCGCCGAGATACGCATTCGCCGAGACGATGCGGTCCGTGTAGCGGCTGACGTCGTCGCCGGACTCTTCGAAGCGCAGTTTGGATTGCAGGACGACATCGAGCACGTCGTCGCCGGTGACAGCGGCGATCTTCAGTCCGCTCAGGCCAAGCTCCTGCGCGATCTGCGCGGTCTTGATCGCCGCTGCGCGCGGATTGGCCGCGCCCATGTTCGAAATAATGCGTACGCGATTCTTCACCGCCACTGGCAGTACGGCGCGCATGCGCGCTTCGAGCAGCGGATCGTAGCCGAGGTCGGGATGGTGACGGCGCGTCTGCTGAGCGATCGCGACCGTGCGTTCCGCGAGGCATTCGAATACGAGGTAATCCAGCGCACCGTGCTCCGCAAGTTCGACAGCGGGCTCGATGCGGTCGCCCGAGTAGCCTGCGCCCGCGCCTATGCGCACGCGCCTTGATGATTCAACCGGATTCATGACGTCGACAACTCCTGGTTACAGCGTAAACACGCCCAGCACGACGCACGCGATCGTCATGACGATCGACGCGCCGAACAGCAGCGGGAACGTGAACTTCTGATGATCCGCGAGATCGATGCCGCACAGGCCGACGACGAGAAACGTCGCGGGCGTGAGCGGGCTCACGGGAAAGCCGGTGGTCATCTGGCCGAGCAGCGCGGCCTGCCCGATATGCACCGCCGGTACGCCGAGCTGAGAGGCCACTTCGGCAATCACCGGCAGGACACCGAAATAAAACGAATCGGGGTCGAAGAGCATGGAGAGCGGCATCGACAGCACGCCGAGCGCAACCGGAATCTGCCCCGCGAACGAAGGCGGCACGAAGCCGACCGCCGCCTGCGCCATCGCCTTGAGCATGCCGCTGCCCTGCATGATGCCGGTGAACACACCCGCGGCGAGCAGAATGCCCGCCATCATCAGCGCGGCGCGCGCGTGCGCGTCGATGCGCTTGCGCTGCATGTCGACGTTCGGGTAGTTCACCATCAGCGCGATGCACAGGCCCACCATGAACATGATCGCGGGCGGAATCTTCTCGCCCATCACGACCATGGTGCCGAGCACGATGATCGTCAGCACGATGTTGAACCAGAAGTTCTTCGGGCGGCGCAGCGCCTGTTCCTCGGGCGTGAGTTCGCGTTTGGGCAGCGGAATTGAGCCGCCCGCGGACGAATAGCCGAGGCGCTTTTCCTCGCGCCAGCCGAGCCACCAGGCCATGCTGAACACGAACACGAGGCCGATCGCCTGTATCGGAATCAGCGGATTGAAAAGCGCTGAAATCGGCAAATGCAGCGACGCCGATGCGCGGATCATCGGCCCCGTCCACGGCAGGAAGTTGATGCCCGCCGCCATCGAAACGGCCGCGGCCAGCACGCGCTTGTCCATGTTCAGGCGCTCGTACAGCGGCAGCATGGCGGGGATCGTGACGAGAAAGCACACGGCGCCCGAGCCGTCGAGGTGAATCAGCAGCGCGAGCAGCGTCGTGCCCACCACGATGCGCGTCGGTTTGGTGCCGACCGTGCGCAGGATGCGGTCGATGATCGGATCGAGCGTGCCCGCGTCCGTGATCGTGCCGAAATAGAGAATCGCGAACACGAACATGCCGACGACGGGCGCGAGACTCTTCAATCCGTCGATGACGAATTTGCTCGTCTGCAGGCCGAATCCGCCGATCAGCGACGCGGCGATCGGCACGATGATGAGCGCGACGAGCGGCGACATGCGTTTTGAAAGAATCGCGGCCAGCAGTACCACGATTGTGACGAGCCCCAGCAAAGGCAGCATGTTGTGTCTCCAGTCTTGTCTTTTAGTGCGGACCAGCGTAAGTTCGGCGCTGCAATAACGCAATTGAAATGATTTGATCGCAGTAATCACAGTTCGTTATGGATCTCAATCTCCGCGACATTCGTGCTTTCGTGACCGTGGCCCACGCGGGCAACTTCACGCGCGCGGCCGCCCGGCTGCATTTATCGCAGCCCGCGCTCACCGTGCAGATCCGCCGGCTCGAGGAAACGGTGGGCGCGCGACTGTTCGATCGCAACAGCCGCAGCGTGGCGCTCACGCAAACGGGCCGCGAATTGCTGCCTATCCTCACGCGCTCGCTCAACGATATGGAGCAGGCGCTGCGAGATGCGCGCGCACTCGGCGACGGCTCGAGCGGCACGGTGCGGCTCGCGTGTCTGCCGACCTTCGCAGCCAGTGCGCTGCCCGAACTCATTCAGACGTTTCGCCAGCGTGTGCCGCAGGCGCGGTTTCAGGTCCGCGATGTCGTTGCGAGCGCCGTCAACGCACTCGTGCGCAACGAAGAGGTCGATATCGGGCTGACGGGCGGCCACAGCGTGGATGCGACGCTCGATGTCCTGCAAACGGGCGAGGACCGGCTCGTGATCGTTTGTCCGAAGACCCACCCGCTTGCCCGCAAGCGCACGGTAACGGTCGACGATTTCGCGTCGATGCCGCTCGTGCTGACCGCGCCGGGAACCAGTGTGCGCGCGGTGGTGGATGCCGCGCTGTCGAACTCGCGTTGCACGCCCGATATCGCGTGCGAGCCGATGTACATGATGACCGCCGTCGCAATGGTGCGCGGCGGACTCGGAATCTCCGTTCTGCCTGAGTCCGCTCGCGAAGTGCATGCCGAGCGCGGGCTCGTTACGCGGCCCATCGACGATCCGGCGTTCGTGCGCCCGATTGCGCTCGTCAAGAAGCGCGGCCGTACATTGCCTCGCGTGACCGAGGACTTTGTCGATACAGTCGACCTTGGCGGCAAGCCGCCGGACTGAGCTCTGGGGCGCTGAAACATGAGACCAAGGTCTTTTGCCTTGCCGGCGCCACTGCCGATACTGCTCAATCCGGGCTCTCTCGCGCGCTTCGCAACCCGCTTCTCAACCCGCTTCGAACTCGTCGCTCACCAGCACGCCACGTTCGCGCGGCCACTCCTCCATCTCGCGTAAGCTTCCGTCGGAAGCGGAAGTAGCAGCGCACTGGACGGCTGTGGCTAAGCGATTTCGTCGTATACATACGCACAACCTACGATACGACTTCACTAACCTGACAGCGCCCTCGCTCGTGTACGTTGATCAGGCAACACGAATGGTTGCCAGCGCCATTCGAGCGGGACACACGGCTCAATGAGCGCGTTCTGCCTTGCATGCCGAAGATCGATTACGTGGAGAGCACTTTCATGCCACCCGGAAGCACCATCCATTCGCGGCGCGCAGTGTGCATGGCTTGCGCAGCGTCCCTGCTTCTGCAAGGCTGTGCCGTGTCGCCCTCGATCGCGGTGGTCGGCGCCTACTTTCCCGGCTGGCTGTTCTGCATCGTTGCGGGCGTCGTGCTCGCCATCCTCACTTTCCTCGCGCTCAAACGCGTGAGCCATGACCGGCTGCTGGGGCCGCCTGCGCTCGTCTACCCCACGCTCGTGACGTTCTTTTCACTCATTGCCTGGTTGATCTTCTTTCAACACTGACAATTCTTCAGGTGCACGCCATGGCGACTCCAGCCAGCAAGACATCGAAGAGAAAATGGCCGGTCATCGTACTGCTCGTCCTGACGCTGCTGTTGCTGCTCTTCGTGATCCGGCAGCTCGATCGCACGCCCCGTACCGACGACGCCTACGTCTACGCCGATACGATCGACATGGTCCCCGAAGTCAGTGGACGCATCATCGATCTGCCGGTGCGCGACAACCAGGCCGTCAGGCAAGGCGATCTGCTGTTCCAGATCGACCCGCGGCCGTTTCAGGACGCGCTCACGCGCAGCCGTGCATCGCTCGTCGCGCTCGACCGGCAGATCGAGCTGACCCAGCGCACCGTCAACGCCCAGCAGTACAACGCCGAATCGGTGCGCGCCGCGGTCGAGCGCGCGCGGGCCGCCGCGTCCCAGGCGAGCGATACGCTGCACCGCATGGAGCCGCTTTTGTCGAAAGGCTTCGTATCGGCCGAGGACATCGATCATGCCCGCACCGCACAGCGCTCCACCCAGGCCGAACTGAATGCCGCACAGTTGCAGGCGCAGCAAGCCGCTGCGGCCGTGAGTGGCGTGGATGCGCTGGTCGCGCAACGCGCCGTCGTGATGGCCGAGATCTCGATTGCCGAACTGAACCTCGAATTTGCCACCGTGCGAGCGCCGTTCGACGGACGCATCGCCTCGCTGACGACCTCCACGGGCCAGTACGCATCGGCGCTCAAACCGATCTTCACGCTCATCGACACGCGCCGCTGGTACGTGGTGGCCAATTTCCGCGAAACCGAGTTGAAGGGCATCCGCCCCGGCACGCCCGCCACCGTCTATCTGATGAGCGACACGAGCCGCCGCTTTCAGGGCACCGTCGACTCGATCAGCTATGGCGTCGCGCCCAGCGAAGGCGGCCTCGCGCTGCCCGGCGGCCTGCCGCACGTCCAGCGCACGATCAACTGGGTGCATGTCTCGCAGCGCTTCCCCGTGAAGATCCGCATCGACGATCCCGACCCGAACCTCTTTCGCGTGGGCACGTCGGCGGTCGCGTTGCTCCATCCCGAGCGGCGCAACGACGGCGAACGCCACTGAGGTACGCACATGGCCATCGCCGAATCCCTCGCAGGCGCCCTGCCCGACTGGCTGCATGAAGCGCGCGGCTTCCTCGAGCGCGAGTTCGCGCCATTTCCCGGGCGCGCCAACGTGATGCTGCGCTGCATGCTGACGAGCGCCATCGTGATCGTCGCCTCGATGGCGCTCGAAGTGCCCGAGGCCGCGCTCTCGCTGCTGGTCGTGTTCTACGTGACGCAGTCGAACGTGGTGATGACGCGACTCGTCGGGCTCATGTTCATCGTCGGCTCGACGCTCGCCATTGGCCTGTCGATCCTCCTGCTCAAGTTCACCTTCGACTACCCGCTGGTGCGCATCGTCGTTGCGACCGTGCTGCTGTTCTGCAGCATCTATCTGATTCGCGTGCTGAAGATCGGTGTTGTGTTCTTCATCGTCGCCATCGTGATCATCTATGTGCAGAGCTTCGTCGATCGGACCGACCAGGCGGAGCTCCTCATCCGCGCCGTGCTGTGGGTGTGGGTCGCCGTGAACTACCCGATCGCGCTCACGCTCATCGTCAACACCCTGCTGCTGCCGGTCGAGCCGCAGCGTCAACTTCGCGAGGCCATCCATCGCCAGTTGAGCGCGGTGCAAACACGCCTTACGCAATTGATCGAGGGCGCGGCGAACGTCGAGCCGATTCCCCTCGCAGCCGTGCAGCAAGGGGCGCTGACGCTACAAAAGCTGCTGCGCTTTTCGACCATGCGCGACCCTGAGTATCGCGAGCATCAGGCGCTACAGCTTGCGTGCATCGCGACAGTGTCGAGGCTCGTTCGCGCCGCGAGCCGACTGCCGCGTGAATGGCCGGGCGCGAGCGCTTCGCAGGTCGCGATGCTGCGCGAGTTGCGCGCGAACGTCGAGGCGCTCGACGCCGCGGTCATGGCCCGCGCGCCGTATCGCTACGTGACGAGCACCGCGCCCGAAGATCGCGCCGCCGTGGACGCCCTCCCGGCTTCCGCGGAAATGCAGCGCGCGCTGCGGGCGTTCTCCGATGTCTTCGCGAGCGCCGCCAGCGCCGGCAGACCTGCGGCCAAAGCCGCTGCGGCCGAGCCCATGGTCGCGCCCGACGCGTGGACCAACCCGTCCTATTTCCGCTTTGCGATCAAGACAACGGCGGCCGTACTGGCCTGCTACGTGTTCTACAACGCGGTGGACTGGCAAGGCATACACACGATCATGCTGACGTGCATCATCGTCGCGCTGCCCAGCCTCGGCGCATCGACGCAACGCGCCGTGCTGCGCATCGTGGGCGCGCTCGCGGGCAGCGGGCTTGCGCTCTTCATGGTGGTGTTCGTCGTGCCGCAACTGGAGAGCATCGTCGGCCTGTTGCTGATGATGCTGCCCGTGATCGCGCTGGCGGGCTGGATCTCGGCCGGATCGGAACGCATTGCCTACGCTGGTGTTCAGCTGTTGTTCACCTTTTCGCTGTCCTTGCTCGCCGATTTCGGCCCGACGACGAATCTCACCGAAATCCGCGACCGGATGGTGGGCATCCTGCTGGGTGTGGGCGTCGCGACCTTCGTGCAGATGTCCTTCTGGCGCGAGGGCGAAGGCGATGTGCTGCGCCAGAAACTCGCCGCCTTGCTGCGTGCGATCAGTACGCTTTTGCGGGCGCCGCAGGCAAGCGCGGGCACGGCGCAGGACGCGTCCCATGCCCAGCTCGAACTCAAGACATGGGCGCAACTGGACGATTGCGAAGCGACGCTCCTGCGCGTGACGATCGAGCCGAACTGGCAGGAAGGCGAGCACGCGCTGCTCACGCTGCGGGCGCAGACCGTGATCGCGCAAAGCCGCGAGATTGCACTCGCGGGCAACGCGCTCCACAACGTGCTCGCCGTGGCGGATCGCGCCAGCCCCCGCGCGGTCGACGCGGCGCGCGCCGTTCAGGACCAGGCCGCCGCGGCGCTCGAGCGTTACGCCGACGATCTCGCGGTCTATCCGCCTGCCGCTCATGCGCCTGCCCGCATCGCGGTCACCGCCGTTCCCGATGATTCCATCGCCGCGGCGATGGACGAGTTGTCGCGACAAGTCGCGGGCCTGCCCGACTGGCACATCGAAGCGCCGGCCGCTGCGGCGTCGTCACAGGCGGTGCGCACATGAAGGCCCAACGCGATCCTGACCGCCTGAAGTGGCGACATCTCACGGTGATCGCAGCCTGCGTCTCGTGCATGGTCGCGGGCTGCGCGCTCATCCATCACAATGGCCAGCCGGATGCCACGATCGCGCCCGAGCAGATCAACCTCGCCGACGACATCCATCTCGCGCAGGAAGGCTGGCCGGCCGCACGGTGGTGGACGCAATACAACGACCCGCAGCTCGACGCCCTGATCGATCAGGCGCTCAGCACCGCGCCGACGATGCACATCGCGCGCACGCGCGTTTCTCAGGCCAGATCCGACGTTGAACTCGTGAGCGCCGGATCGAGCCTTCAGGTGACGGCAATCGCGTTGCTCGACCGCACACACGTTTCGGCAAACGGATTTCTCGGCCCGTTCGCAGAGAACATTCCGGCAGAAGGGCTGACGGGCCCCTGGTACACGACGGGCCTCGTGGGGCTCGGCGCGAGCCTGAACATCGACATCTGGGGCAAGCAACGCGCGCAGGTTGCCGCAGCGCTTGGCGTGAACAACGCGCGGATCGCGGAAACGTCGGCCGTCGAACTCGAAATTTCCGCCGACGTCGCACAGTTGTACTACGGCATTCAGACCACCTACGCGCTCATCGATCTGCTCAAACAATCGCGCGATATCGCCGCGTTTAGCGTGGCGGCTCACGAGGCGCGGGTGGCGCGCGGCCTCGAATCGCGCACCGAGCTGGAAGCCGCGAAGGCGCTGCAACTGGCCATCGAGGAGCAGCTCGTCTCGGCGCAGAACCGCATCGTGGGGTATCGCGAGTCGTTGCGCGCGCTGATCGGCGCGGGGCCTCACGATCTGCCCGTCATTACGCCGGCGCCGCTGCCCACGCAGCAGGCGGCATTGCCCGCCACGCTCTCCTACGAACTGCTTGCGCGGCGGCCCGACCTGCAGGCGTTGCGCTGGTATGTACAGGCGTCGTTCAGCCGCATCGACGCAGCGAAGGCCGCGTTCTATCCGAGCTTCGACATCCGGGCGTTTTTCGGCGTCAACGCGCTGCATCTCGCGGATCTTTTCACGCATGCGAGCCAGCAGATCAACCTGATACCCGGCCTCACCCTGCCTATCTTCGATGGCGGCCTGCTCAACGCGCATCTGGGCGGCGAGCGCGCGCAGAGCAACATGCTGATCGATCAGTACAACGAAGCCGTGCTCAACGCCGTGCGAGATGTTGCACAAGCCGGCAGCCGGTTGCAGGCGCTCGATACGCAGTTCGATTTGCAGCGCCGCAAGGTCGAGTCCATTGCCTTTGCGGGCGACAGCGCCGAAGCCCACTACCAGCGCGGCCTCAGCAGCCGGCTCACGGCACTCGAGGCGCGCCAGCCGGTGATCGCGGAACAGGTTGCACTGCTCGCACTGCGAGGCGAAATCATTGGGCAGGACATTACGCTGACGAAAGCGCTAGGCGGGGGTTATCGCGCCGAGTCGCCCGTCGAGCTGAAGCCGCGCTGATCGTTTGCAGTACCATGCCTCGCGTGTTCACCTGCGAGATGGTCCTGGACCCGCGTATCGATGGCCCCGTGCGCGAGGCATCAATCGTTTTCGTCGTCATCGTGCTGACGATGTTTCCAGCCCTTGTGCCAGCCGTTGTCATGCCATTGCCGACGGTTCCAGTCATCGGCCTCATATGCGCGGCCGTACACAACCGGCGCTTGCGCGTACGCAACCGGAGGCGCCTGATACACAGGCGGCGGCGCCCAGTACACGATGGGAGCCGCTTCGACGACGACACCTGGCCGC
The DNA here is from genome assembly GCF_038900775.1 of Paraburkholderia sp. JHI869. Taxonomy (NCBI): domain Bacteria; kingdom Pseudomonadati; phylum Pseudomonadota; class Betaproteobacteria; order Burkholderiales; family Burkholderiaceae; genus Paraburkholderia; species Paraburkholderia sp. JHI869. The sequence continues at coordinate 17,382 of NZ_JAYMSC010000033.1, forward strand.
GCTTCATCCACAGGGACCTGCTGCGCCGAACGGCGGCGGTCCTGTGTCGCGAAATCGTCCGGCGAACCAGGCCAGCCGGCCGCTGGGCGCGCTACCGGGAAATCACGGTGTGGCGTACCGCCATGATCAAATGGGGGCGAAGGGACAAGCCGGTCGCTCTCAGCACGCGCAAGCGTAGCGCCATGTTCTGGCGCCGACCTTGCTGTTGCGTCATGGCCCGACGAAGGCGGCGGCCGCTTTGGCGATGCCGGCCGGTTCAGACCAAGCGCCCGCCGCACGTTCGCCATGAAGTGCGACGCCCAATGCCCGCGATTCTGGGCCGCGGCGCCGCCCGCCTTACCCGCTCGCCCTGTTGCGGCCATGTGAGGAGGAGCGACGCCGCGGGAAGGCGTCGCGTGGCGGACGGGCGAGGTAGAAGGCGCAGGCTGGGCGGGTTCCGCACGGGCCATTGCGGTTGGGCGAGCAGGCACTGATGTTGCCGGCAAGGCCTGCGCGGACGAAGACACTGGTGGCGTCGCTGCCGCCGGCTTGATCGTCCCGGACGCCTGTCGTGCACCTGCGTTCGATTCGACGCTCGTTGGCGGGTCATGGCCGGACCAGAGATCGTATGTCACGGCGCCCGCAGCCCCGAACGCCAGCACGCTTGCCGGCGCAATCCAACGCACGAGGCGTCCGGATCGTGCGGGCGGCCGGGCTGGCACGGGATGTCCCCCAAAATTGGCCCACCCGGCGAGGCTGCGCTCGCCCAGATGCAGCAGCCCCGGTTGGGCAAACGCGTTGCCGGGTTTCGACCCGCTCCGTGTGACGTTTCGATAGACCTTGCTTAGACTCCCTTGCAGGAGCGGGAACCGCCTGAACAGAATGATGAGCGAAACGACGACGCACATCAGGGTGTTGGCCAGATTCATCCAGAACATGCCATTCGGGATCCCTTGGCTCATTTCGAGGAGCATGAGTGCGAAGGTGCCATTGCTGAGCGCCCAGCAGCCCCAACTCAGCAGACTGTGGCTGCGCATGTCCGCTTCCCGCGCGAGAAGTTTGCCGATAGTCGGAAGGTACGTGAGGATGCGCACGCTATTCCAGAACAGGAACATCGCGCTCAGTGCCTGGACGTAGAGTTCGTGAGACATCTCGACTCCCTTGCCGTGCATGGCGGGCGGGGCACGTGCTTTAGCGCCGGTGGTGGTAGCGCACGCGTCGGGACGGTCCAGTTTCAACGTCCCTTTCGCTATACGACTGCAAACAGGTAACACCTGATCGAGCCGCCCTCGCCTTGCGAACCTTGAAGCACGGGACGTGTTTGCGAACTTCTCACGTACCGCATGCCAGCACTGCGGGCGCTCGTCCCATCTGCCGGGCGCGCGCGGCTAGCAACGTCTTCATAGCCAATGGGCTTATGGTAGAAAATTAATCGCAACATTGCCGATCGCTGTCTTTTAGCGCCTGGCAATGTGCTGAGCAAGCCAGTGAATCCGGGGTAGTCGTCCGATTACCCCAATCTGGACGTCAGCGCGCGACGCGAATGCCGGAAAGCTTGGTGCTGATGCGTCATACGCCCTGATAAAGCGTTGCGTTGGCGCAGAAAGGGGTAGTCGTCCTTTTCGAGCGAAATCTGGCGGCCAGTCTTATTTTTTCTATTAAAATCAACGCCTTGGTCGGATCCCATATTTCCGGCTCTCATCTCTTTGAAGCAAGATCTGGCGCTTTCATCCGCCTGCTGTTCGCGCTGAGTAGACAACCTAACCATGCGCCGCCAAGGCGCCGCATCCAGTAGCGTCTCCCGATAGCGCTCGATGGGAAAGCTCATCGCCGCCCGGAAATTTACGTGCGCGAAGTGCGCCGGCCCCAGCCGGCGCAACCAGTCGTCGCCGATCCCTTGACCTTTGCTACGCCAACCGTCAAGGGCCGCCTGCATCTGCTGCGTATTCCAGCAATCAACATGTTTGTCAGATGCGTGCGCTGGAATTCCACCACTCGGTCATCTGCACGCGACAGCCGACCGGGCATCTCGAGGAGACGCATTGTCGTCGCAATGTGCACCGGGTCTAGCTTTGGAATCATGGTGGCGACGTTCCTGACGTCCAGGTCCGTGCCGTGGGCGAGCAACGCAGCGTAGAGCGGAGCACGTACGCTTTGAAGAATTCCGTGCACACAGACAATTCTCCTGCGACCTCATCGAGAGTTTAAACAACAAGTCCAAAGTCATGTCCGAAGAAAATACGGATTCGAATCAGTGGATAACGACACAGAGTTCGAACATCGACGCGCGCTAGTCGCACCGAATGGCATCCTTGTAGAGGCGCGTACACACTCGTCGAATGGCGCTTCAGGCACGACCTCGAATACTTCTGACGCGTCGTGCGTGCCGGTCGCACCTCTCATCAGATTGCCCATGCCGTAGTAAAGCATGTGCTCGGGTGGCGGTTCGGTCAGCCTGAGGGATTGATTGCTCACCGCAAAGCGCAAGCCGCACGATACGCGGGCCACGCGCGCTATACGCCTGCTTGCTGGTTTTCAACACACAGTCCTCCACTCAGATATCGCTGGCTGAGCTTGCGCAAATGGTTGCACACTCCAAGGGTTCACGCTGCTCTGACAACGACGTGGTTGCCATTTATCCGGCTGCCGATGAAGGTACATACGAAGCAAAGTAGCGCATGAACGCACATCCGCGGATGCGTAAAGCATGCATGAACCTGTTCACTGCGGCTTTCGCCAAGGAGGCACCAAGCGCAGAAGTGCTCGCAATTGTTCGTCAGCAGACGATAGCGGTCTTCACCGAGGCGCGATCGAGCGCGCAGCACGGCATCCTCCCCAGAGTACTTCCGCAACGGATGCGGTCGCACGCCGACGACGTAACCGCCAGCGAACTGTTCGAGTGAGACCTCTTCGACAGGCCCTCGATGTGCGGTCTTGTCGAAGCCAGCATAGTGAATGACCTTGCCGTGACCGACATAGATGCCGTGATGTTCGTAGCCACGACGCGGTGTGATCAGGTGTGCACCGGGAGCAGGCTCATCACTAGAACCGCCGAACGCGACGTCTAGTGGTGCAAATGCATCTGCGCGATTCGGTGCATGTTCACTGTCTGATTGCCGGATATTGCGACTCATTACTTTGCTCTAAGTCCCGAGGGTGAACCGCTGATGCTGCAAACCAGAAACGCGCCTATGTATTTGACGACAGAAAATGCATCTCAATGCAAAGACACAGATCGCACTCACTCCAGCACATTTAACAATCGACAGTGGCATAGAGGAGCGCTTTCATTTGGAGCGTCAACATGGGAACTAATTTACGATGTGACGAGTTCACCCGCAATTACACATTGGTTCAGGAAACGCCTTCCGACCGATATAGAAATAATACCTTCGTGCAATCGCGTCCTGCAATTTCGCCCATGCAATTTCCGGCCCTTTACCCATCGCAGTCGCCTATCTGAGCCGTCCACTAGCAACTCTGAATATGGCTAAAAATATCACACCAATATTCAAGGCCAATATATGTTCGTATAGTCGGCCACTTAATGCTTCGATCGATTCCCATAGCTTAGCTAGGCGCCGATTGGCGCAAACTGGCGTAGCCCATTTATCTGCCGATACACAAGTATGACCCGCATACGCCTACGTGGAGCCACGCAACCGGTTAGTAGAATGGTTTTTGTTTTCTCGCTTGTCTAAATTTATCTCATGGACGACGAGACTTGAGCACGACTCTCGGAATCCTGTCCCCGGCATCATCGTCTCACCGGCGTTCGGTGGCGAAGGGGTGTCGATTGAGGAGATCAACATGTCGAACGTTCTGCATAACTGGATCTACATAGGAAGTAATGCCTACGACGAGTATACTTTTGTCGGATGGTTAAACAAAAATATATATCGTCGAACTGTTGATCTTAACCTGATATGTCTCCAATAGAGATGAACTGGGACATTCAGATATTCGCGATGGATTTTCTGACTATCTTCAGCAGACATGCTGCACAAATTTCACGCTGCTTCGATGTTCATACCTGATTGAAAGTCGCCGCCACATCATCGTCTGCCTCCCCTTGCGCGATAACGCTATGCTTACAGGCTCCCGAACGGGGCGGCCCGGCGGGGACGAGCCGAAAACCCGAAATCACCACCACCGTTACCACGAACCGCACGACGTATCCGATACCACATCACCGCCCGACCGATCTTGCGCGTTCGCAGCTTCTGTTGGAGTCGAAGGTACATTACGTAGACTTTGAATCGCCCAGTGCGACGCCGACCCAGTGTGAAATATCCTCTAGAGAAACTGGTTTCCCAAGCAAAACAAGCGCGCCGTTCGCCAGAACTTCAGCCTGGAGGTCAGGTGTTGGAAACCCCGTAATGAAAATGGTCGGCAGCGCATATCCAAGCCCGCGAAGCGTTGCATGTAGCAACACGCCAGACATTCCGGGCATCAGTACATCCGAAATCAGGCATGAAGCATTTGAGAGGTGTTCGGACTGAAGGAACGCATCCGCCGATTCAAATGTCTGCACGCTCCATCCCATGGCACGAACGAGGCTTGAAGTGGCTATGCGCACCGCCTCGTCGTCATCAACGATAGCGACAACAGTCTGAGAGGTATCCACTCGGCGAACTCTAATCTTGGACAACGCACACGCGACATCCCGACACATAGCGCATCACACACCTTATTTAGCATAGTGTATTAAAGACGAATCCGAAACTATACATGTGTATAACGCCGTTCAATGGCAAGCGCTGAAATGGACCGGCGCCATTCGCAGAGGTTGCTTCCGAGTCGCGACTTTTCGGAATCGATATTAAAGGGGACGCATTAATCCTGGAATCGCACCGGAAGCCAATTCGCTGGCACGCGGCTCGGCATGTTGAATCGAACTCACTTCAACGAACCAATGCGCCATGAACTACGCTCATTTAAGCTTCAACGAGGTGCTTCATTGAACAGAAACAATTCATCGCTGTCCGATTCGACTTCCGCTCAATCGGTTGCTACGTATGGTTTTACCATCTTTGCAGGATCAACGATGCGATCAAACTCATCCGCTGTCACAAACCCCAATTCGAGGGCGGCAGCCTTCAGCGTGAGATCGTGATCCATTGCGTGATGCGCGATCTTCGACGCGTTGTCATAGCCGATTACCGGCGCAAGGGCGGTAACGAGCATCAGTGATCGATCGACATACTCCTTGATCTTCTTGAGATTTGGCTGAGTACCTTCCACGAGAAATCGACGGAAATTCGTACATCCATCGGTGAGCAACGTAATCGAATGTGTCAGGTTTGAAATCATCAAAGGCTTGTACACGTTCATCTCGAGGTAGCCCCCCGCGCCGCCAAATCCGATCGCAACGTCATTCGCCATAACCTGCACCGCCAACATCGTAAGCGCTTCGGCTTGAGTCGGATTCACCTTGCCGGGCATGATCGAAGATCCCGGTTCATTTTCAGGAATCAGAAGTTCAGCAAAACCCGCCCGTGGTCCACACGACATCAGACGTATATCGTTTCCGATCTTGTAGAGCGAGACAGCAAGTGTCCGCAATGATCCAGAAAGCTGCACCAATGCGTCATGGGAACCCTGGACAGTAAATTTGTTCGACGCGCTGACGAACGGCATACCTGTCAGCTTTGCGATCGCCGCTGCGGCGTCTTCGGCAAAGCCCGGAGCGGCATTAATTCCAGTGCCCACGGCCGTCCCGCCGAGCGCCAAGTTATAAACTCCGCTTAGTGAAGCGTCAATTCTCGACAGGTTCTCGGTAAGCATTCCGACGTACCCGGACCATTCCTGTCCCAGCGTAAGCGGCGTCGCATCCTGCATGTGCGTGCGGCCGATCTTGACGATATCAACCCATTCCTCGGCTTTCGCGGCCATTGCGTCCCGGAGTTCACGCACCGCGGGCAGGAGACGCTCCGCCGTACCAACCGCCGCTGCAATGTACATCGCAGACGGAAAGGAGTCGTTCGACGACTGGGACATGTTCACGTGGTCGTTCGGATGAACCGGCTTCTTACTGCCAATCGCAGTGCCGGCAATCTGACAACACCGATTCGAGATCACCTCGTTCATGTTCATGTTGAACTGCGTACCACTCCCCGTCATCCAGACATGCAACGGGAACATTTCGAAATGCTCGCCGGCGAGTATTTCGTCGCAAACGCGATTGATCAAATCACGAACATCTTCTCCAAGTCTTCCCCCCGAATGGTTTACCGTGGCTGCTGCCTTCTTCAACACTGCGTACGCCGCGATCATTTCCCGGGGAATGAGATCCTTGCCGATGCTAAAGTGCTCTAGCGAGCGCTGCGTTTGCGCACCCCAAAGCTTGTCAGCAGCGACACTTACTTCGCCGAAACTGTCGGATTCAATTCGCATTTCCATCAAGATGCTCCTTCGGTTAAGCCCAATCGCCGATGCGTCGATTTGACCTCGGCTTGGTTGAAAGATAATGTTGGTGATTGTCAGACTTGGTGGGTCGTAATAGAGGCGTTCGGGCAATCTCCATGTTGCAAATTGTCGTGACAAGCATGCACCTGAATACAAGGGTGAACAATCGCATGCAGGTTGAGAGACTCTTAACTGCTTCCACAGACCCTGATCGCGAGAATGCGTGGCGACGCCCATCTACCAGGCTCGCCTCTCGATACTTCGTGAATTCACGTAGCATGCCGCCGAAATACGGCCGACGGAATCGCCTTCCAACGCAGGCCATATTTCGCCAACACAACCTGAGGAGAGGACCAGAAGACGCAACAGGCAGTTTCGCGGACAACACCTGGACCCAGTACGCGATATCACGCTCACCCGATCCGAGCTAGCGTATCGGACGAGACGTTACGCACTTACGCGGCTCTCGCGGCCCACGCTCCTCAAGGGCCGCCTCAGCGTCCCGTCTGATTAGTAAGACGTCACCTCATTAGCACAACTCGCAAGCTTGCTCATGCGAGGCGGAATCAGCACTGGTGAACTCACCACCACGAAGCGAATTCTCGACCCTTTCACACCATGGATGCAGTTCGGCTTCTTCTTCGGCGAACCTCACGCCGAGCTCATGCTTAATGAACTCAACGAACGTGTGGATTTTCGCGTCCACGTACCGGCGCGAAGGATAGACCGAGTAAACGTTAAAGGGCCACAAACGGAATTGGGCTGAAACTCGAACTAGCCTACCTGTCCGAAGATCATCGATCGCACAGTAGAGTGGCAACGCTCCAATTCCTCCCCCGGCAATCACCGCTGCCCGCAGTGCGTCCGGATCGTTGACCTTCAGCCGCACGTTCATTTCGTCCTGCATGACTTCACCGTCCACACATTGAAGTAGCCAACTCTCATCTAAGCTGCTGGGCAATTCCAGCTCAACGCACGCATGGCCCACTAGTTCGTCCACTGAAAGAGACCGACGCATATCCAGATACGACGGCGCAGTCACCAGAATGCTGCGACCGACGGTAGTCACTTCACTTACATAGTCCGACTCAGGGAGCGTTTGTGCAGTAACCACCGATACGTCAAATTGCTCTTCGACGAGACGCGGCATCACAGACGACAAGGTAAGGCTGACATCGACGTTTGGATATCGTCTTTGATAGGCAACGATGCAAGCGGCGAGATGCCTCCTCCCAAGACCTGGCATCGCGTGAATGCGCAGCATGCCCGCTGGCTGTTTCATTGATGCTGCGTCGGCTGCGTCCGCATCGGCTCGGTCGAGATCTGCGATGATCTGTGCGCAGCGCTCATAGTAGCGCTCACCTACCCCAGTAAGCCTAATACCGCGTGTCGTCCGGTCAAATAGACGCACGTGCAGGTCATCTTCAAGCTCCGAGACTACACGCGAGACGTATGACACGCTGCAATCTAGAACGTTGGCCACCGCCGTAATGCTACCTGCCTCGGCCACGCGCAAAAACATGCGCAACATGCGGGTCTTGTCCATCTGACTTCACCTTAAACGAGGAGCGCACGAAAAATACTGTGCAATTTGCAAGAGGCAGCGGTTCCCGATTTCTCGGGTGTTATCGCACGAACCCCGGCCCACCAATGAAGAAGAGAGCCGCCGGCGCATCCGCCGCAAGAGATACTGAAAGTGAGACGTGAGGTAAATCCGCTACGCTTGAACGCGAGCGATCTGGATTAATCGTTTCCGCACGCCTCGTTAGCATGCCATGCGAGAAGCTCGGAAATCTTGAGCGTTCCGCGCTTCAGCAGGTTTGTCGACAGAACGCCGGCATCCCGATACGGAACGATCTGGTCGTCATCACCGTGCAAGACAAAGGTCGGCACGTCTATCGCCTTTAGATCCTCGGTAAAGTCCGTTTCCGAAAAGGCTTTGATCCCTTCGTAGTGCGCTTTCGCGCCGCTCATCATTCCCTGGCGCCACCAGCTCTCCACAACTCCATCCAGCGGGTTTCCCGCGCCCCTAATCCTTATAGAAGATCGTTATGCCGTCCCTGGTCTCAATTGTGCTCATGGTATCGATTCCTTCAATAGCGGTGTAATGCGTTGACGAATCCTGTTCGAGCATCGTGGACACAGTTGCAACGAAACGCGAACCGAAGGCGGCTGTTACAGCAAACCCAACTGTCGGTCCATCGAAGTGCCACCGCAGGGATAGCGTCCGATAGTTCATCGGGAAAATTTGACAGCAAAGGTATGGCGCGACAGCGATACTTCATAATCAGCGAGATCCGAACGATTCCTCCTGTCCGACCTCTGCGGCCATGTGACGATCATCGGGATCTGAACGCGAGCTCGTAGTAACCGACGAATATAGTGCGGCCTCCTGCGTGTCAATCCGAGCACTGAGCTCGTGCTTGATGAAATCGACGAAGGACCGGACCCTGGCGCACACGTAGCGGCGTGAAGGATAAACTGAGTAAATGTGGAGAAGCGGCAACCTGCGTTTCGGCAGAACTCGAATCAGCGTCCCATCCCGAAGATCGTCAATTGCGAAATAGCCGGGTAACGCGCCGATTCCGGCACCCGCATGTAAGGCGGCGCGAAGCGCCTCAGCATCGTTAACCTTTAAGCGCACGCTCATATCGCAAGACATGACATCGCCTTCAACGGACTGCTGTAGCCAACCGTCGTCCAACGTAGTGAGCGATTGCATTTTCACACAGGCATGCCCAGTCAGGTCTCCATCGGAAAGCAGAGGATTTCTCTTCAGGTATGATGGTGAGGCCACTAATATGCTGTGGCTGGACGCGGCCACCTGACTAACGTAGCCCGAGTCGGGCAGTGTCTGTGCCGTCACAACCGACACGTCGAATTGTTCTTCGACGAGCCGCGGCATCATCGAGGATAATGTAAGGTTGACCTTTACATCAGGAAATCGCTTCTGATACTCGACAATGCACGCAGCGAGATGAGTTTGTCCAAGGCATGGCGTGCCGTGAACGCGAAGGGTGCCGGCCAGATCTTTCTGGGAGGCGCAGGCCTCGGCATCGGCGTACGCGAGGTCTGCGAGAATCTGTACGCAGCGTTGATAATACCGTTCACCCGCATCGGTTAAGCGGATTCGACGTGCCGTCCTATCGAACAATTGCACGTGAAGATCATTTTCGAGCTGCGAAACCATCCGCGAAACGTACGTGACACCGCAATCGAGAATGTTGGCTGCTGCAGTAATACTCCCGGCGTCGGCGACGCGCAAGAACGTGCGCAACATCTGGGTCTTGTCCATCAAACTATACCTCGCGCGTGCGGTGTGTAAGCGATCGTTGGCCGTGAACAGTGCATGCATGAACGATTGCGCCGAGAGACCGAGACGTACATGGAAAACGGGCTTTCTGGTAAGCCAAAGCGCTCCAGCTTTCCTGACCTCCGCGAGAAAATGTGCGAGGAGGTCAGGCGACCAATTGCTTGCCTTTCCACAAAGCTCGGAGAATCCTGGGGGCCACCGATCCTATTTGAGGCACCGATCGAATTCCCGCCTGGCCCTCTGACTTCACGACAGGCGGAAAGGCTGATCAGACGGATTAGCAGCGAAGCCTCGCGCTATACGGATTCTCACATTCCGATCAGCCGCAGCGCGCTTGATCCATCTCGTCAGGATGCAGCCGACGGTACACGTTGTACAAATCCGAACACAGGGTTGCCAGTAACGCGAGATTCTCCGCGTGATGGGCGTACCCGACCTCGCCGGTCGTAAGAATGTCATCCAGGACCGGTGCGAGCCGACGCAGTTGCCGAAGGGTATCGACCTTAAGTTTCATATCAAGCTCCATGACGAGCGGTTAAGGCGGATCGTCTTCTGGCCCCCGATGTTGACCGTCACCGTCGTTGCGGTTCAAACTTACTTCAGGTTAATAATTGCCAATTGACGCTCTTCTTGGACCTTTTAACTGCCAGAATCTAGTCGACAATTTCGTAATTCTATGGCGGTTCCCGTACCAATGAACTCACCGAGTGTTTGGTGACAACTTTCGCTTAACGTCAAAGTGCAACAGCCTGACGAAGAATCTCCTTCTGTGAGGCCCCTCTCCTTCTCGGTTTCCGTCCTGCCGATGGATAGACCCCTGATCGTTGCGAATGTTGTCTACCTGTAGCTTGTGTCTCGTCGTATGCAATGCCGCCCATAAACCCCAACTATCCAGATGTAACAGCTTAACTCTCCCGACGCGCCTTAACTATGAATCAAGCATAGCTGCAGAACATCCGCGGCACTATCGTACATTCGGTGAATTGGATTCTGCATAGATGTGAATCTGCTATACAGTTGTATAAAGGTAAACGTGCTGTTCGGGTGTCCGCCGCCACGACACTTGGCACAGGGCGGCGTAAAGTGCGTATGCCTACGACCGCTTTCCCCACATTGCAACGCACCGAAGCCGCTGCCCCGAGCTTCTGCGCGACGGTCATAGGGCTGGCGACAGACAGACGAACGACCACGACCGCGTCCACGAATTTGAGGCGGGTTTCGAGACGCTCGATTGCCGAACGGACGAGCCCAGTCCGTTATCGGCAACACTGCCGCGTTGTCGACGACCGCTCTCAGAATCCACCCGCAATACTTTAATCCGTTACATAAATGTCCACATGCTATACGACCGTGGACCTTTCAGTTTCCGCGAACCCAACGTTCCCACTAGTTGAGAGAATTCTTTGGCGGCGTCATTGCGACGGCTTCCACCGCGTCGTCGATCATGCTCAAACAGCTAGCGGACAAAGCAGGAAGATCATTACCCTTGTGACCCGCGGGGCTGCTCTCAAAGCCATCGACGGCTGTTGGCGCGAATCGTCTGGAGTATGGGCTTTGCAAACGTTCAAATGGTTACCAGTTCCCGCCACACCGAACGTCCACGAGATTGCCAAGGATGGCTCGTAGCATCGACGCGATAATTCGGACGCGGACGGGAGCGGAAACAAGCCTCACCGCCCCTATACTCACCTAGAAGCGTTCCGTCTACCCCTTGCCTCTTGGCACGTCCAAGCGCACCTTGCATCGGAAATATCAGATGAGGGCAGGAATCGTTTTAGAGCCGTCGTCTGAATCGCATTCGGTGGATGGGCATTCACCGCTCGCTCGTCGCGACGGCCACCACGCCCATCAAGAGGTGCCGCGCGTTGTTTGCGTCATGGAAAATTTGATGTCGGGAGTGCCGAAACCGGCCCCCAAGGTACCGGAACTACTGTCAGCGAACGCACGCCCTGCGCCCCGTGAATCAATACGCCCTCGATATCCGCGGTCGCCGATGGGCCGCTCATCAACACGGCGTAGTTGGCGTCCATGAACTCTCGGCGATGGTAAGTCTGATGGAGGTTCCCGACGATGTCGCGCGGGTCCAGTAACACGACCAGATGCTGGGACAGATAGCCCAGCGCGTTGACCTGATACTGTGCTTCGCTCAGCCAGATAGATCCTGTCTCAGCGACTGCGAACGCGGCGCGCACGATGCCGACATCGACGTCAGCCAGGTCACGAGGAGCTTCGACGTCTTCGATATGACGCGTCCCCGCCACTTCCGGTACAGCCGAGCATAGTACCTGCGCAGTGGGGAATCGCTCGCGTATCATGGCATCAAGATCGCCATCGGCTGGTGCGTCTACCCACGTTCCACCCATCTCCCTCAGCATATTCGGGAATAGCTGCTCGTTAGGCGGCAAATTTTCGTCGAATATCGGAACGGAAGGTAAATCAACCGGCGGGCGCTGTGCACGGCGCACGCTCTCGAGGATAGCGTTTCGGCTGCTCATTTGCTTGTCCTGTTCTTCAAATACCATTGACGAAACGTCGACGGGGGAGCGTCTGGAAGTTCACGCTGCTTACCCCACGCGTTAAATGGGTTGTAAAGCAAGGCACGCGGCATCGTCTTTACTGCCAGCTCCGAGCCTTCGATCGCGAGGCGAAACACCTTCGGACTGGCCATCACCTTGCCCGCCGCGTGCATCGTTTGCGTCTTAACGAACGGCAATTGGTTCTGCTCTGCGACGATCTGCCTCCACTTGTAGATCTGCTCATGAATATTAATTTTTACCGGACAGACGTTCGTGCAACTTCCATTCATCGTCGATGCGAAAGGCAATGCACTGTATTTCTTGAGGTCGAAGGTCGGATTGATGATTGCTCCGATCGGTCCTGAATAGACCCCCCCATAGCTCAGTCCGCTGCTGCGACGATAGACGGGACAAGTGTTCATGCATGCACCGCAGCGTATGCATTTCAGCGAATACCAAAAATCTTCCATTGCCAGCCGCTCAGAGCGACCGTTGTCGACGAGGATAAAATGCATTTCCCCACCCTTGCGTGGACCGCGAAAGTGTGATGTGTATTGCGTGATTGGTGCCCCAAGAGCGCTGCGCGACAGAATTCGAATAAAGACACCGAGATGCTCCACGCGCGGTATCAACTTCTCGATCCCTATCGACGCAATGTGCAGCGAGGGAACGTTGGCCGACAAATCGGCATTTCCTTCGTTGGTGCATGTGACGACCATGCCTGCCTCCGCGACAGCGAAGTTGCAGCCAGTCATTCCAGCGTCGGCGTCAAGAATTATCGGCCGTGTGCGTTGCCGCTGCGCCTCGGCCAAGTGATGAACGTCCTGATCGTTTGGATCCGTGCCGATCGTCCTGGAGAATAGATTGGCCACGTCCGACGCAAGCTTGTGTACAGCGGGCACGACGATATGACTGGGTAGCTCATTGTCGAGCTGTTGAATCTGTTCGCCAAGATCCGTTTCAGTCACCAGGATTCCACGTTTCTCGAGATAAGGCCGCATCTCGCATTCTTCAGTCAGCATCGACTTGCTCTTGACGAGCTTTTTCGCACCTCGCGATTCGAGAATCTGATGGACGATCCGATTGTGTTCGTCCGCATTCGCGGCCCAATGGACGATCACACCGTTTCGAGTGGCATTTCTTTCGAATTCCTCAAGATATAGGTCAAGATGTGTCAGCGTGTGCTCTTTGATGGTTGACGCCAGTTCACGCAAATCCTCCCATTCAGGGATCGCAGACGTCGCCCTGTCGCGATTTTGCCGCAACTGCCAAAGATGCTTGTCGTGAAATTCAAGGTGCGATTCCTGCTCGATGAATTTTTCCGATAGTTTCGCATGTTCAACGCGTGTCATGACCTTGCCCCATTGAGAATTTGAGCGATATGAATGAACTGCAAATCGAGCCCGAGTCGCGCAGCACAGCCTTTCTGATGCATGAGACATGACGAGTCCGCCGATACGATATACTCCGCACCCGCGCGTTTGTGATCACGCACCTTGTCGTAACCCATACGTGCCGAAACGGGTTCTTCAGTCACACAAAATGTGCCGCCAAACCCGCAGCACTCGTCGGGACGCGAAGGTGTTACGAATTCAATTCCTTTAACTTTTCTCAGCAGGTCGAGCGGCTTTGAGAACTCGGGACCATTGATCTCGGACATCTTTGCTGTATTCAGGCCGCGCAACGTCCCACAACTGTTGTGTAGTCCGACTTTATGCGGAAACTCGGCCCAAGGAAAATCATCAACCTTCATCACATCGTGCAGAAACTCAACCAGTTCAAACGTGTGACGGCGGACCTTTTGAACGGCCGCCGTTTGCTCGATCGCTGTCATGTGGTCGCGCACATGATGTACACAGCTGCCGCTCGGCGCCACAACATGATCAAAATCCGCGAAATTCTTGACGAAAAATTCCTCCGTCGCAACCGCGTCGCGCTCGCATCCGCTATTCCCCATTGGCTGGCCACAGCACGTCTGGCCTAGCGGGTAGGCTACATCGCATCCCAACCGTTCCAGCAATTCGAGCGTTGCAATACCGACTTCGGGAAAGAACGCATCGATAAAGCAAGGGATAAATAGCGCGACTTTCATTGCCACCTCCAATAAGACTTCTATGCGCAAGATGCGCGGATAACCGTTAGCCGGAGAGATTGCCCGTACTATTTATTCCTCATGCCTGCACGCGAATCCGAGAGAGGACCGTGATAAACAGGAGAAGTCCAATCAGGCATCCGAACAGTTGAGTCGCCTACACAATTGGCGCTGTATTGCGGGTGCGGGGATGGAGTCGTTGAGAGAATCATCCGCGGGAAGATGCAGTCGAACAACTATGCATCCAGTTCAGACGTTCTTAACTCCCGGTATGACACTCACTGACGCGAAGCGAAGACGCATGATTGGCTATGGTGCGTCGTGGAACCGATGACGCGAAACGGTGCTCGGGCACTTTCTTCCCATGTCACGTCGTGCACTCAGACACTGCGCTCTGCGAAAGTGGTGGCGAATCACGGCGCCACCGGGGCGCAAGAACGCCGTCCGTCTCGCGTTTCGTGGATTACGGCGGCCAAAGGCGGCTCTCTCCGGCAGCGGGATCGGAGCGAACTGGACCTGTTGCGTATGAAAGGGGCTCATCAGGGGAATGACGCCCTACATCGCAGCACCCGTAGTTCTGCTCCGCCCTTCAATGTTCGAGAACTACCAGAACATCGCCATGCCAGGAGATGTCGTGAGCACGATTGGTTAGACTGGTTGCGCGTGTGCTGAATGGAACCGCTATCGTGATTAGGCGAGTTCCTTGACGCACCCTGCAGTCTGCGGGGCTTCGCTCGTCTAGATCAAACGGTATCGCAGTATCCGGCCGGCGACAAACATGCAAAGAGTTTCTGATCAGCCACAGCTCCCGGGTCATCCCATAGTATGACCACGCCGGGAAACCAACGAACTGGGCCCGATCTTCCGCACGCATTCGGCCAATACCGCCTACATACATTGCATATAATGCATTGCATTGATCTGCAGTGGCGCCCATTGCGCACCAGGATCCATGAGGAGCCGATATGCTCTCCGCACAGCATCATCCTGCATCGACCATGCAACAAGACGACATGCCCATCGTGTATGTTGTCGACGACGAAAAGCCGATGCAAGAAGCCCTTAGTAGCCTATTGCGTTCGGTCGGCCTCACCGTCAAAGCCTTCGGGTCGGTACATGATTTTCTCATTTTCCCAAGGCCGGCCGTGCCGAGCTGCCTTATTCTCGACGTCAGGCTGCCTGGCGAGAGCGGGCTTGCGTTCCAGCATGACATGGCCCGCAGTGGACTGCGAATACCGGTTTTATTCATGACAGGCCACGGTGACATCGAAATGTCCGTCAAGGCAATGAGGGCGGGCGCGCTCAATTTCTTCCCGAAGCCGTTTCGCGATCAAGACATGCTTGACGCTGTTACTGAAGCACTCGAACGCGACGGCAAGCGGCTTGAGGCAGAACAGTCACTCGCGGCAGTCCGTTTGGCTTACGAATCATTGTCGCCTCGTGAACGCCAAGTCATGGAATTTGTGATCCGCGGCCTCATGAACAAGCAGATTGCCGCTCAGATGAGTCTCTCAGAGGTCACGATCAAGGTTCACCGCGGGCAAGTCATGAAAAAAATGGAGGCACGCTCCGTGCCTGATCTTGTCCGAAAGGCCGAAGCGCTAGCAGTCGCGGCTCAATGGGCGCCAGAGTCCTAGCGTCACCGCCTCGGGGTTCCTGCGTCCTTCAATCCGCCCGCAGCAATCGTTAGATAACGCTCCAGCGAGCCAACGTCGATCGGTTTTTCGAGCAGGGCCAGCGCGCCGTGTAAGGAAGCCTGTTCTCGAAGCGCAACGGTCGCGAATCCTGTCACAAGAATCCCTCGAAGTCCGTCGACACCGGGAGTTCATGCGGGACGTGAAACTGCCCGCCGATCACATTAAACATCGAGTGATGCCAGACGAACCGATAGAACCCTAGTCACTTGAGGACGGTTGCCAGGCCAGCGTTAATGGCGAACGCGATCACAAGAATTGGAATCAAGGTCGGTATGTAAGCGCCAGGAAGATCAATCTGCTCAATCATCAATGGCCATCCGTTTATTTAACGGTTCGGTTACTCGTGGCGCGTTGCTCCCGTACGCTTGAATTGCACGTTTCGTATGCCTTCGGAATTATATTTGGCAGCAACGGAAGGTACCCTCACGAATCGAAAAGAGTCTTGGTCGAATTACGTGAGTACGCTCACCCTTCCGTGCAATAGGCACGCGACCAAAGGGTGCGCCAGTTCTCGTGCTCCATCTGCATGATGGGATTCATCCTGTACGCCTCGAGATCCCACGATGCTTCAACTGGAAGGACGCATCTCGTCACGCCTCGCTGAGAAAGCGCTCCCTTCCGTGTACGGTTAAGACCGTCTCGACTAGATCCGGGGTTGTTCTACCTAATTTCCCCGGCGCATGATTCGCACAACGATCCCGCGCTGGTGTGACAACGCCGATTGCGTCGGTGCTCTTTCGTTAGCTGACAGTCAACATCCTGACTCGTCATCATTTTGTCGACCTTACCACTTAACGTAACACATAAAGAGGCTATGCAAACATGGGTCACGACCTCGTTATCGAAGAGAAACAGTCTGCAATTTCCCCCATCGTTTCTCTTACTGGTGTAGCTCTTCTGCACAATCCCGCAACCAGCAAGGGCTCAGCCTTCACGTATGAAGAACGCAGCCGGTTCGGACTTGAAGGTTTACTCCCGCACGCTGTCGAGACGCTCGAACGTCAAGTCGATCGCGTTTTGTCGCACCTCGATCGCTTCAACGACGATCTCGCCCGCTACAACTACCTAATAGAACTCGAAGCGCGCAATCAGACGGTGTTCTATAAGACAATCATGTCGGACCCGAAGCGCTTTATCCCGATTCTCTATGACCCGATCATCGCCGATGCGTGTCTTGAGTTCGGCAACCTGTATCGACGTGCGCGCGGCATGTACATCAGCCGAGAAATGAAAGGACGTATCGCAGATGTGCTTCGCAATTGGCCTGAGCCCGACGTGCGTTTTATCTGCGTATCGACAGGGGGACGCATTCTCGGCCTAGGCGATATCGGCGCAAATGGGATGGGCATTCCTATTGGAAAGTTGCAGCTCTATACAGCATGCGCTGCCGTTCCGCCGTCGGCCCTGCTGCCGATTGTTCTCGACATCGGCACGACAAACGAGCAACTTCGCGCCGACCCATTCTATATGGGTACACGCAACTCGCAGCTAACAGAATCTGAGCTGGATGAACTGACCGAAGAGTTCGTCGAAGCCGTTCAGATCGTGTTTCCAGAATGCTGCGTTCATTTTGAAGATTGGAAAGGTACCGACGCAATTCGAATGCTCGACCGCTACCGCGACCGCATCCTCTGCTTTAACGACGACATTCAGGGAACCGCGGCAATTGCACTCGCTGGCATTGCGGCGGCGATAACCCAGACCAACGGCCGTTTGATTGACCAACGGATCTTGTTCCTCGGAGCCGGTTCGGCCGGTATCGGCATCGCAAAGCTCATCGCCGCCGAAATGCAGAACAAAGGCCTTTCGCCAGAAGATGCACGGTCGCGTATTCGCCTATTCGACGTAAACGGGCTCGTCGAATCGTCGCGTACCGACCTCACGGAAGCGCAAAAGGTCTGGGCACACGAAGACAAGCCAACCAACCGGTTCCTCGATGTGATCGAAGACTTCAAACCGACCGTCCTCATCGGTGTGTCGACAAAAGGCGGAGCGTTCACGAAGGAAGTCGTTGAGGCAATGGCGCGTCTCAACGAAAAGCCGATCATTTTCGCGCTGTCGAATCCGACGACGAAGGCCGAATGCACGGCGGAGCAGGCCTATAAATGGTCCGACGGCAGCGCGCTATTTGCCGCAGGTGTGCAGTTTCCGGAGTGCGAGGTGAACGGGCATCTGCACCGGCCGGGTCAGGCGAATAACTTCTACATCTACCCGGCAATCGGTCTCGCGACGTACGCGTGCCGTCCGACGCGACTCACCGACGAATGCTTCATCGTCGCAGCAAAAGCCACGGCGGATCAGATCGGGCCGGCTCTTCAAGCGAAGGGCATGCTGTATCCGAGCCAGGACAACATCCTCGAAACCGAGATCACGACGGCATGCCGGATCGCCGACTACATGTTCGACGTGGGACTCGCTCAGGTGAGCCGTCCGCATGACATTCGCGCGTGGATAGAATCGTTGCTCTACCGGCCAGCGTACTGACCAGCAAACGGTCCGTAGGCGCGATGGTCGCCCGCGTATCTCTGAGCCATGGTGGATACGCGGGCCGGCGCCCCCCCTACCAACGGATTGTCTCGCATCAATCACACGGCACCACTGTGCACGCACCCCGCATCGTGCGGTCGCCACATCGACACTGCTGACCGGTCCGTAGATCGGCCACTCGGCATCAAGGTACGCGGTGCGATGCAACCCAAACGCTTCGCGATGTTTCTCCTCCTTTGGGGGAGACTTCGTCGGCCCGAAGTCTATTCGCTCGAAATTGAATTGATCGTCGAGGTTGCTAGCGCGTCCGACCGCGCTTGAAGGCTTCCGGTGAGCGCGAAACAGGCAGCCCGCGTTCGCCGAGCAGGCCACGTATCTGGTTGATCAGCGCGGTACGGTGACGCAGCAAAAGCCCGCATGCGATGTACAGCCTGAATGTCCTGCTGCTCGACCGATTTGATCGTCACAAAGCGCATCGTAGGCCGGCTGGCAGCCTCGACGATTGCCTCCGCATCGTTGCGGTCGTTCTTGTTCGTCTTGACGAACCGCACGACATATTGCGAGCTGAATCCACCGGACCTCGATACCGATCGACCGGAAGCACCTCGCCCAGCGGGCGGTGCTGCATGCTTCGACGACGACCACCTTTGGATTCAATGTGCGCACGGTGGATTTAGATCGATTTACGCGGAATTCGTGCCGATGCAGGACGTACTGCTGACCAGACGCGGAGCCGGAAATATCTCGCATCACAGAACTGACTATCTTCTTAAGTCGTTGGGTGTATTCTGGCCAGATACCCATGGTCACGGCAAGATGTGCAACAGCCTCCAGACCTTGTGGGAGGACGGCGAGCGCGTCTTCAGCCGGCCGGGTCGGACAGCCGATGGCGGCGACGCGACGCTGCTCAATCGCGCGGGCCGCCATCGAGCAGCCCTCACCTGCCAGTCTTGAGCGGCTCGCTCACGAATTCGAGCTGAAGGACGAACTTGACGGCGCGTGGGCGATGCGGCGGCTGGAACTGGTGCGCGAAGGCGGTGTGACACTGGCGCTGGAAGATCCGGGTGGGGAACCGCTCGAACGGTTGCTTGACGCGCCCACGGAAGTGGGCAATGCGGGTCGCCTTGCCGTAGGCATCACCGCGGCGCTGGGCAAACCGCACGAGCGCGAACAACAGGCGTCCGAGCCGCCGGAGACACTCGCCGGAACGCTGGCCTACATGCCCCCCCGAACAGACCGGGCGCATGAACCGCTCGATCGACGCCCGCAGCAATCGTTAGATAACGCTCCACCGAGCCAACGTTGATCGGCTTTTTCGAGCAGGGCCAGCGCGCCGTGTAAAGAAACCTGTTCTCGCAGCGCAACGGGCGCGAATCCTGTCACAAAAATCGTCGGCAGTGCATTTCCCGAAGCCGCCAGCTGCGCGCAATTCGATTCTGGGCCGCGGATAATCTTCGCCCGTTCCGTCCGAGGTATGCACTACCTTAGACAGAGCGGCTTAGACGGGCTGTGCCGGCATCACCACGTGACGCGGCGCGTCGACTCTGACTTTTCCGATAGCCCCCTTGCAGGCGGCCCTAACAGAAGTGGCCGAGCGGCGAGTCGGCGTCATGGGGTGGAAAACATATGAACAATCGTGTTGTGAGCCCTGCGCGTTGGGCGATGCATCCGAGTGCGATGGCTGACCGGATCGGGCAATCGCGTCTGACTGCTTTTGCATTGCCCCTCGGCGGCGCTGCACTAATACTTTCGACGTGGATGAGCGCCCATCTTGGAGCGAGGATGACGATCGCTGCATCGGTCTGCATGGCAGAGATCGTCTTTTTGGCGCTAATCGCTAGCTTTAGTTCCTCGATCCTGTTGTCGGTGATCGCCGTCGGCTGCCTCGACTACTTCTTCATTTCGCCGATCTTTAGCTTCCGTGTCGATCTCGCTGTGGATTTTTGGACTCTCACTACGTTCTTCATCGCCTCATCAACCGTCACCTGGCTTGTGCACCGCACGCGCCAACTCGGGGCAATCCATCGTGAACAAGCAATGCTTCTCGAGCTCACTCACGACAGTGTGACAGTCCGCGACATGGGGAACACGATCACCTTCTGGAATCGCGGTGCCGAAGCGCTCCTCGGATGGAAAAGCGAAGAGACGATTGGGAAGGTGTCACATTCGCTCCTGCGCTCGCGGTATCCCGTCGATTTCGATGAGATAAAGCAGACTTTGCTGGAAACCGGCTACTGGGAAGGCGAGGTCGTTCATACGGCTAAGAACGGCGCGATCGTAACAGCCGAAACACGTTGCTCCCTTTTGCGAAACACGCAGGGAGAACCTGCTGCGATCCTCGAAACCGGAACCGATATCACCGCGCGCAAACGAAACGAAGAAGCGTTGGGACGTGTGACCCGTGCCACCACGATAGGCGAATTGGGGGCCTCGGTCGCACACGAACTCAGGCAGCCTCTCGCAGCGATCGGCGCCGACAGTTCCGCCGGTCTGATGTGGCTAAATCGAGCCTTGCCGAACGTCGACGAGGCATTGTCTTCATTGCACCGTATTTCCGCCGAATGCCGGCGCGCAACCGAAATCATCCAGCACGTTCGCGCGCTGGCGAAGCGAAATCCGCCACAGGTGACTCGCATTGCGATCAACGACGTGGTCAGAGACGTCATTCCTCTGGTGCAGCGCGAGCTCTTGAATTACCAGGTAACGCTGAAGACAAAGCTCGATCCCAACCTGCCTCCAGCTCGTGGGGACCGGGTACAGATCGCGCAAGTGACGATCAATCTTGTCATGAACGGTATTCAGGCAATGGATGCGGTGAATGACCGCCCACGCGATCTTGTCATCGAGTCGCGTCGAGGCGACGACTGCGACGTCATCATCGCAGTGTGCGATTCGGGTGCAGGTATCGACCCGAAAGATGTCCATAGGCTCTTTGAGCCATTTTTCACGACCAAGTCAGACGGCATGGGCGTGGGTCTATCGATCTGCGAAGCCATCATTCAATCGCACGGCGGTGAAATGCGAGTGCGAAATAATGTAGGACATGGTGCGACCGTCGAGTTCAGTATCCCGGCGTTCGCCACGCCAGAGTTTCGAAGCAACTGCGAGTGATAGCCCCGTCGGCGGCAGGCTGCCTGATCCTTAAAGCGCCGGCGAAGTCCGCCGTTTATTGCGAATTCAGCCGGTCGACACGGCAAATGCCTCGATCTTCGATCATGAACGTATTGCATTCATCTGCATGACGAACTGAAACGCATTTTTAGGGGCGGATTCCGCCCTCGCGGCGCCGCTTTTCGGCAAGCCAATTTGCCCGCGCGTCTGCCGCATCGGTTGCTTTCGCCGGGCTCGCGCCGGAAGATGCAACCTCCTATGCAACGTGGTGAAGGTTTTCTCGAAAAATCGACGAAAATAGCACCATTAGGATAAGTATTCTTATCGAAATGCAGTTATTTTTATCCTAAAATTGAACATATGGAAACACACACTGACGAGGGTGACGTCGCCGGAGTGCGGCGACGACCTAACTCAAAGTCCATTCCTACGCTTCGCTCCACACGGATTCTGCAGCGCGCCCGCTGCCCCTGAACTACGATGTACTGCGAAGCAGGCATATTCCCCAAGGAGCCGCTCATGGCCACCGTAACGATCGAATCCGCGCGCACGTACCTGCTCGGCGTCACACTGCCGCCCATCGACAGGTCCCGTGCATCGCTATTGCTCGACGACACCACGCCCAGTTTCGACGAGAACAAGGACCAGGCCGTCGTCGTGGGATCGGGCGTCGTGACGTTCGCTCAAGGCGTGCCGCCTGAACGCCGACTCGGCGTCACGAACTCGCTGCTGCTTGCGCAACTCGTCGCGCGCCGCGCGGTGCCCGACGGCGGCGACCTCGACGCCTGGTACAAGCAATACACGTCCGTGCTCGCGAACATCGGCTGGCTCGTGCAGACGACGACAACGACTCACACCGCCAACACAGCGAACGAATTCAAAACGCACGAAGCAATCCTTGCCGTCGCGACTCTCCTGCTCGGGCCCGGTGCGGTGAGTGCCCTCTCGCTCATCAGCACGACGCTCAACGCGCTCGCGAGCATGGATACGAGCAGCCCCTGGATCACGATCTTCGAGCGCGAGACGCAGGCTGTGAATGCATCGAGTTTTCAGGTCGCGTTAGCCGAAACCACGCCCGACGGCAGTTTCGTCGTCTCGCTCATGGCCTTCGTGATCAAGGCCAACGCCGTCGTCACGCAGGTGCTCTTTTTCAAGGCGAGGCAGGAGGACGTCCAGTTCTCGCACTACGCTTCGCAGGCGCAGATCGAAACTGCGATTCTCGACTCGCTGGAACCCGACCTCAGCAATCGCGTCGCGCAACACAGCAAGAGCTATATCAGCCAGTTGCCAGACCTTTGATGGCGCCCGCTAAGATCCCAGTGCCGTATCGGTCGCGGTCCAGTCGAACAGCTGCGCCAGCAGCGAGTTGGCCGCATCGCGTTCTTTGGGTTCTTTCGATACTCGCGCGTACTCGGAAAGCACGAAATCGCACTGGTCGTAGAGCGCGCTCCAGTTATTGTGCGCGGGCAGGCATCGGTGCAAATCCGCGAGATCGCTCATCACCTGCTGCATGTTTTGCGCAAGTGTGCCGTGCGCGACGCTCTCATAAATCCACACCGTGCTGCGCGCCGAACGGCTCCAGAAGTCGGGTTCGGCCTCATCGTCCTCGGGCGAAACCGCGCCGATTTTGTTCCAGTCGGGCTCGCGGTACGACTCGAGTTGCCCGGCGAGATGCGCGACAAGTTCTATCGCATAGCGCTGGATACGTACGTAGTACACCCTGGCATCGCCTGTGTTGCTACCTGTCGTTTCCGCTTCGATGTAGTGGCTCATGGCCTGCATGATCGCAGCCAACTGCGCTTCGCGGCAGCCTGCGAAGCGCTCCACCATCGCGAGCCGCATGCTTGCCGATCCGCATAACGCTAGCCGCTCCATCGAGGGATACAGGCTGACGAGATGGCCCTGGCTGGAGGTCGTCGCGGCGTATATGCTGCGCGCCGCTTCGACAGCGGATTGCAGGCGCGCCGCGTCGCCTCCCACCGAGGCCTCTCGCACGCGGTGCAGCGCAAGCCGAACCTGTGTAAAGGCGAGCTGATCGGTCGCATGCAGCGTCGCGCTGCCGTCGTTGGCTTGAACCGCCATCTGATACCACTTCGCGGCCTCTTCCAGATCGCCGGTTTCCTTCCAGGCGTCGGCGAACGCTTCGGCCACTTCGCCGATGCGCTCCCAGTGCGGCGCCGGCTGCGCATACTGCGCATGCAGGAAATCGAGCCGGGTTCTAGCCGCCGCGACGTCAGCATTGTTGACGCGCAGTTCGGTCTGGATCTGCCGCAAGGCGATCATCAGGCCATGCGAAGAGGCGATGCACGCGTAGCGGTCGTCCAACGCCTTCTCTCCGAACTCGCGTCGGCACGCGCCGTCGGCCGTCGGCCTGTCATGGTCCAGCAGCGGTGCACGCAAATACCAGTCCGGGTCGCCATAGCACTGGTACGCGGCCCAAGTGTTGTTGTCCGGCGAATAAGCCGCCTCGCGCGCCATTGCGACTGCGTCGAGAAAGCGGCGGCGATCGAGCAATGAGTCATAGAAGCTGGTGGCGAATTTCGCGGCGGCGACGTCATCGACGGCCCATCCCGCCGCCACTACGCAACGTACGCCGATGCGGATCAGCGCTTCGGCCACGCTCGCTGCAAAGTACGGCCGGTTCAAAGGCGGCGGCACGGCGGCTTCCAGCAGACTGCCCGGATCGCTACGAGCCAGATAGCAGCAGTTGATGAACACCAGCTCCGGAACGCGCTGCATCTTCGCGAATTCGTCCGCGCCGAGGAAGACGCCGTTCGAGAGCACCACGCCACCCGCGCGCACGGCAGCGCTCTTCGAAGCGGCGGCCCCTTCGGTGACGCGCGGGTCGGACAACCCTGCGCCGTTGCCGTTTGCAGCCGCGCCGGCTGACGCCGCGCCCGGGCTTCCCGTGCTCGCGGCGGCTGCAGTAAAAGCCGCGGGTTCCGGCGCCAGGGGGGCGGCGCTCGCGAGGTGGTCGGTGACCGGCAGGCCATGGCCGGCGATATGAACGACGCCCCAGTCACTATCGAGCAGATTGACCACGACTTCGCGTGCGTCGGGACCGCGTGCGGTGTCCGAGTCCGCGACGAGCGTCGTCACGCGCCGCGCCCCTGCAAGCCCATTCGTCAAAAGATCACGCACCGCGCGCACTTCGCGCCGCGCGCCCGGCAGCAGCGGATAGCGGCGGTCGTCCGAGCAGGGATCCCCTATCAGCAGGATCGGCGCTTCGCGGCCCGTATCCTCCACCTCGCGTCGAAACTCCTGCGTACGCAACTTGCGCAGCAGTCTGGTGCGTATCGCCCAAGGCTTGTGGCCTCCACTGCCCGTGGCATCCGCGCTCTCCAGATCGCGAGTCGTATCCAGCAGTTCCCACGGGATGCCCGCGGTTCCGGAGTCGAGCTCGATCTGCATTTCGCTCGACCCGTCGAGCAACGGCCGCATCTCCACGGGCACGAGCAGTTTGAACAACGTGCGCCCGACGCTCGCGTCGTTGCACGTGCTCGACGACGCCACACTGACGAGTTCCTGAAGCAGCCGCCCTTGCGCCGCGACCGCGCGCACTTCGGTGCGGGCGCGGCGTGTGTCGAGCGTGTACACGATGGAAGATGTGCCGTCCTGATCGATTTGCGTGGCCGCGGAAATCAGATCGAAATCCGCGCCGCGATAGCTCGACTCCAGCGGACGAAGCAGCGCGCCGGTTCCGATCCGCACGTAATGCTGCACTTCATAACAGCCTCGTGCCGATTCGCTCAGGAGTTGCACGGCGCGCCAACCTTCGACAGCGCGATCGAGATACAGCTCGACCAGCCTCAGCGTGCCGACTTTCGGCCAGGGCACCGCGGCGAGCAAGCGACTCGCCTCCAGTACCCCTTCCGCTACCGACCGCGCGGCCATTCCTGGCGACATGCCGGTGCCGCCGCTGCCCACAAGGGTGGCCGCGAGATCGAACCGCACGGGCACGCCGGCCGAGCCCTGCCGCCTGCGCGCCTCTTCGGCCAGATGTTGCGCCCAGGCGATAACGCCCAGCCGCACAGCATTGACGAGCCCGCTCGCGCGCAAATGCCCCTCATCGCCCAGCCCGACGACGATCACACCCGCCGGACGCGGCATGCTGCGCAGCGGATTGACGCGATCGACCGACGCGTTGACGAAGACCTGCTGCGCCTTGAGCCCCTGGGGATAGCGCCCGAGCCGGATCGACGTACTCATTGCACGGCCCACGAGCCAGTCGAGCACGCATTCCGCGCCGGCCAGAACACTTCCGCGATAGTGGCCGCACATCACGGGTTCGTCGACGAACTTCAGGTCGGCGTTGATGACCTCGATCCGCAGCGCCGCGCTGGACACGGTCGATGCATTCGACGCGTCGGCTTGCGCTGAATCGTGCAACGCGGTGTTCGTCAGTACCGGACGATGCTGGCCGAGCGATGTGCCGCGTAGCGTCACGACGTCCGGAGCGCCGGGCGCCGCCGCCGGCGAAGCGGATACGCCCGGATCCGGTGCGTCGTCAAGGCCGTAGACGACGCTCATCCCGACGCTCCTGCCGCGGTCGCAGGCGCGTCGCCAGGATCGCGCGCTGCGCCGCTTGTCGCCCCGACGGACGGTGCCGTCGACGTTTGCAACGCAGGATCAATCCGTGTATCGGCGTCGCAATGCACAGCGTAAAGCAGGCCGAGCGGATTATGATGCGCCTTCAGAAACTCGTCGCGCAGGCCGAGCATGACGTCGCCCAACGTCACGCCTGCCAGGAAGCACTCGAAGAAACGGTCGGCCCAAGCCTTCGCAAAGAGGGCCGGCGTCTTGCACTCGGTGCCGATCACACCGCGCGCGCCCTTGTCCATGAAGTACGGTGCGAAGCCGTCATAGAACGTCGACGACAGTTCCGCCGACTCGCACGCGTTGATGAACACGAGCGGCTTGCCGGCCAGTCGCGTGCCGGTCGGCGCGCGCAGCTTCAGGTCGTTCAGGCTGACGAGCCCGTCGGTGAGTTCGATGCAGGATGCGCCTGGGCCACCATTCGTCAAACCCTTCGAGGCGGCGTGGCAATAGAGATAAAGGATTTGATACGGAGACTCTGCCTGACGCAGCGCGTTGATGAAGTCGTTGCGATTCTGCAGATCCTGGATCGTTGTGCCCGCGCGCCCCTGCCAGAATGTGCGCTGCGCGGCAACCACGCCGATGCCCATTTGCGCATCGATGCCCGCATGAAAGTTCAGGCTCACGTTCAGGCTCGGCACGCTCGCGATCTCCGGCTCGGTCACCGCCATCGGATTCTGCAACGGAATTTGCTCGATGATGTGCCGCATGCCGAGAAAATTGTCCCAGCTTAATTGTGTTTCGTCACTCACGTCGCCCAGGTAGAGCAGCGGCCACGGCACCGGCAGCGTCTGCGCCACAATCTGGATCTTCAACTGCAGATCGGGACGCGTGCCGAGCTGGCGCAGCACGTTGCCCACGGCGCGCACGTCGTCGCCCGCACCGGGGCCATAAAAAAGCGTGTTCAGAAGGAGTGCGCCGGCGTACGCCATGATCGGCAAAGCGTAGTCGAGCGCATCCTGCGGCACGTTGATACCGCTCTGGAATACATAGTTGCCGCCAGACTGGTACATGACGACTTTCATGAGGCTGTCGCGTGCGGAGTCGATGTACGCGTCGATCAACGCAGCGTTGATTGGCAAGCGCACATGCGTCGCGACAGCGCCGCACAGCACGCATTCGTAATCGCCCGCCGTGCCCGGATAGATTTGCAGACTCAGGTCGCGCGGCTGCAGCACGGCAAGGCCGTCGAGTCCGCGGCCGCGCGTGGCGACCTGCACGGCCGGGGCGGTCGTCGATCCCACGTCGAAAGTCAGGTCGATCTGCTGGATGAACTGACCGTCTTTGAGGATCGTCGCCTTCAGCGTGCACGGTCCGTCCTTGCGCGGCGCAATGTCGAAGCGCGCCTTCGAGTAGCCCTTGCCCGTGGGCGGTACGCGCATCAAGCCCGTCTTCCCGGAAACGTCGAAGTCGTCGGTGTCGATCTGCACCGTGAGCACGATGGCGGCGTCGCCGGGCGCGAAGACGCCACGCTCCGCGAACACCACGCTGGCCGACGCATCCTGATGCGCGCTCACGTCTACGCCGAAGGCCAGCGTATGCCACTCCCCCTTGACGAGCGGATCGGCGGGCTCCTTGTCCTCGAACTCGGCGTTGATCCAGCGCGCCGACGCGGGAGGCATGGGCGCGCTGCCTGGCGCGGCTGCTGCGGCCTCAACGGGTGGCGATGCGCCCGGCGCCTCGGCGATGTCGAGCAGCCCGCCGCGCACCACGATCGGTGCGGCAGTGGGCGCCTCAAACGGTTCCTCGATGCCGAGCAGGCCGCCTCGCGGCGGCAGCGCGCGCATAGGCGGGGGCACGACCGGCGGCTCGGCGGGCTCGGCGGCAGCCGCGCCGCGGTGTGCTGCGCCAGCCCCCGACGCACCCGCGAGTGCACCCGACCAGAACGCATGCGCGACCTCTGGATGCGCAATGTCGCTATGCGCACCGGCCGGGCCGCTGCCGTTGCGGATCACGCCGCTCGCATCGAAGTTGAATACGTGCGCGTCGCTGAAGTCATATCGCGTGTCGAGCGCCCCCAGCGTCAACGCCATCGTTTCGGGCGCACCCTGAATGCCGAAAGCGCCGACGCCGCCATACTTCGGAAACGAATCGGCGCCCAGCAGAAACTGTCCCTTCGCCGCCGCGCCGAGCGGATAGAACTTGCCGACTGCAGTGTCCCAGCTCGACTTCGTCGTGAGTAGCGGTCCGCGAACCAGCGCGGTATCGAGGATGCGCGAGAAGTAACCTGAGGTGCCGGGCGCAAACGGCACATCGGCAGCGAAGGACCACAACGACAGTGCGCCCTGCACCAGGAATAGCGAATCGACGGGCCGGCGCAGTGCGGGGGGAGCGCTTGCGGCGCTCGTGATGCTCTCGCCCGCGATCATGCCCGACACGACGATGCAGCCGAAGCTATGTCCCATCAGGTGAAATCGCGCGGTTGCGCTGGCGTTCTGCATCGCGCCGAGCAACGCGTGCGCGCCGCCCTCGCCGAAAGTGCGGGCGCGGTCCTTCATCTTCCAGAACGAGAGCTGCCGCAGCGGCGCGAGCACCGCGCCCTTGACCGCGCTGACGATACCGAGCAGATGCGGCGTAGCCGCCGCCGTGCTGGGCTCAGGGGTGAGCGCGTCGACGATCGCCTGTGGGTCGAAGCCGTCCTGATCGGCGCCCGGCCGGCCGGCGGAACTACCCGTGCGCAGTTTCGAAGATGCGAAAAGCGTCTCAAAATCAGCCAGCACGGCGCCCGGCAGGTTCGTGTCGCTTGCCTTGTCCGCAAAGGCGAAGATGCGTTCCAGCGCGCCTTGCGCGGTCGCGTCGGCGCCCAGTTGCGCGGCCAACGTGTCGATCGCGTCGCGACTGGAAGCGCCCGCGCTGGGCGCCAGCACACCGGCAGCCGTCGTGCTACTCGCGGTCGCGGGGACGGTCTCCATGCCCCACGGCAAGCTCGGCCAGTGCACGCCGATCACCATCGGATTGAAGGCCGGATTGCGCGCCTCCATGGCGGCGAGGTCCGCCTCGCACTGCGCCATCGCGCCAATCCAGCGATCGTACTGGTCGATCGCCGCCGGCACATCGCCTTGCCAGCCGTGGCTGCACATGAAGACGTCAGTGATCGGATCGTCGGCCGCCGCGAGCCGCGCCATGACCGCGGCGCTCAGCATCGTACCGTCGGCTTCGGCGCGTTCGCGGCCGTTCTCGTCGAACAGGATCAAGTAGTAGGCAATATCGCTACCGGGAATGTTGCGGATCGGCATCGCGGTCTCCTTCGCGTGCTGCCTGCACGGGGGCCTTGCACGCCACTCACTCGGCAAGCCCCTCTTCGAACAGCACGGCCTCCAGCTCACGTCGCTGCACGAGGCCGGCCATATTCGGATCTCCGGCCCATAGACGCTTCATCGAGCGGATCTGTGCCGGAATATCCGCCAAATTCTGATTCTGGATGTCACTGCTGATTGCGCGCATCTCGGTGTAGCGGTCCCCAGCGGCGTTGAACGACGCGCCGCGGTTGAACACGAGCGAAACCAGGGCCCCGAGGCAATCGGGATTCAGGTTGGCCGCAGCTGCCGGCAGCGCCCCAAGCGTGCGCGACGTGTAGCGCGGCACGTCGGTCTGGCGAAACACGGCGTCCGCCGCCGGGAATGGGACAGTGACGATTTTTGTTTGCGGCAGGATCTGGCTTGCGGCCTGGCCCGTTTTGCCGCATGCCGGCGTGAGCGTGGTCACCGCCGCCGCGCCCAGCGACGCCGACCAGTCGTTTGCAAGCTGCGCGGCGCTCGTATATCCGATGTCGTAGCCGATGCCGATCGTCACGCCCGAATTGCCTTTTGGCCAGGTCGGGTGCTGATAGAGCCGGATATACACGGCTTCGCTCGTCACCTCGAAAGCGATGATCATGTTGATCGCGCGGTCGGAAATCGGCGCGATGTCGAGCACGAGCAACGGCGGTTCGGGATGTTCGCTCTCGAACTCCTTGCGCTCCTCATCGAGCGAAGTATCGGGCGACAGCAATCCCGGCGTCTGAATGGTCTGCAAGAGCAACTGGTCGAAGGAAGACATGACGTTCACCTTCTGGCACGCGCGGCTCGTCCGGACACACCGCGTCCTGTCGATATATAAAGAACTGCAAACAAAATAATCGGTACGCCAGGCAGATCGCTCGCCGACGGCTGGCAAGCAGGTAGACCGGGGGCGCATGGCCGACGATCCGCTCGAACACGCGTAACCCCAGTGAAAGCATAGGCGATAATTTTCGCCGGGCAATGCCGTTTTTGCGTTTGATTCGCGTGCCGCACTCGCGCCCCACTCATGTCCTTTTCATCGGACGCGCCTCGGGTCCGACGGTTTGCTAACGCGATGCGCGGTTCTCCTCGATTCCACCCAGCGCATGGCTGCTCTGATTCCGCCTCAAGGGTGAGGCACGAAAGCCTCACCCAGTGTGCCGCGCTTCATCCCGCTCGTGCGTGTTCACCGGGGGGTTCCCATATGGCAGATTCGCCATGCGTGCGCATTCGCGTATTGCCGCGCCGTTCTACTTTCCCTTTACCGTTCTTCGCCGCCCCGCCATTGGTACGACACTTGCGTGATGCGCACCATCACGCAGGTGGGCAACGATGAAGAGTGCGGCCCCCCCGGTCGAAACCATCAAGTCGCGCATCGTGGACTATCTGCAGCAGCACCCCGCTGCGGCGGACAGCGCACGCGGCATCCAGCGCTGGTGGCTGCCGGGGCGCGAGGTGGCGCTTGCGCTCGTCGAAGCGGCGCTGGAACACCTGGCGAGCGAAGGTCGGATCACGAAAACGCTCTTGCCCGACGGCAATTCGGTCTGGTCGGCCGGGTCGCTGCCGAGGCTACCGCACAAATATATGTAGTGCTTAATATTGGCATACTGCGCCCATCGCGCTGGAGGCACCATGTCAGAGAAGCTCAGCTGGAATCTTTCCGCCAGCGCGACAGGCGGACCACAGTTGTCCCACGCGGGCAACTCGGCGGTCGACGGCTACGACAAGCTTCAGGTCACCGTGACGAAGGCCCAGGGCGCCACGTTGAGCGTCGTCCCCGGCAAGTGGTCCGGCGTGTCGCTGCTCATGGTCAAGCCTTCGATCCTCGACCCCAAGCTCACCTACAAGACCGGCACGATCACCGCCGCGCTCGACGGCACCCTGCTACTCGTCGGCTCGGGTGCGGTGTCGCTGCTCGGCGACGGCGACGCCCAACTCGCCTTCAGCTACGGTGGCGACGCCGACGGCGACATCGTGATTCACGTGCTCGTCGGCCGCAACGCGACCTGACACGGTCGCTTCCTCCATCAACCGTCAACGAGGGAACCACGATGCCCGTCGCCCTGACCTCTCCCGGCGTCTACGTCGAAGAACTGCCCAGCGGGCAGCACACCATCACCGGCGTCGCCACGTCGATCACCGCGTTCGTGGGCCGCACGTTGCGCGGCCCGAGCGACCAGCCGCTGCTCGTGCAGAGCTATGGCGACTTCACGCGCTACTACGGCGGGCTGTCGATCGACAGCACCGTGAGCTATGCAGTGCAGCACTTCTTCCAGAACGGTGGCACCCAGGCGCTGATCTGCCGCGTCGTCAACGCCGCGAGTGCAACGCAGTTCGTGCTCTCCCCCACCTTCACGCTCACGGCGGCCAGCGAAGGCTCGTGGGGCGACCAGTTGTGCATCCACATCGACGACCAGACCGGCACCCCGCCGACCAACCCCAACCTCTTCAATCTGTTCGTGAAGGATATGGGCACGGGCGTCGTCGAGATGTGGCGCAACCTGTCGATCGTGGCGACCGATGCGCGCTACGTGGTGACCGTGCTCCAGCAACAGTCGATGCTGGTCCGCGCCGTCGTCACCGGCGCCAACGTGCCGCCCAGCAACGGCAACCTCAATCCCGGCGACGACCCGTTCGCGGCGGCCAACTGCACGACCGCGGCCAGCGCGGCCCCCAACGTCTTCACGAAAGGCTCGGACGGGGCCACCATCACCGATGACCAGGTGGTCGGCGCGAGCGCGCAGGGCGCGGGAACCGGGCTTTATCTGCTGGACAAGGCGCAGATCTTCAATCTGCTGTGCATCCCGCCCTTCACGCGCGATATCGGCAACGACCTGGCGAAGACGACATGGGACGCAGCGGTCGCGTATTGCGCGCCGCGCCGCGCCGTCGTCATCGTCGATGGACCGTCGAGCTGGACTTCAAGCTCGCAGGCCGCGGGCGATCTCACGAGCGCCGCCGTCATCACGGCGGCCGACAACGCCGCGATCTATTTCCCGCGCCTCCTGATCGCCGACCCGAACTATCAGAACCAGTTGCAATCGTTCGCACCCTGCGGCGTGGTGGCCGGCATCTACGCCCGCACCGACGCGCAGCGCGGCGTGTGGAAGGCGCCCGCGGGCATTGATGCGTCGCTCTCGGGCGTCTCCGCGCTGACGTACGACGGCATGAACCCCGCGCTCATTACCGACGCGGACAATGGGCTCGTCAACCCGCTCGGGGGCAATTGCCTGCGCAACTTCCCGGTGACGGGCCTCGTCGTGTGGGGCGCGCGCACGCTGCGCGGCGCCGACATGTTCGCGGACCAGTGGAAGTATCTGCCGGTGCGCCGCCTCGCGTTCTATATCGAATCGAGCCTGTATCAAGGCACGCAATGGGTCGTGTTCGAACCGAACGATCCGGCGCTGTGGGCGCAGATCCGCATGAACATCGGCGACTTCATGCAGACGCTCTTTCGTCAGGGTGCGTTCCAGGGCACGAGCCAGGCGGACGCGTACTTCGTCAAATGCGACAGCGAGACCACCACGCCCACCGATATCGGCAATGGCATCGTCAACATCCTCGTCGGCTTCGCGCCGCTCAATCCGGCCGAGTTCGTCGTGATCCAGATCCAGCAGATGATCGCTCAGGCGTCCTAGGAGACTCCGCATGGCTCAGTTCACCGTCAACGCGACGCGCTTCGATCCGTACAAGAACTTCAAGTTCAGGCTCAAGTGGGATGGCCGTTACGTGGCCGGCGTGTCGAAGTGCAGTGCGCTCAAGCGCACGACCGAGGTCATCGAGCACCGCGAAGGCGGCGATCCTTCAACGCCGCGCAAGTCGCCGGGCCGCACCAAGCACGAGTCGCTCACCCTTGAGCGCGGCGTCACGCACGACATCGCGTTCGAGCAGTGGGCGAACAAGGTGTGGGATCTCGGCGCCGGGCTCGGCGCGGAAGTGTCGCTCAAGGACTTCCGCAAGAACCTGATCCTCGAGGTCTACAACGAAGCGGGGCAGCTCGCGATTGCGTACAAGGTCTATCGCGCATGGGTGTCCGAGTATCAGGCGCTGCCCGATCTCGACGCCAACGCGAATGCCGTCGCGATCCAGCACATCAAGCTTGAAAACGAAGGGTGGGAGCGCGATACGTCGGTCATCGAACCGACCGAACCGAGCTTCACGCTGCCGCCAAACTGAGCGCGCGAGCGCACGGATCATGGACCTCGATACGCTGATCAGCACCTGGGAGGCGGCACTCGCGCAGCCGGCGGCGACGCGCACGGCCACGCTCGTGGCCGTGCTGCGCGAAGGGGCCGGCGATCCGCTCGCGCTCGACGTGGGCACGCGCGAACACGACGCGCTGCGGCTGGCCGCGTGCATCGTGGGCGATGCGCTGGACGCGCAGACCGCCTGCGTGCACTGTGGCGAGCGCATGGAGATCCGTGTGCCGCTCGCCGCGCTGGAGCGCGTCCCGGTAGATACCGCCGAGGTGCGCGACGGCGTGTGGCAAGTCGGTCTGCGCGTGCCCGATACGCACGACGTGCTCGCTGCACTCGATTTCCCGGCGGGCGAGGCAAGCGAAGCGGCGTTGTTCAGCCGCTGCGTGAGGAGCGCGCAATGCAACAGCGAAGCGCGCACCGCAAACGATCTGCCCGCCGCCTTGCGCGCGCAATGCGAGGCCAGGCTCGATGCGCTGGCGCCGCTCGCCAATCTCACGCTCGATCTCGTCTGTCCCACGTGTGGCGCTGAAGATGCCGTGCCGCTCGACGCCGGCGCGTTCGTGTTCGAGCGCATGCGCCACTGGGTCGAGGACCAGCTCGACGACGTCGCGCGGCTGTGCCGCGCCTACGGCTGGCGCGAGGCCGACGTGCTCGCGATGAGCGCGTGGCGGCGGCGCTTCTATCTCGCACGCGCGGAGGCCATATGAACTTCATTCGCGGCGTGCTGGCGCGCGCGCGCGGCGAGCTGGCGCGCATCCGGCCGCGCAGGGACTTCGCCGATGACGATAGCGATCCCGCCATTGGCATTGCCGTTGCCATCGACGACGACCCGGTGAACGCGGCGGCGCCCCGCGAGCGCTGGCACGAGGACGTCGCGTTCGTCGAACCGGCGCGCGTGGTTCAGCCTCGCGCTGGCGCTGGCATGGAGCCGACCCGCCTCGCCGCGCCGCATCGCGCGCCGTCTGTATGGGCGCGAGCGCCTGGGCAGGACGAAGGCGATCATGAAAGCGAACATGCGCCGCTCGACCCGCGCGCCACGCTGCCACTTGCGCCCACGCCCATGCCGGGCGAGCGCGCCGCCAATCCACCGGCAGCGCTTGCGCACGACATAGAGCATTTGAGCCCATCCGCGCCACGCAAGCGCGCGGACGCGGAAGTGCCACGCGCGCCACTGCGGCACGCCGAAAGCGCGCGCCCACAGCCTGCACCTGGCGCACCTGGTTCACCGACTGCCCCTGCGCTTGCGCCATTGCAGATCGACATCCACATTGGCCGCGTCGAAGTCGCGCCGCCGCCCGCGCCGTGCGTAACGAGCGTAACGAACGGTGCGGTGCGCACGCCGCGTCTCACGCTCGCGGACTATCTCGCCCAAAGGAGTGCGAAGCGATGAGCACGGCACTCGCAGTCGCGGCGGTCACGCAGGCGCTCAAGAACCTGCTCACCGATGGCGTGCTCGACGACGAAGTAGCGGCCCAGGTCGGCGACGTGTCCGTCACGGCGCTGCCGCCGGATCGCGTGCCTGTCGACGGCGCCGACGCGCGCAGTCAGCTCAACCTGTTTCTCTATCAGGTGATCGAGAATGCTGCTTGGCGCAACATGGGCTACCCGGCATTCAGCAGCGACGGCAACCGCATTTCCAATCCGCCGCTCGCACTCGATCTCCACTATCTGCTGATGGCCTATGGCGCACAGGAGCTTCACTCCGAGATCTTGCTCGGCTATGGCATGCAGGTGCTCCACGACACGCCGCAGTTGTCGCGCGACGGGCTGCGCGCAGCGCTCACGGGCGTTACACCGCCCGATCCCAATGCATTGCCGCCGCAGTTGCGTGCGATCGCGACTTCCGGTCTCGCCGATCAGTTCGAGGTTGTGAAGCTCACGCCCGAGGTGCTCTCGACCGAAGAGATCTCGCGGCTGTGGACCGCATTCGGCGCGAAGTACCGCACGAGCGCCGCGTATGTGGCGTCGTGCGTGCTGATTCAGCAAACCATCCAGGTCGCGGCGGCCAAACCGGTGGCGCGAGCCAATCTCAAGGTGCAGACGTTCCTGAACGCGAGCATCGACGCGATCGAGCCGCAAACGGCCACGGCGGGCGACACGCTCACGCTCACCGGCTCGCAACTGTGGCAACCCGGCGTGACCACCGTGCAGATCGGCGCGGTCAACACCAACGCGCTTGCAGGCGCGACCGGCACGCAGGTGCAGGCGAGCGTGCCCAGCACCGTGCCTGCGGGCGTGCAGCCCGTCTATCTGGTTCAGGCCGTCGATTTCGGCGCGCTGGGCGGTGGACAGCACCCTGGCGTCGAATCGAACTCGGTCGCGTTCATGCTGATTCCGCGCTTCGATCCGCTGCCGTTGACGATCGCGCGCGGTGCCACGCTCACGCTCACCGTCACGCCGCCCGTCGGCTTCGATCAGGACGTGAGCGTGCTGTTCGGCGAAGTCGCGGTTATCGTGCCGCCGCGGACCAAGCCCGCCGCGGCACCCTACACGACGACCACGATCAGCGTGAGCGTGCCTGCCGGCCTCGCGCCCGGCGCGACGCTCGTGCGGCTGAGCGTCGACGGCGTGCAGTCCGCGGTCGATCTTTCGGGCGGCGCGCCGGGCAAACCATCAATCGGGGTGACCTGATGAGCACGCTTGAACAAGTCGCCTACGCTGGCACGGCAGATAAAAGCATGGACGGCAGCACGGCAAGCGGTCTCGCCCGCCAGCTCGACTGGTTGAAGACGCAACTGAGGGGCGATGCGGCCGGACCCTGGCCCGCCGCGCCGGGCTCCGCGCTCGACGAGCTTGCCGGGCGTTTCGCGCTGTCGCCGTTCGCGCGCGCCCTGCTGCTGTTCGCAGCGGCGCCCGACCTCGACGGCGAAGTGCTCGCGCTCATGACGGCGCGCGACGTGCGCCACCCGTGGCCCACCCTCGCGCTCGCGTGGCGCCTGTTCGGCGCGTCCGACCCCGCCGCGCTCGCGCCCCATGCGCCGTTGCGCGCGCTCGACCTCGTGCGCTTCGGCGGCGACGGCGCGCTCGCCACGCGGGCGCTGTATGCCGACGAGCGCGTCGTGTTCGCACTCTGCGAAGTCGCGACGATCGACGCATGGCTTGCGCCGTGGCTTAGCGCCTTGCCAGGCCAAACACCGGGCCACGCCCCGCCGCCGCGCGACGCGGCACTCGCCGACGCCCTCGCCCGGGCGCTCGCCGACGAGGATGATCCGCTCGTCGTGCTGTGCGGCGGCACGGCCGCGGAGCGCCGCGCACATGTTCTCGACGCCGCGCGCCTCATCGACGCGAACGCATGGCTGCTCACGCTGCCCGACGCGCAACAGGCCGACCCTGATCCGCTCGAATTCGAGCGCCGCTGGCGGCGCGAAGCGGCGCTCGCGGCGAACGTGCTCGTCGTCGATGCGAGCGGTTGGCCCGCCCGCTGGCTTCATGCGCTGGAGCGGCTCACGACCTGCGTGGTCGCCGCCGATACCCCGCCATCGCTGGGGGGCCTGCGCGCGCAAAAGCTGCTGCGCATCGGCGACAGCGGCATCGTCGCGCATGCCGCGCGCTGGCGTGCTACGCATCCCGCGCTCAATCGCGAGGGCGCGCTGCGACTCGCCGCCGAGTTCCGTCACGCGCCCGAGCAAATCGCAATTGATGCGCCTGCCACGCAGGCCGCGACCGACGACGACACCCGCGCCGCCCGCGCAGAGCGCCTGCCGCGCGCTCACGGCAGCGGGCATGAGCGGGCTCGCGGATCGCATCGATTCGCCGGTGAATTGGGGCAACCTCGTGCTGCCCGCCGAACAGGCCGGCCAGTTGCACGACCTCGCGCAACACGCGGCGGCGCGCGCGGTGGTTGGCGACGCCTGGGGCTTCACGCGCCGCGGCGGACGCGGCCACGGCATCGCCGCGCTCTTCAGCGGGCCGCCCGGCACGGGCAAGACGCTCGCGGCGCGCATCGTCGCGCGCGTGCTCGGACACGATCTCTACCGCGTCGATCTTTCGCGCGTCGTGAGCAAGTACGTCGGCGAGACCGAGAAGAACCTCGCGCGCGTGTTCGACGCCGCGGACGCGGGCGGCGCCGTGCTGCTCTTCGACGAAGCCGACGCCCTGTTCGGCAAGCGCTCGGAGGTGAAGGACAGCCACGACCGCTACGCGAACCTCGAAATCGCCTACCTTCTGCAGCGCGTCGAGGCGTTCAACGGGCTCGCGATCCTCACGAGCAACCTCGACCGCGCGCTCGACGCCGCGTTCCTGCGCAGACTCGCGTTCGTCGTGCGCTTTCCGTTCCCCGGCGAGGCGGCGCGTCACGACATCTGGACCCGCGCGTTTCCCGCCGAGGCGCCATGCGCGCCGCTGCCCTTCGCGCGGCTCGCACGCCTGCCAATTGCGGGCGGCCATATCGCGGCCATCGCATGGTCAGCCGCGTGCCGCGCCGCACTCGCGAGCGGCACGATCGAACTCGAACACGTGATCGCGGCGGCGCGCGCCGAATGCGTGAAACTCGACAAACCGTGGCAAGAAAGCTGGCTGCGGGAGGACGTGCGATGAAGGTGCGCATCGACATCGCGCAACTGGGGCTCGCAGCGCTCGACGAGCGGAGCGCGCGGCGCGTGCTGGCCCATCTGCCAGCCGAGCTTGCCGCGTGCGCCGAACTCGCCGGCGGCGCGCGCTGGCGCACGTTGCGCGTGAACGTGCTGCACGCAACGATGCGCGACGACGATCCCCGCCGCATTGCCCGCGCGCTCGCCGAAGCGCTCGTGCGGAGCGTCACATGAGCGCGCGCGGGTTCGTTCCGTTGCGGCGCGCGCCGCCGCAACTCGCACGCAAGGCGAAAGACGCGCACAAGGACGGCTGCCCATACTGTCAGGAGAAGTCGCGCGTCTCGCAGACGGGCGACGCGCTCGAACACGAAGCGGACCACGCTGCCGATGCCGTGATGCGCCACGCGCCGCCCGCCGCGCTCAGCGCATCGACGGGGACGTTGCAGCGCGATGCGCACGACAAGAGCCAGTCGCTGCCCGCGAAGCCCGGTCACGACGGATACGATCACGACGGGCACGCGCTGGGCCCGAACCACGAAGGCGCGCCGGACCGGCCGGACTGCGTCTGCGAGACCGGACTGAAAAGGCCGCTGGCGGTTGACTCGCACGCAAAATATCGCGCTGACTCCGAACACATGCGCGCCGGTCTCGACCGCCTCAGTCATCCGCTCAAGCGGCCAGGCAAGCATCCGATGAATCCGAAGCCCGCGCCGACCGCAACGCACGCCGCAAAACCACCGGCCGGGGCGCCGCTCGCCGCCCCGCCACCGCGCGGCGCCACCGACGTACACGCGAGCGCGCCGCCGCCCGCCCCGCCGCGCAAGCTCGAAACCACGCCGCGAGTGCAACGCAAAGCGCGCGGCCCTGCGAGCCAGGTAACCTCAACGACGCTCGCCGACGTGCTCGACGAACGCGGCGCCTCGCTCGACCACGCTGCCCGCGCGTTCATGGAACAACGCTTCGGCCGCGACTTCTCGGCGGTGCGCATCCACGTGGGGCCGCGCGGCGCGCGCGCCGCCGATGCGTTCAACGCGCGCGCGTTCACCTTCGGCGAACATATCGTGTTCGCGAGCGGCGAATACCGGCCCGGCACAGAATCGGGGGCGCGCCTGCTGGCCCACGAACTCGCGCACGTCGCGCAGCAAGGCGCGGCGCCGGCGCACGCGGGCGCGCGCGACACGCCCGCACGAGCCCGCGACGACACGGCGGCCCACGCGAAGACACACGCAAAAACGCACACGAAGCCCCACCCACAAGCGCACGTGCCACAGACGCTTCGCGCGGGTGCTCCGCGCCTCACGCGCAGCGCACCCGCCGTGGCACGCGCGGCGAAGCCCCGATCGAAGACGCCGAAAGAGGTGGATATCGAAAACGTCGAGGCAGGTGAACTCGGCACGCTCAACTTCAAGGTAACGAAAGACGACCCCACCGACGGCTCGATCAAGAAACTGCGCACCTTCCTCGTCGACCGCTTCGTGGTGCCCAAAACCAAGGGCCCGGATGCGGGCGCGCTCTATAACGCATTTGCGGGCGTGGGCGCACTCAAGTCGATCATCATGCTCGGCAATGACCCGCAAGCCGGGCTATGGCAAAAACGCGCGGCGACGACGCAGTTGCGCAACCGCTGGCTCGCGAACTTCGGCTGGTCGTCGCAGGACGCCGACGCCAACTGGCAGGACGCTGGCGGCGACAAGACGTTTCCGAACGCCAACGGCAAGCTCTGCGAGATGGATCACCTCGTCGAACTGCAACTCGGCGGCAACAATACGAAGGAGAACATTCAGGCGCTCGACCCCGACGACAACCAGTCCTCGGGCGGCACGATCTGGGCCGAACTTTCCGGGCTCGCCGCCGCAATCAAGAAATCGACGATGCTCGACACGAACGGGCTCGAACAGGTTCAACTGGTATTCCAGGCCGCCACGCCGAAGAAGTCGACCCAGTCCAAGGCCAAATGCAAGAGCAAGGGCAACAAGAAGCAGCCATCGTGTCTTGCAGTCGAGCAATGCGTGGAAAGCGGGAAAGTCGGCGCCGGCGCTAAAGGCCGCGAAGGGACCTCGCTTTACGTGCTCTCCACCGCGCAGGGCCACCAGCAGACGGAAATGACCGTGCCGGACGAGTTCGCCGACAAGCCCACCTCAAAGCGGATCGTCACCTTCACCGAGCTCGGTAACAACGCCGCCGCCACGCTGATTCCCGGCCTGCTCTTCAAGACGCTGGCGCACGGCGCCGGTGGGAACGACGTCATCGAAGCCGACATCGATACACGCAGCGATACAAGGCTGCCGCTCGACTTCGGCGCGGGCGAGAAGGGCAAGGGCAAAAAGGTCAAGCTCAATGTCGAGAAGAAGTTGCACGTCGTCACGCTCGCCAACGCGAAGGCGGACACGCGCATCAAGTTTTACTATCCGTACCTCTCGCCCGGCGAGATCACGTCGCTCACCGAGACCGAAACAGGCCTCGATTTCAGCGGCTATATCGACTCCACCGTGCCGTTGCTCGGGCGCCTCTACGTCGCCTACAAATCGCAGGATGGCAGCCTCGGACTCGCGAAGAAGATCGACCCGGAAACGATCAAGCCGCCCCTGCCGAACACGAAGGTCACCGAAGCCTCGATCGAGCTGGGGCTCGCGCCCGTTCTCTCGGCCAAGGGCGTGCTCGCCTTCAACTACGCGCCGGGCGGCAAGAGCCTGCTCGATGCGAAGCTCACGGCCAGCGCCGACGCAAACGGGCCGCGTTTCAAGGGGGATCTCAATGCGCATTTG
Organism: Paraburkholderia sp. JHI869; assembly: GCF_038900775.1. Taxonomy (NCBI): domain Bacteria; kingdom Pseudomonadati; phylum Pseudomonadota; class Betaproteobacteria; order Burkholderiales; family Burkholderiaceae; genus Paraburkholderia; species Paraburkholderia sp. JHI869. The sequence continues at coordinate 58,334 of NZ_JAYMSC010000033.1, forward strand.
CCCGGCGTCGAGGCGACCGGCACCGTTGAATACTCGAAAACCGACGGCTGGAAAGGCGGCGTCACGGCCCATGCCGCCGACCTGCAAAAAAAGTTCAAGTGGGTAAAGAGCGGCGACGTGACCGTCGGTTTCAAGAACGCGAGCGAAGGACTCGCCATCGACGCGCAAGGCACCGTCACGCTCGATCTGCCGCGCGTGACGAATGCGTCGCTTACGCTGCGCAACGACCAGGGCCGCTGGATGTTCAAGGGCAAAGGCATCTTCGACGTCCCCCGCATGAACCCCGTCAACCTCAACGTCGAATACGACGGCGAGCACCTCGAGGCCGAAGCCAACAGCGTTGGCTTCCAGTACAAGGGGTTCGACGCGAAGCTGAAAATCCACTATCTCGACGGCCGCTTCTCGGGCAAGGGCTCGCTCGAATTCTCGAAGGGCCGCGCGCACGGCAAGCTCAACATCGAGCTGCTGCCCACCGAAAAATTCACAGGCGACGGCTCCGTCACGATCGTCGTGCGCGAAGGCGTCGAGGCGACTGGCTCCGTCGCGCTCGACAAGGACGAGAAGCTGCACGTTGGCGGCAAGCTCGCGTTCGTCAAGCCTATCCATCTGTTCGACGCCTTTGGCGGCCAGGCGACGCTGCTTAAAGCGGGGATCAGCATTCCGATTCCGGGCGCGAGCATCGGGCCGGTCGGATTGAAGGCGCGCATCGAGGGCGAGCTGTCCGCGGGCTACCAGATCGGCCCAGGCGAGATCCGCAACGCCGCTGCCGAAGCCAGCTTCGATCCGCTCGAAGACGACAGTAACCTGTCGTTCAAGATCGGCGGCCAGTTGTGGATCGGCGCATCTGCGCACATCACCGGCGCGATCACGGGATCGGTCGTGTTCGACGTGGTCGTCGCCGAGGTATCGGGCAATCTGACCGTCAGCGCCACGGCAAGCCTCAATGGCGAAGTGCTATCGAACGTTTCGCTTACCTACGCGAAGTCCGTCTACACGCTGAGCGCCGATTTCGCCGCGACCCTCGCCCTGGCGATCCGGCTCGCACTCGAAGCGTCGGTGCGCGCGTCGGCGGGCATCGGCCCATTCAAGGTCGAGACCGAGAAGAAGTGGACGCTCGCGCAACGCAGCTTCGACACCGGCCTGACACTCGGCGTCAAGGTGAAAAAGCCGCTGACGTATAGCTCCGATAAAGGGCTCGACGTGCCCGGTCCTTCGGACATCGAAGTCACCAAGCCCGACCTCGATCCGCAGACGTTGCTCAAGAACGTCTTCGGCTCCGCAAGTGCCAATGAGAGGGAGCTATGAGCCAGCTCTTTCCGCGCCTCGTCAAGGCAGGCATCGTGCTGCTCGATCCGTCGACAGGCAAGGTGCTGCGCGTGATCAGCCTCCAGTACAACCCGGACTCCGTCACGCGCACGCTGCAGATCCAGGGCATCAGTGAAGGCGGCGACCGCTCCGAGGCGCTGCGTCTGAAGGGTCCCGCCATCGAAACCTTCAAGCTCGAAGCCGAGCTCGACGCTGCCGATCAGCTCGAGTTCCCCGACAAGAATCCCAATGCCGTGCAATACGGGCTGCAGCCGCAGATCGCCGCGCTTGAAGCGCTGCTCAATCCCACTTCAGTAGAACTGATTAACCAGAACACGCTCGCCCAGGCCGGCACGCTCGAAATCGCGCCCAGCGAGTCGCCGCTCACGCTGTTCGTCTGGAGCGCGCAACGCGTGGTGCCGGTGCGCGTGACCGACTTCAGCGTGACCGAGGACGCGTTCGATCCGTCGCTCAACCCGATCCGCGCCAAACTCAGTCTCGGCTTGCGCACGCTGACCGTCGACGATCTGCCCTTCACGCATCGCGGCACCTCGATCTTTCTCAACTATCTACAGGCGAAGGAGCGGCTTGCGGGCCTCGCGCCCTCGCCCGCTCTCTCGGCGCTCGGCATTGGAGGCATTCCATGAGCGCAGCCAGCAACGCGTTGAACACGCTCGAATCGATCCTTCAGGGCTCGGCCGCCGCGAGCCAGGCGTTCGCGCCCAACAGCCGTTACTACGGCGTGCCGACCTGCACGATGACGCTGCCCGACGGCCGGACCGTGTGCTATCTGATGCGCCGCGTCGTCCCGCCGCCCGAGCATTTCGCGCCGTTGCAGCGTCACGCCATCGTCCAGGGCGACCGGCTCGATACGCTCGCCTACGCATACTTCAACGACCCGCTGCTCTACTGGCGGCTGTGCGATGCCAACCGAGCGCTGCGTCCAACCGAGCTGACCGACACGCTCGGGCGCATCCTGCGCATCACGTTGCCGGAGAACGTGCCATCGGGTACGGGCGGCACCATCGGCACCGGCAACAGCGGCGGCGCGAACGGAGGCGCGTGATGCTCAACGGCGGCATTCATCTGTCGATCCTGATCGGCCCGGTCGTGCCGCAACCGGCGCCGCAGGAAATGATCGACGCCTTGCAGACCGCACAGGTCAGCATCTCGGGGCAACTGACCGGCTTTCAGCTCACGTTCACGGTCGGCAAGGGCTCGTCGCTGCTCACCTCGATGCTGCCCTCGGGCGCGTTCGATCCGATCGTCACGCGCATCATTCTGATCGTGACCGTGAACGGCCAGCCGAACGTGATCGCCGACGGCGTCGTCACGCGCCACGAACTGACGCCGAGCAACGACGTCGGCAAATCGACGCTCACGCTTACGGGCGAAGACCTGAGCCGCATGATGGATCTCGTCGAGATGCCGTTCATGCGCTATCCGGCGATGCCGGTGATCGCGCGCGTCTACCTGATCCTCGCGAAATACGCGGCGCTCGGCATCGCGCCCATTGCGGTGCCGCCCGTGCTGCCCGACGTATCGAACCCGACCGAGGAAGTGCCCACGCACATCGGCACCGACCTCGCGTACCTGAAGCAGCTTGCCGAGCAAAGCGGCTACGTGTTCTATATCGAGCCAGGCCCCGTGGCCGGCGCGAACATCGCGTACTTCGGCCCCGACATCCGCATACCCGATCCTCAGCCCGCGCTCACCGTGAATTCCGATGCGGCGACCAACGTCGAGACGCTGAGCTTCAGCCTCGACGGCACGCAGAAGAAGGTCACTGTCGTCACCGTGCTCGATCCGTTCACGCACAAGATTCCCATCCCGATTCCGGTGCCCGACATCAGCGTGCTGCGCCCGCCGATGGGCCAGCGCATCACGCCCCCCTCGCAGGTGGACTTCTACGAAGGCGGCGCGACGCTCTCGCTCGCCGCGGCCGGCAACCAGGCGCTCGGCATCCTGTGGAAGGCCAACGACTCGATCACGGCGCAGGGCACGCTCGACGTGCTGCGCTACGGCCAGGTGCTGCGCGCGCGGATGATGGTCGGCGTGCGCGGCGCGGGCATCGCCTACGACGGCCTCTACTACGTGAACACCGTCACGCATTCGCTCAAGCGCGGCGAATACAAGCAGAACTTCAGCCTGTCGCGCGACGGGCTTGTCGCCAACGTCTCAGGAGTCACGCCATGACAGCCTCGACCACCCAAGCGCAGGCGCGTACGTTCTACGGCAAGTTTCGCGGCACCGTGCTCGACAACCTGGATCCGTTGATGCGCGGCCGCCTGCTGTTGCAGGTGCCCGACGTGTCCGACCTCACGCCGACCAGTTGGGCGGAGCCGTGCGTGCCGCTCGCGGGGCCGACCGGCCCGCCGATGGGCGTGTATATGGTGCCGCCCATCGGCGCGGGCGTCTGGGTCGAGTTCGAACAGGGCGATCCGTCAAAACCGGTGTGGGTGGGCTGCCGCTGGGGCGCGCCCTCGGATGTTCCGCCGCTCGCGCTCGCGGGCATTCCGGGCTCGCCCAACATCTGCCTTCAAACGCTCGGCCAGCAAATGCTGATGCTCAGCGACGCGCCGCCCACGCCCGCCACCGGCGGCGTCGTGCTGAAGAGCCTGAGCGGCGCGATGCTCGTGGTCAACGACGCGGGCATCTTCATCCAGAACGGCCAGGGGGCCTCGATCACGCTGACCGCCAACGTGGTCGATATCAATCTCGGCGCGCTCACCGTCATTTGAGGTAAAGGAGGCGATCATGCCCGGTCCCGTTCTCCATTTGGGCGCCACCGTGCTCTGCACCCACGGCGGCAGTGCTCTCCCCACCGCGCCCGTGCCGCGCGTGCTCGTGAGTGGCCAGCCCGTCGCGACCATCGTTGCGCCCTGGGCCGTCGCGGGCTGCCCGTTCGTGTCGCCCGCGCCGGGCCCGTGCGCGACGGGCCAATGGACGCTCGGCGCCGCGCGCGTGAGCGCGCTCGGCCAGCCGCTCGCGATCCAGGGCGGCGTGTCGCTGTGCGCGCCGACCGGCACGCCGCTCGTGCCCGTCGTCGTGCAGATGCGCGTCGTCGCCACCTGAGCCGCACGCCTCACGCAGCGGAGACGCGCCGTGAATCTCGCCTACCCCTACCAGTACGACCCGCGCGGGCGCACCGCCGAGACCGACGGCAACACGCATATGCGCGACCTGATCGAACAGGTGCTGTTCACCGCGCCAGGCGAGCGCGTCATGCTGCCTGACTTCGGCTGCGGCGTCGCGCAACTTGTGTTCGCACCGAATGCGTTCGAACTCGCGAGCGCGACCCAGGTGCTGATCCAGAGCGCGCTGCAACGCTGGCTCGGCGCGCTGATTGTCGTGCAGAACGTAAGCGTCGAGGCAACCGACGCCACGCTGTCGATCACCGTGACGTTCCGCTCGGTACAGGACAGCCAATGGCAGGTGCAGACCTTTCAGCAAGGCGCGGGAGGCGCATCGTGAGCACCGTTCCCACGATTGCCGTGGCCGACATTATCTGGCGCTGCTGCGACGAGAAGCGCCGCGAGGCCGTGATCGCGCATCCAACGCTCAATGGCATCGACTACCTCGAAGTCATCGACCACGATCTGCCCGGTACCGATCCGTTGCGCCAGCGCACGTTGCTCGTGCACTGCTTCAAGCCGCTGCCCACGGGGAACGCCGCGCTCACCGCGCTCAACGTGCAGATACTCGGCGGCGAGCGCGTGACCGGCGTCGCGGTGTCATGGGCGTCGGCGGGCTCGCCCGCGCCGACGCCGCTCGTCGCGCCTGCGCCGCCCGACACCGCCGCCGCCGCCGCCGAAGCCGCCGAAGCCGCCACGCTCGCGCTCGTCAGCGCACTCGCGGACGGCACGCGCACGCTCGTCGTGCGCACCTCGGTGGCCGGCGACTTCTCGATCTACACGCTGCGCCTCATCACCTCCGCGAGCGACGACGACCCGCCGCCCAACTTCGACCCGCGCTTATCGCAGATCGACTTCGGCTTCAAGGTCCAGTGCCCGTCCGACTTCGACTGCGCCCCGCCCGCGACATGCGCGCCCGCCGCCGAGCCGGTGCCCGAGATCAACTATCTCGCGAAGGACTATCCGGGCTTGCGCCAGTTGATGCTCGACCGCCTCGCGCAGCTCGTGCCGAAGTGGCAGCAGGGCAGCGAGGCCGACACCGGTTTCGCGCTCACGGAGCTGCTCGCGTGCGCATGCGACCAGTTGAGCTATCAACAGGACGCCATCGCGACCGAAGCCTATATCGGCACCGCGCGCCGGCGCGTCTCACTGCGCCGCCATGCGGTGCTCGTCGACTATCCGATGCACGACGGCTGCAACGCGCGCACCTGGGTGCAGCTTCAGCTTTCGGCGCCCGACGTCACGCTCGCGCTGCCGGGGCTGCAGTTCCTCACGCAATGCCGGAACTTCCCCTTCGAGATCGCGCCCGGCGCGCAACTCGCCAGCGCGATGCTGCTCTCGCCGCTCATGTTCGAAGCGCTGCTCGAACCGCGCTTTGCCGCGAACGATTATCAGCAGACGCTCTATCAGCAGCACAACTCAATGTCGTTCTACACATGGAGCGACGACCAATGCTGCCTGCCGGCGGGTGCGACCAGCGCGACGCTCAAGGGGCAGTTTGCACTCCTGCAAAAAGGCGACGTGCTTGTCTTCGAGGAGCGCATCGGCCCGCTGACGGGCGAGCCCGGCGACGCCGACCCGAAACATCGCCACGTCGTGCGTCTCACGAGCGTCGATGCGAGCGGCGTCGATCCGCTCAACGGCGAGGCCGTGACGATCATCGGCTGGAGCCTTGCCGATGCGCTACCGTTCCCGCTCTGCGCCAACGGCTATAGCGACGCCGAGCATGGATCGACGCCGCTCGCCGACGTCAGCGTTGCGCGCGGCAACCTCGTGCTCGTCGATCATGGGCAGACGATCGGCCCCGAGTCACTCGGCAGCGTGCCGCAGGTGTCGCTGCTCGACGTGCCCGCCTGCAGCGGCGATCCGTGCAATCCGAATCCGCCCGCGCCCGTGCCGCCGCGCTACCGGCCGACGCTTGCCCGCGTGCCGCTCACCCAGGCGGCCGGGCAATTCACGGTAGCGGGGAGCCGCGTGGGTGGCGCATGCGGCACGCTTCCCGCCCCCTACGATCCGTTCGGTCCGGCCGCCGATGTGGTCGATGCCGACATGAACGACGTCGTCCCGCAGATCCTGCTCGACAGCACCTACGACGGCGTCGCCACGCGCTGGCAGGCCGCGCGCACGCTGCTCCAGAGCGGCGCGCTCGACGCTAATTTCGTCGTCGAAGTCGACGAACGCGGCGACGCGACGCTGCGCTTCGGCGACGGCGCCTACGGCACGCGGCCGCCGTCGACCACTGCGTTCAGCGCGCGTTACCGCATCGGCAACGGCAGCGCGGGCAACGTGGGCGCCGAGGCGATCGGCCATGTCGTCGGCGCAACGGGCGCGATCAGCGGCGTGCGCAATCCGCTGGCTGCGACAGGCGGCGTCGATGCCGAAGACGCGGCCACGGTGCGCCGCGAAGCGCCGCAGGCATTCCGCACGCAGGAGCGCGCCGTCACCGCCGATGACTACGCGGCGATCGCCGAACGCGATGCCTCGATCCAGCGCGCGGTGGCGCAAATGCGCTGGACCGGTAGCTGGCACACCGTCTTCATTACCGCCGATCCGGTCGCGGGCGCCGATGCCGCGCAGATCGACGAGGCGCTGCCAGGGGAACTCGACGCATACCGCATGGCTGGCGTCGATATCGACGTGAGCGCGCCGCACTATGTGTCGCTCGAAATCGCGCTGCACGTGTGCGTGAAAAGCGACTACTTCCGCAGCGACGTCGCGCAGCAGCTCAAGGCGCGCCTCGGCAACCAGCGTCTGCCCGGCGGCGGCGCGGGCCTCTTCTGGCCCGACAACTACACGTTCGGCCAGAGCGTCTACCTGAGCCAGATCTATCAGGCTGCACGCACCGTGCCGGGCGTGGCCGTCGTGCAGGTGACGACGTTCCAGCATCAGGGCACCGACGACGGCCGCTACCTGATCACGGGCGAACTCACGATCGGCCCGTACGAAATCGCGCGGCTCGACAACGATCCCGACTTTCCCGAGCATGGCGTGCTGCGCCTCGACCTGCACGGAGGCAAATGATGAGCGACGCCGGAAACTGCGGCGGCTGCGCGGGCATCGGCACCGAAACGCCGGCCGGCGTGACCAACGACGCGGGACTGCCCGCCGTGGTCTACCGCATTGGCACGCAGCCGGCCTTCAAGGCGAGCCTGCTCGCGCGCCTGTCTAGCCACGACTATCCGGCGCTCGCACCGCTCACCGCCCGCGCCGACGACGACTGGACCATCGGGCTGCTCGACGCGTTTTCCTGCGCAGCCGACGTTATTACGTTCTACCAGGAACGCATCATCAACGAATCGTTCCTGCGCACGGCGACCGAATTGCGCTCCGTGACGGCGCTCGCGCAACTGATCGGCTACCGGCCCGCGCCCGGCGTCGCAGCGAGCACGGCGTTCGCGTTCACGCTCGATACGTCGCCCGGCCAGCCTGCGCTCGCCGCGCAGCCGGTGACGATCCCCGCCGGCACGCGCGTACAGAGCGTGCCCGACCCGAACCAATCGCCGCAGAACTTCGAGACCGTGGAGGACATCACGGCGCTCGTCGAATGGAACGCGCTCGCCGCGCAGGTCGCGCAATGGCCCGCCGTGCAGGCGGGGGGCACGGATCTGTTCGTTGCGGGCACCGGCCTGCAGATCCAGCCCGGCGATGTCATCGCGCTCGTTGGCGGCGACCGTTACCTCTCGACGGCCAACGCCGGACTCTCGGATGTGCGCTGGCTCGATCGCGTCGAGGAAGACAGCACGCGCGGCCTCACGCGGCTCGTGTGGAGCGACGCGCTCGCGGACGGCTGGAGCACGCCGCCCGCGAGCGCGCTGCATGTGTACGTGTTCCGCCAGCGCGGCGCGCTGTTCGGGCAGGCCGCGCCCAATCCCAATCTGCTCTACACCGCGACGAACCAGTTGCTCTTCAGCGGCACTCCGCCCGATGTGACGTGGCCGGGTTATGCGGTGAGCACGAGCGGCCCCGTCGATCTCGATGCGCTCTACCCGAAAGCCGTTAACCAGAGCTGGTTCGTGCTCGCATATCCCAGGCTCTACTACGGCATCATCCCCGTCGATGTGTTCCCGGCGCTCGGCGCCGCAATCGCGGCGGCGGCCGATGTCGCCGCCGCGCTCAAGACGCTCGCGGACAGCAATATTTCGCCCGCGCGGCTTGGCACGTTGTCATCGGGCGCGCTGAGCGATCTGAACTCGGCCATCGCGCCCGTGGTGAACACGGCGAACTTCTCCAAACTCGTCACGGCCGCCCAGCCCGCGTCCGCCGACGACTTCAAGGCCCTGGCACTGAACACGGCGCTGAGTAGCGCCGCCGCGACCGTGTTTCCGGGCATCGCTGAGCCGGTGGCGAAAACCGCGCCCGCCATCAGCACCGGTTTGCATTTTCACTATGAGCGCTGGTACACGCTGTATCGCGTGCAGATGGCAAGCCAGGTGTCGCGCGCCGACTTCGGCCTGTCCGCAAAAATCACGCGGCTTGCGCCGGAAGATCCCACCAACGTCGAGCTGTTCCCGCTCAGCACGACCATCGCGCATCTGCAAAGCGACGAACTCACGCCGTGCGCGCGCCCTCTCTATTACCCCGTGTACGGCGCGACACTGACGCTCGGCTCCAGCGAGGCCCGGCTCACGCCGGGGCGTCCGCTCGCGGTCACGGGCAAACGGCAGCGCGTGGCGTTGCCGCGCGACGTGAGCAAGATCTACTTCGCGAGCGGCGCGACTCGCCCGCTCGCTGGCGGCGAAAGTTTCGTGATGCTCGCGCCGACCGCGCAACAGAGCCCATCCGGCCAATGGCAACCGCTCACGTGCGCCGCCTTGCCGGGCGCCGGCGTCAACGCGACGTGGCGCTGGACGCTCCAGGACGACGACGGCTCGACGATCCAGCTCACCGCGCCCGCGGGCGCGCTGCTGCTGATCGCGCCGCTCGCGGCCGACCCGGTGCTGAGCGAAATCGCGCTGCTCGACGACGGCGCCGACGCCGTGAGCACGACGGCCACGACAACGACGCTGCGCTTTCAGGGCGCGCTCGCCAACTGCTACGACCGCTTGAGTTTCGCGATCAACGCCAACGTGGCCAACGCGACGCACGGCGAGACGGTGAGCGAGATCGCGGGCAGCGGCAACGCCGCGATTGCGAATCAAAGTTTCACGCTGCACCAGGCGCCGCTCACCTATGTGTCGAGCGCCAGCGCGGCGCAGGGCGCGCAATCGACGCTGCAGGTGCGCGTCAACGATCTGCTCTGGCAGGAAGCGCCCTCGCTCTATGCGCAGACGGGCAATGCGCACGTGTACTCGCTGAGCCAGGACGCCACCGCCGTCACGACGATCCAGTTCGGCGACGGCATCGAAGGCGCGCGCGTGCCGGGCGGCCAGAACAACGTGCGCCTTCAGTACCGCAAGGGGCTCGGCACGGCCGGCAATCTGCGCAGCGGCCAGTTGACCTCGCTGATCACGCGTCCGCTCGGCGTGCGCGCCGTCACCAACGCCAACGCCTCGACAGGCGGTCAGGATCCCGAGTCAATCGGCAGCGCGCGGCTCAACGCGCCGTTGCCGGTCCTCACGCTCGACCGCGTTGTTTCCGTCGACGACTACGCCAACTACGCCAGCGCGTTCGCCGGAATTGCCAAGGCAGGCGCGCTGTGGATCGCCGCCGGCCGCGCGCGCGGCATGTATCTGACCGTGGCGGGCGCGAACGGCAGCGCGATTCCCGCCGGCAGCGACACCCAGGCCAACCTGGCCGCAAGCCTCGCGAGCCACGGCGACCCGCTGATTCCCGTGAGCGTGATGAGCTACGCGGGCGCCACGTTCACGCTCAAGCTCGCGCTCAAATGCACGCCCGACGCGGACCCGGCGCAGGTGCCGCTCGACGTGATCGCGGCGCTGCGCGCGGCCTACGCATTCGGCACGCGCGACTTCGGCCAGGCCGTCACGCTCGATGAAGTCTATGCGGTGATTCAGGGCGTGGATGGCGTGCTCGCGGCCGACGTCCAGCAGCTCTACCGGCTCGACACCGGCCCGCTCGCGCCCCAGCCGTCGCCGCAACTGCCCGCCGCCGTCTCAGCGCTGCAGCCCGACGGCAGCGTCAACCCTGCCGAACTGCTCACGCTCGATCCTGGCGCGATCGACGCGGGCGTGATGACCTGAGCCTCGCGGGCGCAACGGAGACCCCACCATGAGCCTCGCGACCCAGAACCTCCTCACGCTGCTGCCGGCCATCCTGCGCATGCGCGATCTCGCGCAGGCGCAGCTCACGCCCGGCATCCTGAGCGCCGACGACCAGGCCGCCCTGACCAAACTGCAAACGCTCGTCGCCAACGGCGACCCGCTCACGCCGCTCCAGCAGAACACGCTCGCGCAACTGCAGCAGCGCGCCGAGGCGGGACCGCTGATGAGCCTCGTCGGCGTCATCGCGGAGCAGATCGCCGCGCTGCAGGAGAACGTTGAGCAACTGTACGACGACCAGTTCGTCGAGACCTGCGCGGACTGGGTCGTGCCGTATATCGGCGACCTGATCGGCTATCAGTTATTGCACGGCGTGACGCCCGCTATCGCGAGTCCGCGCGCGGAGGTCGCGAACACGATCGCGTACCGGCGACGCAAGGGCACCGCCGTTGCGCTTGAACAGATCGCGCGCGACGTCACGAGCTGGAACGCGACCGCCATCGAATATTTCCAGCGCCTCATCGTCACCCAGTACATGAACCATCTGCGGGCGCAGTGCCTCGCGACGCCCGACCTTCGCCAATGGCAGCCGCTGGAGCGCATGGGCGGCGCGTTCGACACCGTCATGCGCACGCCGGAGATGCGCCGCATCGAGAGCGGGCGCGGACGCTACAACATTCCGAACATCGGCATGTTCGTCTGGAGCATCGACGCGTACTCGCTGCACGCGTCGCCCGCCGTGGCCGCCGATGCGCGCCGCTACCGCTTCCATCCGCTTGGCATCGACCAGCCGCTCTATACGAAGCCCGCGCAACGCGCCGACTTCGCGGGTCTGTCAACGCCGCTCGACGTGCCCGAGCCGGTCAGCCGCCGTGTGCTCGACGCAGCGCGCAGCAGCTATTACCCGTTTAGCCTGTGCCTCTACGAGTCGAGCGCGGCGGGCGTCACCGCCGTCAACGGCAGCAACGTGTGCATTTGCAATCTTCAGGACGTCTCCGGCACCTGGGCGCATCTGCCCACGACGAACGGCATGTATGCGGTCGATCCGGTGCTCGGGCGTATCGCGTCGCGGCCCGACCTCCCCGCGGGCACGCAACTGCTCGTCGATTTCATGTACGGCTTTTCGGCCGGGCTGGGCGGCGGCGAGTACGACCGCACCGCCGACGTCACCGACACGGAGCCTGCGCCCGCGCTCGTGCGCGTGCCCGCCGACTACGCGGGCGTGCAGAGCGCGATCGACCATCTCGGTGCGAATGGCGGCGTTGTCGTGATCGGCAACAGCGGGCGCTATGAGGAGACGCTGACCATCGACGCGCCGGCCGGCAAGCGCATCGTGGTACGTGCCGACAACGGTTTTCGGCCGACGCTCGTGCTCTCGGGCGCATCGTCGCTCGGCGGCGGCGCCGGTGCGCAGATCGGTCTGCACGGCCTGCTCGTCACGGGCGCGGCGCTCGCCGTGAACGCGGGCTCGGGCAACGCGCTCGCGCAGCTCGACATCGCGCATTGCACCCTCGTGCCCGGCCTCACGCTCGCGCCCGACTGCACGCCGCAGCATCCCGGCGACCCTAGCCTCGTCGTCGGCATTGCGGGTGTCGCGGTCACGCTCTCGTACTCGATCGCGGGGCCGTTGCGCATCGACGTGAACAGCACCTTGAGCGCGACTGATTCGATCATCGACGCCACGGCTACGAGCGCCGTCGCCTATGCGGGCGAGGACGGCAACGGCCCCGGCGCGCCGCTGCAACTGGCGCGGTGCACGGTCATCGGCAAGCTCCATGCGCAGACGCTGCCGCTCGTCAGCAACTCGATCCTGCTCGCGGAACTCGCCACGGGCGACACCTGGTCGGCCGCGATCGTCGCCGACCGGCTTCAGGAAGGCTGCATCCGCTTCAGCTACCTGCCGTCGAGCGTGCGCGTGCCGCGCCGCTATCAATGCCTGCCAGAATCGGCGAGCACGCCGGCCGCGGGCGTGCCGGGCTTCACCACGCTGCGCTATGGCTTTCCCGCCTATGCGCAGCTCGCGCCTTCGTCGGGCGCGGATCTCCTCACTGGCGCCGACAACGAGTGCCAGCCAGGCGCGTTCAATGCTGTCTACGGCGCACAACGCGCAACCAATCTGCGGGTGCGGCTTGCCGAGTACCTGCGCATCAGCCTTGAAGCCGGCGTGATCTACGCGAGCTGAGCCGCGCGGGCCAGCCGCGAAGGAGCGAAACCATGAGTGGAGATTACAGCCGTTGCGAGTTCGATTCGTCCTGCAATTTTCAGGGCGTGCTGCTGCAACAGGGCCGCCCGCTCACCGACGCGGACTGGAACGAACTCGTCGCCGAGAGCTTCCGGCTCGCCCAGGCCAGCATGCTCGACACGTTCGGCGGCGCCGCGCTCGTGCCGATGTCCACGCCCAACGCGTTCCAGCTCGCGTTCGATTCGACCGGAGCGCTGACGATTGGCGCGGGCCGCATCTATGTCGATGGCCTGCTCGCGCAGAATCACGGGTCCGCGCCCTACGCGTGGGATCCGAAGCTCGCCGAAAACGCCGGGACGCTGCCGACGCCGTATCTTCAGCAACCGTACCTGCCCAATCCGCGTGCGCTGCCCGCGAACGGCACGAGCCTCGCCTATCTCGACGTCTGGCGGCGTGAAGTTACGCAATACGAAGCGCCGCAAATTCTTGAGCCAGCGCTCGGCGGCGTCGATACGACGGCGCGCACGCAACTCATCTGGCAGGTAAAGCTCCTGCCGCTCGGCGGCAATGCGGGCGCGCTCACGTGCTCGTCAACCGACGGCGAGATTCCGGGCTGGGGCGCGCTCATCGCGCCATCGGCGGGACGGCTCAGCACGCAGACCGCGGCCTATGGCAGCACCGATCCGTGCATCATCCCGCCGATGGGCGGCTACACGGGCCTCGAAAACCAGCTCTACCGCATCGAGATTCACGACCCCGGCGCGCCCGGCACCGCGACGTTCAAGTGGTCGCGCGACAACGCATCGGTCGAGGCGCGCGTGCTCACTATCGTGAGCGGCACGAGCTTCACCGTCGACAGCGTGGGCCGCGACGCCGTGCTCGGCCTGCAAGGGGGCGACTGGATCGAGCTGACCGACAACGCCCACGAGCTGAACGGGCTGCCCGGCCTTATGCTGCAGATCGCGACGAACGGCGTGGACCGCGCCACGCTCACGATCACCGTCACGTCGCCGATCGACCCCGCGCCGTTCCCCGTCGGCACGCCCGACCCGGCGCTCTGCACGCGCGTGCGCAGCTGGAACCAGCAAGGCGAGGTGCTACGCACCGACACGTCGCCGCCCTCGAACTATGTCAATGCCGATACGAACGGCGGCGTGATTCCGGTACCCGCGACGAACACGGTCACGATCTCGCTCGAAAACAGCATCGTCGCGCTGTTCGATATCGCCGCGCCGGGCGGCCTCTTTCGTACCGGCGACTATTGGGTGTTCGCCGCGCGCACGAGCAATGCCTCCATCGAAACGCTCGTCGAAGCGCCTCCGCGCGGCATCCACCATCACTACGCACGGCTCGGCTTCGTGAGCGCGCCGCCCACCGTGCCCGCCGATTGCCGCCAGTTCTGGCCGCCCCAGGGCGGCGCGGCCGAAAGCTGCGCGTGCACGGTGTGCGTGAGCCCGCAGTCGCACGCGCAAGGCACGCTGACGATCCCCTCCGCCGTGCAACAGGTCATCAAGATGGGCGGAGGCACGGTCTGCCTGGAGGCGGGCCAGTACACGCTCGCCCAGCCCGTGATGATCAGCGGCGCGAAGGCGCTGACACTGCGCGGCCAGCGCGCGGCGACCCAATTGAGCGCGTCGGCGGGCATGGGCTTCATCGTGACCGGCAGCACCGATGTCACGCTCGCCGATTTCGCGCTGCAAGGCGTGACGCCCGCGCCTAACGCCGACGGCAACTACGTGAGCGATCCAGCGTTCGGCACGGCCGCGCTCGCCATCGACGCGAGCCAGCAAATCACGCTGCGCGGGCTCGATATCAGCGAGCAGCCCCAGAGCGGCGCTGCGGCGGCAAACGATACGTTCGCGGCCGTCGCCTGCTCGAACTTGCTCGATGCGATCCGCTTCGAGGACAACAACGTGACGACGCCCGTCGGGCTCTTCAGCGCGGCCATTGCGCCCGCCGCTGGGGCGGATGGTGCTGCCGCTGGGGCCGCTGGTGCAGCGGCCCCAGCCTCGCCCGGCGTCGCGCAATATCTGCAGGCGGGTCCGGGCGCGGCCGTGCTGGGTGAGATCGATATCGTCGGCAATCGCTTCGCCTGCGCGCAACTGGCAATCATGCTGCAGCCGCAGGACGGCGTCGAAGGCAACGACGCCGTCCTTCCGCGCGTGACGATTATCGACAACGCGATCATCGGCTGCGTGACGCGCGCGATCGCCCTCGGCCAGACCGGCCCAAAAGCGGCGGCCGCCATCCGGATCGAGCGCAACACGTTCGCGCAATGCGGCGTCGCCTTGTGGGCCGCCGCCTGGCCGAACGCCGATCTGAGCATGAGCGACAACACCATCACGGCGAGCGGCAACGCGCTCACGCCCGTCAGCAGAACGCCGGGGGCCGCGATCAGCGGCGAGGTGCGCTGCGTGTCGGTGAGCCAGGTCGCGTCGTTTTGCTTCGCCGACAACCGGCTCGACGCCATCGCGCAAACCCCGGTTGAAACGACGATTCCAGTGAGCGCGATCTACGTGGAGCAAACGCCCGTGATGCGGCTCGCGCGCAACCAGATGACCGATATCGGGCCGGCCAGGCTCGCCAAGGTCCGCGTGTCCGCGGTCGGCATCTGCGGTCCGTTCGAAACGCTCGATCTTCACGACAACTTGATTCGTACAACGAACTGGACTGTGCAGACGGGCATCAACCCCAACGGATGGTCCGTCATCCTGATCGATGGCTCCGAGGCCCTGCCAGCCGCGCCGATCACCGAGCCGGTTGGCACGGCCGCGTTTGCCGGCACGGTCAACGTGCACTCGAACCGCGTCGAGGCCGCGCCGGGGTCGATCGTGGCGATGATCGGCGGCGTCACGACCTGCCACTACACCAATAACGCATCGCAGACGCGTCAGCCGAACACAAGAGGCGTCGAGACTACGCTCGGCGAAGTGATGGTCATGTCCACGTATGCGGTGGTGGGCAACAACACTGTTATTGCCGCGCTGCGCATTGCCGCCATCATCGGACGCAAGACGCCGGCGGTGACGGGCACCGTGCTGGGCAACGTGTTCACCGGGCCCGTGCAAATGAACGGCGGCTCGCTCACGTCACCTTGGGCTACATTGAACCAGGGCTAGACGGCGCGCGACGTTAGCTTTCTATTCGTATTACCTTTTTTCTTGAAACTGACAATTCCGCCATCCATAATCGTTGAGCAGCATGCATGAACGCCGGCCCGCCGGTCCCGCGTTCATGCGGCTTTCGAGCCAGTTCGACGCTGCCGTTTCAACGATGCATCCCGCGCGCCAGACTCCGGCGGCTTGACCATGAGCCCCGGAAAAGCGAGGTTTGTGATGAGGCAATCGACAGGCGGAGATGGCGGCGCGAAAGACCATCGTCTGATCGGCGAGTCCCCGGCCTTCGTCGAGGCGCTGGCCCTGATCGGCAAATCGGCGCAATGCAGCGCGATCGTGCTGATCGAAGGCGAGACCGGCACCGGCAAGGAACTCGCTGCGCGCGCCATTCACTATCTGAGCGCGCGACGCGACGCGCCCTTCATCCCCGTGAACTGCGGCGCGATTCCCGAGAATCTGCTCGAAAGCGAGCTCTATGGCCACGCGCGCGGCGCGTATACCGATGCACGCGAGGCATCGATCGGACTCGTCGGCCAGGCCGACGGCGGCACGCTGCTGCTCGATGAAATCGAGGCGATGACGCAGCGCACGCAGATCGTCATGCTGCGATTTCTGCAGGACCATCAATACCGCATGGTGGGTGACAAGACGAGCCGCCGCGCCGACGTGCGCGTGATTGCATCGAGCAACGCCGACCTCGAAGCGCTTACGCACCAAGGACGTTTTCGCAGCGATCTGTATTTTCGCCTCAACGTGCTCGCGGTACGCCTGCCCAGCCTGCGCGAGCGCACAGGCGACGCCGTGCTGCTTGCGCAAGCATTCAGCCGCCGCTTGAGCGAACGCTATGGCAAGCCGCTCAAGGAGCTGCATCCCGAGACGATCGCGTTCCTCGAAAGCTATGCGTGGCCCGGCAATGTGCGCGAACTCGAAAACATGATCCATCGCGAGTATCTGTTCGGCGACGGGCCCGCGATTCACATCACGCACCCGGACCGGCATCGCGCGCATGGCCACGCGTGCGCGGCGGCCGTCGCAACGCATGCCGCGAAAGATTTCAAAAGCGCGAAAGCCACCGCTGTGATGCAGTTCGAACGCACCTATCTGCTCGAAATCCTCGCGCGCGCGGGGGGCAACGTGAGTGCGGCGGCGCGGCTCGCGGGCAAGGAACGCAGTGCGTTTTGCCGGCTGATACGAAAGCACTGGCCGGCCGGGATGGGATGCCCCGAAGCGTGAAACAAAGGGCGATGCCTGTGCGGCGTATCCGACGCACGATGCGACAGCGGCACAGTTGATCTTCTTCAGCGAAATATATCGCCTCGGACGACCAATGTCTCACCGCTAAAAAAGCACCGGCCTGATGCACGTATCGGCATCGCAATGAACCGCATACAACAAGCCAAGCGGATTGTTGTGATTGCGCAGAAACGACATGCGCAGATCAAGGAATGTCTTGCCGAGCGGTGCGCCACCGAGGAATTTTTCGAAGAACGCGAGGGCCCACTTCATCGCGAAGAGCGCGGGCATCTGGCATTCGGTGCCGATCACCCCGCGTGCTCCCTTGCTCATGAAATAAGGCGCGAAACCATCGTAGAACGCCGGCGACATGGTCGCCGATTCGCAAGCGTTGATGAACACGAGCGGGCTGCCGGCGAGTGGCACATCGGTTCCCGCGTTGAGCACGATGTCGTTGAGCGTGCGCGTAGCGTCCGTCAACGCGATGCTCGATGCGGACGGCCCGCCGCTCTGCGCGAGCCCGCGCGAAACGGCATGACAGTAGAAGTAGAGAATCTGCTCCGGCGCGGCCGGATCATTGAGCGAACGCATCAGGGTCGACCATGAATTCCGGTCATTCACCTGCACGCGCGGGCCGCGCAAACCGTTCCAGAAAGTGCGCTGATCGGCAACGAACGGTATGCCCATCTGCAGATCGATGTTGTCGTTGAAGTTCACGCCGACATGCAGGGCCGGCTGGTCGCTGATGATGGTGCTGTCGAAGGTGGTCATCGGCTGCTGCAGCGGAATCTGCTCGATGATGTGCCGCATGCCGAGGAAATTGGACCAGTCGAGCACGGCGTCATCGGCGGCGCTGCCCAGATAGAGCAGGCCCCACGGCAGCGGCATGCTTTCCGCGATGATCTGTAGCTTGAGTGGTGCCTTGTCGGGCGCGCTGGCGAGCCTGCGCAACAGCCGCGCCACAGACTTCGAGTCCTGACCGGCGCCGGGGCCCTCGAACACCGTCCTGAGCAGGCTCGCGCCGGCGCGCGCCATGATGCGCAGCGCGATCGCCTTCCGGTCCGGCGGAATATGGATGTCGGCCTGAAACGGATACTGGCCTGCATCGTCCCGATGCTTGACGACCTCCATGAGGCTGTTACGCGCGTTCGTGACGGCGTCGTCGAGGAGCGCCGCGGAGACCGGCAGATGTGCACGCATCGCGACCGGTCCGCACACCACGCATTCATATCCGCCCGTCGATGGGGAAATCAGCAGGAGCAGATCGCGAGGCTGAAGCACGTTGCTGTCCGATAGTGCCCGCCCCTGCGTGCTCACCGCCGTCGGCTCGCGTGCCTGACCAACGACGATGATCATGTCCAGCCGCTGTACGAAATTGCCGTCCTTCGAAAGTATCGCGCTGAGGAGGCACGGGCCGTCGTGTCTCGGTGCGATCTCGAAGCGCGCCTTCGTGCGGGAGCGACCGGTTTTCGGCACGCGGATCGTTCCCGTGGGGCCGCCGATTTCGAAGTCACTGCTCTCGAGTTGCACGGTGAGCGCGATTTCCTCGACGCCGGGGGAAAAGAGTGCGCGCTCATCCAGCATCAGCGCCGTCGATGCAATACCGCCTTGCGTTACGTCGACATTCAGCGCCAGCGTGTAGAAAGTGCCCGTATGAAGCGGCTCTGTGGGACTGATGTCCTCGAAATCGGCGTTGATATAACGCAATGACGACACAGGCTTCTCTGCAGCGGGCTCACCGGTCGCGGTGGCATGCGTTGCTGCCTCGGCCGTCTGGGCAGGCACGGCGGCGGGCGCTGGCCCGGACACCGGCGCTGCCCCGCCGGTGGGAGCCGCAAGCCCGTCGAGTCTGGTGTCGCGGAACGCGCGTTGAAAACCTCCGCTGAGCAGGCTCGGCGCACCCTTGCCAGCGCCCGGCGGCCCGCCACGCCGCGTGAAGGCGTTGGCGGCCTCGGATGCCGGAGCAGAAGTCGATGTAGCGCTGCGAATCACCCATGCATCGCGCGCGCCGGAGATGACCGTCGCAGACGCCGCAGAAGTAAGCGCGGCGTCCCAGAACAGATGCGCGACTTCCGGATGCGCAATGTCGCTATGCGCGCCCGATGCGCCATCGCCATTGCGAATCACACTGCTCGCCTCGACGTTGTAGATCGTCCCCGGCCTGAATTGGTACGAGTTCATCGTCTTCAGGATATCGAGATCGTTCGCGCCGTCCGCACCCTGAATGCCGAACGCGCCGATGTCGCCGTACTCGGGATACGCGGTCTCGCCGAGCACCTGTTGACCCTCGATCCGCGCGCCGAGCGGATAGAAGCGCCCGACTGCGGTATCGAAGGTCGAACGCGTCGTGACGATCGGTCCGCTGACCAGCCTGCGCTGCACGATGCGCCGGAAGTAGCCGGGGCCGCCAGACGCAAACGGAATCCCTGATGCATATGCCCAGAGCGAAAGCGCGCCCTGCACGAGGAACAGCGTGTCCACCGGCCGCACGAGCGCGGGCGCGCCCCCACTGCCCGGTCCGGCCACCATCGCGGATACGACAATGGAGCCGAAGCTGTGCCCCATCAGATGAATGCGAGCGTTGGGCGCGGCTACCTGAAGCGCGAT
This sequence comes from Paraburkholderia sp. JHI869, assembly GCF_038900775.1. Taxonomy (NCBI): domain Bacteria; kingdom Pseudomonadati; phylum Pseudomonadota; class Betaproteobacteria; order Burkholderiales; family Burkholderiaceae; genus Paraburkholderia; species Paraburkholderia sp. JHI869. Next base: position 78,069 of record NZ_JAYMSC010000033.1, read on the forward strand.
CAGCAATGTATGCGCGCCGGTTTCGCCGAACGCACGCGCACGGTCCTTCATCTTCCAGAACGACAGTTGCCGCATCGGCGACAACGCGATGTCGCGCGGCCCGAGCACGCCGGGCGTGGCTGCCTGCCGCGCGATGGTCTGGGCATCGAAATTATCGTGATCAGCGCCCGGCCGGCCACCCAGGTTTCCGGACTGCATCCCCGATGCGGCGAAAAGCTGGGCGTACGCCTCGTCGATCTCGGGCGGCAAGCCCGCGTGGGAGGCTGCCTGCGCGTAGCCGAAAATTTGATCCACGGCGTCCCCGACCTGCTGCGCCCGCGTATCCGGCAATCCGTTCGCAAGCTGCCGCACGATCTCGCCCGCGTCCTTGTTGCTTGCGTTCGCCCCTGCGGAGTCTTCCATGCCCCACGGCAGGCTGGGCCAATGGAGCCCGATGATCAGGGGCGCAAAGCCCGGACGCACTACCCGCATACGTTCGATGTCGCCGCCCGATCCCGCCATCGCGCCGATCCATCGGTCGTACTGTTCGATGGCCGCCGAAATGTCGCCGTTCCATCCGTGGCACGTCAAGAAGATGTCGGTCACCGGTTGCGCAGGATCCGTCAGCCGATGAAGGATCGCCTCGCTCAGGCGACCATCGTCGAAGTCGGTGCGCTCGTTGCCGTATTCATCGAAAAGTACCAGGTAGTATTCCAGGTCTTTGACCTTACGCACAGGCATTTCGGTCTCCTTGACATTTCGACGACGGTGCGTTCAGGGATGCGCCGCGGGTTGCCAGGCGTGCATCCATCCGGCCGTGCAGCGATCAATCGCGCAACACCGCCACCGCAGATGCCCATTGGGGCAACTGCGTTTCGACCGGCGTCGTGTCGATGCAGGCATCGCGGAAGGACTCGGCAAGCGAGCTGCCCTGCCTGAAATACGCCCGATAGAAGCGGTCGAAGAATTCTGCGCACTTTTTGTCATCGACCTCCCAGCGGAATCCGAGGATGCCTTCTGCGCCACCTCTCATGGTCTCTGTCACCGTCACGACGGACACGCTTTCACACGACGCCAGCACCATGAGCTTGCAGTTGCCCTCGTTCAGCCACTGCGCCACTTCGCAAATCGGCACGGCGAGCGCGTACGGTGGCTCGTCGGGCAGGACGAGCAGTGGACCATGCTGCACGCTGGGGAGGATCACCGAGTGACCCGAGAAGTGGAAGATGTCGAAGCCGCCCGTTTTCAGCCGCCGTCGCAGTTCATCGCGCAATCTGACACCTACGGACGGCGAGGTTCCGTTGCCGAGTTCGATCAGAGCCGAGATGCGGCGAGCGCCTCCCTCCATCCCGCACTCGCGCAGGGTTTTCCGTTCCAGCTCGATATTGCGCAAGTAATTGAGGCCGACGCGCCGCAGTTCACGATCGCGGTCGAGCCTCAGCATCGGCGTGTTCCCGACATCGCACGACATGAACAGCATCCGATACTCTTTCTGCGCCTCGAACCCCTGCGTGCGGCCGCTGCCCCGGGCACGCAAGCGCGGGCCGAGATTGAGGCGTCGCGCCATCGGCACACGCGAGCAGAAACACCGGTTCGCGTCTTGTTCGCTGTCCTCGCTCATGAACTCGAACGGAAGATTGAACATTTCGTCGTGGTCGGGGCTGCCGACCTTGATCTCGAAACGGAGATCCATATTGACTTTGATCTGCGGCACCCCGGCAGCGCCCTTTCCCCCGAGCACGCCGATAATTCCGGGGCCGATCGTCTTCCTCATGAGCAAGTCGTACAGCTTGTTTCCCGCATCGAAAAAGATCGTGTCGGCGTTGTCCCTCGATACGGTCTGGTCGCTGGAATAGAACCTTCTGATTCGTCTAAGCACGGACTCGATGGCGTTCGGGATGCCGTAGGCGATCGCCGTCGTCGATGCGATCTTGTAATTTCCACGCATCACGACGTAACGCGCCGCCTCATCGCCGACCGAGATGGTGTAGCGCAAAGAATCGCGCGGGCTCTCCACCGCGAGGCCGGCGAGCGCTTCGGCGAAATCCGCGCTGCCATCGGGCTCGTCGGGATCATCGGAGCCCATCAGCCAAAGTCCGGTGCGGGGGCGCCCCAGAACCTCGCGCTGGAGGTCCTCCGCAGGAGCGGGCGAAGCGATCAGGACCGGTACGACGGGATGTTCGCTACTGAGCCATCCCAGAAACTCGATCGGCGCCTGACCGCCGTGCCCGGCCTGGAGGTTGCTGTTCGCGGATACAAGCGGGTCGAGAATGACCAGCGCCGCCTCGTTCCCGGTCGGCGCCGCGGCGCCGAACCAGGTCCGGGCGTCCTCCATGGAACGCAAATCTACGATATCGAGTTCAACGAAGGACGTGGCATCCGGAAAGCTGTCTTGAAGATAGCTGAGTTCCTCGATGCGCTGGCGAATCAGTTCGGGGAGCACGGGGTGATTGGTCAGGAGCAGGATGACCCTCGCACGCGGCGTTTCATTTTCCATTTGAGTCGTCTCCCATCGGACTTGGAAGCATGATCTTGAAACTCGTCACCGGACGTGAGAAATCAACATCCAGGATGTCGCGTGGGTCGGTCGTCAGGGTGCCCTTGTGCGCGCTCACGACGGCACGAATGCTCGGCATGGCGAGTCGCGCATTGTCACGCGCGGCGTCGAAAACGAACTGAAGCGGATCGGCATCCTTGCGTTCCGCGACCGCACCGGGCCGCAGCGCGTTCGATGCGCGGGCGAAGTACAGTTTGAGTCGCACGGCCGGCTGTCTGTGCTCCGCCGGCGTCTTCAGGCGCAGCGAAAGGCGAATCATCGTGTCGTCGATCGGACGGGTCAGCAGGAGATAGCCGAGTATCGAACGGATCACGAATGCGAGCCGCTCCTCGTCGCCCTCGACGATGAACGGGCCATCATCGGTCACGTGCTGGAGCACGAGCTGATCGCGCGCAGGCAGCGTTGCGACGATGCCCTCGATGCAAGCGCGTAAATCCACCTGCACATATTTGCGCATCGGTTTTTCGCGCACCGTCTCCGCTTCCACCAGGCGCTCATACGTGATGTCAGCCTTGCACAACTCCGCGGACAGGCGCTTGCACAGATCCTTGAATTGACTTGTATTGCTGTCGACAAAGGACTGCGCATCGGATCCGGATTGCCTTGCAAGCTGGCGGAACAGGGACGACGCGAGCGAGATCGGCGCACGCGCCTGTTGCGCGACTTCCGCGACGACTTCGCGCAAATAACGCAGATCCCTGCTCCAGGCGAGACTTTGCAGGTCGGTGAAGAACCAGATGGCAGTATCGAAGGCGTCGTTCAGCGTGACGCGCGTCGCCATCACGAGCCGCTTCGCCCCGTCTCTGGCCACCAACTCGATGCGTCTATTCAGTGTGCTTTCGCGAGGACCGCCCTTCAGGACGTCTCGGGAGTGGTCATTGGTCCCGTACTCCCAAAGCGGCCTGGGATCGCCGAGTGGCGTATTGCCCAACCCAAGCATGTCGACCGCAGCGGGGTTTCTATCGAGAATCACACCATCCATGCCGACCAGCACGGTGCCGCGCTCCGTTTCCCGCATCAGCCGTTCATTCGTTTCGGTGTGAAGCCGATCCTGCAAGGACCTCTGGATATCCAGCCTCAGATCTTCGAGCAATTTCCTGTCCGGCCCGAGAAACGCCTTCAGCTTGCTCGACTCGATCAGGAAGATCCAGCGGGCGCGATGGCTCAGATTGACGGAAAAGGTCATGACCGATTTCACCCACGACCGCGTACGCTCGTAGCCGTGCTGCTCGATGCCCAGTTCCTTGACACCGTTCACGACCAGCACGCCGTCCCTCGATTCCAGCGTCCTGCCCAACATGCCACTCTTGATCGGAACTTGCGTCTCCAAGGCAAGCTCCACGCCCTCCTTCGGCGCCTGCGCGATGGGATTGAATACCCCGTTGAGCCTGTCTACCCGATAGAGTGCCACCAGGTCCCAGTTGAGCCGGGACTGTATCTGCGTGACGACCTTCTCCGCGCCCTGCAGCGGATCCCTCTCCTCGTTGACGATCTGCTTGACGTCCCTTCTGAACCATTGCTCTTCCCGCTTCAGTTGCTCCTCGCAGCGAAGCAGGATCGACCCGAGGCCCAGGTTGCGCAGGGCTTCGTGGTCGGACGGCGTATACCTGTCGCACGCCTTCGAACAAAGGGACAAGGCGGACGTCGCCCCGCTCGGTCCGTTCACGAAGAGCGTGATTGACGCCTCGATTTCGGCGTCACGATATGCCTTGACGACTTCGTTAGTGGCGAGCGATGGATTCTTTTCCAGTGCGTCGGAGATGCTTGCATTGATGAAATCGTTCGAACGGATCATGTCATCGACGAGTCCTTCCTTCAGCGGCAACCATCGTTCTGGCCAGACGACGGCGTCCTCCCCAGCGGTCTCCTTGTCGGGGTACAACGCAACGGCCTTGAAAAGCGTGCGACGCTCCGCGTATATGCCGAAGATGGCGTGGTCGAACGGAATCAACGGCTGAATTTTGTCGAGTATCGAACCGAGGCGCAGGCGCCAATCCCGGTTCTGCTGATCCAGCGCGATCTTCGCGAGTTCCCCCCGCACCTGGCGCGTGAGCGACGATTCGATCACGACCACCGCGCCAAACGCGTGCCCGGACAGCGTCAGGTCCGGCGTGAACACCAGCGGCGCTTCGCTCGGCGTACCGCCTGGGCGCCTCGGAAGCCGCACGGTGTGCGTCTTGTGCGTTCCGTTCGAGACGCATTCGGCGAGCGTGGCCCGGATCGGCGCCCCGAGATCGGGAGGAAAAAGGGCGTCGAGCGAATGTCCGGTCATCTCGCCCGGCTCCCGCCCGAACATCTTGTGCGCTTCTTCGTTGGCGTAGCGGACGACGCCGTCGACACTCACGCGCATCACGGTGTAAGGCGTCTTGGAGAAGCGCACCGTTTCAGCCCTGCGAAAGGCTGTGCAATCGGTGACCATCGCCACCTTCCAGTCCGTTTCACGCACGCGATAAACGATCTTCACCATGGCCGGCAATTGCTCGCCGGACGCGCTTCGCCAGATGCCGCAGGCGCCGGGCGCGTCGGCATTCCCGTCGGCCAGCGCCGCCGGATCGACGCCGAACGCGTCTGCCAGCATGCTCCCCGCCAGCCCGGGCGTCATCGCCTCCAGCGCCTCGTTCGCCTTGACGACGACGCCTCGCCCGTCCACGAACGCGCAAGGCAGATCCGAGGCGAGGAGCGCGTTCGCCGTGACGGCGTCGCAACTGCGCAGCTCGCGCAGCGCGTCAGGAACTTCGTGAACGGTTGTCGCCATGATGTTCTCCGCATGCAACCGAATCGACGTCCGGATGAACGCTCCGGACCGGGCGAACGAAGAGCGCGGCGCCACAGGTCAAGATGAGACGATGAGTCGGGCGCGCGCTCGAACTGCCTTCAGCCGGTCATCGGTGCGGCCGTCTGCGCGCAAGGCGTGCTTGCCTCCACCGGGCGCTGCACGTTGACTCGCGCATAGGGATGACCCCAGACCGAATACGCAAGCCAGCTCGGATCGCCCGCCTCCTTGGCCGCATTGCGCGCGTGACGAACCGCAGTGACGAGCGGCGCGCCCTCAACGAGCTTTTGGTAGAAAAGACGGGCGAACAGCGATGCCGTGCTGTCACCGACCGACCACATCGGCGCGACGAGAATGGCCGCCTTGCAAGACTTGAGAAATGAGATGCCAAGGCCCGCCGCGCCGGTCATGCCCGCGCTCGGGACACCGACCTGACACGCGTTCAGGAAAACCAGAGGACGGTTGCCCGCGTGTCCCTGCAAATAGAAGTCACGCAAATACTCAGGCGTGCCGCCCGGACCCACCGGTTGAAGCAGGAGCCCGCCATTCCAGGGGTTGTCCTGATTCGCTTCGCCGTGGCAGCCGGCGTGGAAAAGGTCGAAGCGCCCCTTGCCGAACAGCTTGCGCATGCTCGAAGTCGTAGGCTCGAGAGGCTTGGCGCCGAACAGGTCTTCGAGCAGCGAGCGGTCGTCGGCCGTCCCCGAGAGGGTATAGGGCGGCGGGTAGTCGGGTATCAGGTAAAAAGCCTGTTCACAGTCGATCGTGACCACCGCGGGCGGATAGCCGTAGTCGGAGTCCCAGCGCAGCAGCCCCAGTTCGGCGAGGAAACACCCGCCCTCGGTGTTGCCATCCTGCGACGGGTCGCGCAGATACAGCATCTCCCAGGGAATCGACGGCTCCCGTGTATAGACTCTTACGGCGCCGATTCGCTTCTCGGACCAGGCGGACCACAGCTCTCGGCGCACTTCCTTTGGCACGAGCTCATCGCATAAGGCGGCGCCTCTGAGACACAGATCCTGCTGGAAGGACTCCATGAATTCGCGGATCGCGCCCGGGTTCTGCACGCTCGCATAGCTCGCCTGGGCCCAGAACGCTTCGATATCGCCGTAGATACTTTTGATATAGGCGGAGCGCATCTGCTTGTCGAGATCGATCGACTGGCCGAACAGCATGACCTGCAGATCGTCGGAGCTGAGGTCATATTCCAGCCGCACGGGTTGATCGCCGTTTCGGGACGTGTCGCGGATCCGCAAGTCGATCAGGCCGCCTTCGTCGTCGCTCAGGTTGGCCGTGCCTTGCACCGACATCTTCGCCATCTCGGCGACGAAGCTCGGGCTGAGGACGATCGTGATGAGCTTGCGCTGCTCCTGGCTCGCCGTGATCGAAATCTCCGCCGGCCCTTCGCTCAGTCCGCGCGCCTGGAATTCGACTACGCGCGGGGCACCCGGTTCGGGCGGGTCCACGCATTGCCGCTCGTCGCCCTCGATCTGGCAATTCTGGCTCGTGGACGCGGTGACGACGATGGGAACGGCAACCCTGACCTTTGCCTCGCCGCCGACATGCGTCTCGCCGGACTCGAAGTGCAATGCTTCGCGCGATATCCTGAACGACACGGTCACCAATTCCCCGACGTGGGGCCGGGAGTGCATCTCCGCCTCGAAGTGACACGGGAACGACTCCGCTCCGTGCTCCGGCATCGGGCGCGAGGCGCTGTTCGCGCCCGGTGCCGTCTCGCCGGCGGACTTCGCCGCCGATGCAGCTTCAGCGTCGGCGGCGTCGTCGTCGTCATCTTCGTCTGGGTCTCGTGCGGCGTCGTCCTGAGGCGCCGGCGATGCTTCACTCGTTTGCATTCGGGCGCGCAGTGCCTGCGACCAGTCTGCGTCGGGGATGACCCCGATCAACTCGCCACCTTCCAGCACCACGGTGCGGCCGCTGATTTGACTCCGGGAAGGATTGCTGTCCGCGGCAAGATTGCCGATTTCCCAGCCGTCGCCGCGGTCGACCACGATCATCGATTCCGACTTCACCCTGGTGCGCACGCCTGCTGCGCGCTTGAGCGCCGCATTGAGATCCAGCCTGGGGTCGGTCTCCGCACTGAGCGCGTCCACTGCCTCGCGCAACTCGTCCGCCCGCCGCAGATGGTAGTAGAGTCGGATTCCGTGCCGCTCCATCACGACCACCGCCGCCAGAGGATCGTCGCCGATCAGCGCAGCGGCATCGGCAATGCGCGTTTGTCCGTCAATCACCCTGGCCTTGCTCTCGAACTGCACGAACACGCCTCGCATATCGAGCAGCCATTCGCCGAGGCGATCGTGCAGGTCGGCCGACGTGAAATAGATGGTGTGATAGAGCCGGTCCATGGGAGAAAGTTCGAGATGCTTACCAAGCCACGCCTGATGTGAGCCGAAGGTACGCATCGACGCGCAGTCGACCACCAGGTCGTTCGGCTGCGCGAAGACCGGGTCTGCGGCGTGACTACGCAGTAGATCCTGAAATCCCGGAGTGCCCCCCCGCGCGGTTCCCTGAGCGGCATCGAACGCGATGCCCGTCCAGTGGTAGACCGGCGCCTGAATCATTGAGCCGGATATTGGTGCGTCGTTGAGCATGCGCACGAGGTCGCTTTGCGGACGCATTGCGGCGACACCCGGCACGCGCGACTCGTCGATGCCCACCGCTGCGATCTCCTGCACCAGGGCGAAAATGTTGACGAGCACTGCGCTCACCAGCGTCGCGCCGGAGTCCAGCGTGGTATCCAGATCCGCTGCGTGCGCACCCGCTAGCGTCAGATTCGTGTACAGGTCGAGCATGCGCATCCAGTTTTCCGGACGCGCGAGGTCGGTCCCGGCATTTGCGCTGCCGACGAACACGATCTTGTCCGCGCGAAGCCCCGGCAGCGCCAGCGGCAGCACGCGTTCGATCAGCGCGCGCGCCACGAGACCGCCGCGGCCGAGGACGACTCCGTCGAACACCGCGTCCGGCGCAAGATCGAGAGCGGCGAGTTCGCCCGCGAGGGCCTCGGCGTTTTGGAGCGGATCCCGGGATAGCGTGCAATGATCGAAGCCGAGTACGAGGTCGTAGCGTGCGCGGGCTACCGCGAGGAATCCACGCCCGCCTTCCCTGGTCGCCAGAGCGCCGAAGCTATCCTTCGTGCTGCCAAACAGATCATGCACCAGCAGTAGTATCTTGCGAGGCGGTCGGGCGCGCGCCGGCAATTCGCCGACGCCCCATTCAGCCGGGTCGAGCGTCGCGATCGGCACAAACCCTTCCGGACGATCCGCTTCCGGCGCAGGCGTGGCGGCGGCAAAGCGCAACACGTACACGCGCACGCTCTTGCCGAGCCATTCGGTGATGACCTCTTGAGCGATGCGACGCGAGCCGGCATCGCCACAACTGGATCGCTGCGTTGGCAGAAGCTCGAATTTCAGCGTTCCCTCATCCGGAGGAGCCGTTTTTTTTTGCGGATAGCGCCAGGTGAGCGCGCCGTCGCGCTCGACGAGAACAATGACGCGCTCGTGCGCTGGCATTGCCGTCTCTAGTTCGACAAGATCCACTGCAATCGGCGCATTGCCGCGCTCAAGTTGCAATTCGAAAGCGTCGCAGCAGGTGAACCCGGACGCGCGAAGCTCGTGAGCGAGTGGGTGATCCGAAGGGGCGACCGACAGATGTTTGAAATCGATGCCGTCCGGAAAAGTGACTGTACCGCTGCGCGTTGTATGGCATGCCATTGCGCTCTCCTTCTTCGCATCTTGCCGCGTGGTTCATCCGGCGCACGGATTCAGGCATCCAACTCTAGTCGATAGCTTGGAGATACCCAAGAAAATACCAATCCCAGTGCGAGAAACCGCACAATAGTCGAGAAAATGTTATTCCGGTATCAAGTCATCCGAACCATGTTTCATTGACGATAAACGTCTCGCGTAAGGAAAGCTGACGGCATGGTTGAAAGTCGAGTAAATACGTCCGAACGATCTATTAATCGACTTAATAATTCAGAATCCCAAGCAATTCAGTGCGACTCGACCGAGGCTGCACAGCGTTTGATATCGTCGAAAGTCCGTGATGGGAGCGCAACTGCAGCAACCGGAAAAGCGCTTTGCATGACTAATATTTTCGCCTCGATGGCGTCGGTGGCGCAACGCAGATGGAGCAAACCTGCCATGTCGGCCGGTTGCCGAGATCGATGCCCTGACAGTATCCATCTGCATCCGCACGGCATCCGTGGGCGGCGAGCAGGCGCTGCGACGGATCACGTTGCGCAGCCACGATCAGTACAACATGACGATATACGCCATGGATATTCATCGCAGTCTTGCGCGGTGAGCGATTGGCGCGATCGCGCAAACCACACGGCGAACGAATAGAATGGACAGGACAGGTAAAGCGCGATGGAACGGATAGCCGTGTCGGGGACCTATGAGGCATTGCAAAATGGCAAATCCTTTGGCGGTCGCGTCGATTTTCTTGCGCGATTGGCGGATGCCTCGACTCGCCCGCCATGCACGAAGCGTCAATCGGTTCGCCACGCGAATCTTGACACTACAGATCAAGTCGCGGCACAGCGGGCTGCTCATACGTGCAAACTAGCGACTTCGGACTGCGTGGCCCAAAACAAGCAGTTTCCTTTGCGTTTAGCTCGACAAGACGCCGAGGATCTTGACGTCTGCCAGGCGCACTAGCAGTCGACGGGCTACCGCCCTCTGCGCCCGCTTCGCCAAGTCGTATCCCCTGCTCGGATCAGCTACGCGCGCGACAAATTCGACGTGCCCGGCGACGGGCCTGCCGTGTTGCACCGTCTCATACCTGGCTGACACCGCGATCCTTTCCATTGCCGGTTTCCGTAGCTTAGGAAGCCTCTAAACTGTCTCGTTCCGCGACTCGAAGCTTAGTCTTAGTAATGGTAGCGACACGAAATGATGTTGATCTGCGTGCCGTCGATCTCATAGACCAGGCGATTCGTCTCATCGATCCGGCGTGACCAAAAACCCGTCAAGTTTTCCTTCAATGGCTCGGGCTTACCAATGCCCTCAAACGGCGAGCGCTGCGCATCCTTGATGAGTTGATTGATGCGCTTTAACGTCTTTTTATCCTGCCCTTGCCAGTAGACATAGTCGTCCCATGCCTCAGCCGTCCACATGATGTTCAAAGCGCCGCTCATTCGCTGTCATCGACCAGCTTGCGGGGCTTGACCTTGCCCGCCCTTGCCTGCGCGATTGATCGCTCCAGATGGGCTACGTTGGCCGGGGAGCGCAGCAGGTGCACCGTTTCCATCAAGCTATCGTAATGCTCCTGAGACATGACGATCGCGTTGGGTGCGTCTCGCCGGGTGATGAGCGTAACGTCTACGTCATCGACTACCTGGTCAATGACGCGCTTCAGATTCGCGCGGGCGTCCGAAAAGGGAATCGTGCGCATATACCCTCCTTCGAGGCAGATTTGTACAGAATATCGTACAAGTCTACCACACCTCAATCATGTACAGGTAACTGTACATATAGTGCTCCATGCATCGCCAGCCTCCTGTTACGAGGAAATTGGGGGCATGAGACACGAAATCACCCGGCGACGCGCGCCGCCCGTGCTTTTCATCGGAAAAACGCCGCGTACCCTGCCCGCCGCCACGGTGCGCCGGGAACCGGCGGATGGGGGATGTGGATGGGTCAGGCGGTTAGTTGCGCAATGGACGATGCCTCGTCCTGCTGTCCAGTCGGACACACGACGCCCAGCGGCGCGGCGCTCGGCAGGGCGCAACCAGAGTCGTTGGCCATTTCGCGGCGCCAGGCGCGGGCCCGAAAGAGCGAGGTGTGGAAATTGCTGGGTCTGAGTGGTAGCCCGAAGCCAACCAACTTCCCATGGAAACCGCCCTCATCACACCTTGCCCTCTCGACAAGCTCGCGCTACCCGACGACCTGGACGGCCGCGACGGCGCGAACCGCGCCACTGGACGCCGCCAGATTGGCGCCGATGACGATCCCGACGCCATCAGCGCCTGGCTTGCACGTGTGGCCAGCTCGAAAAACACATTCGAAAATTATCGCAAAGAGGCCGAACGATTAGTGCTGTGGTCAATCGTCCAGCTCGGCAAGCCTCTATCGTCGCTTACGCACGAGGACCTGCTTCTGTACCAGCACTTCCTGGCCGATCCGCAACCGCAGGAGCGCTGGGTCGCGAGCGAGCGCAAGTTTCCGCGGACCGATCCGCGCTGGCGCCCGTTCCACCGGCCACTCGCGATGACGAGCCAGCGCCAGGCCATGGTGACGCTCAATGCGATGTTTTCGTGGCTCGTCGGCGCAGGCTACCTCGCCGGTAACCCGCTGTCGCTCTCACGGCAGCGCGCGCGCCGTGCATCGCCGCGGCTGACGCGCTTCCTCGAGCGTGACCTGTGGCAGGAAGTCAAGGTCTACATCAACTCGTTACCCCGCGAGACGAACCGCGAGTGCGAACGCTACTGGCGCGCCCGCTGGCTCTTTACCCTGCTCTACCTGGGAGGCCTGCGCATCTCTGAAGTCAGCGGTAACACCATGGGCCGTTTCTTCTGCCGACACGACGCAGAGGGACACAAGCGCTGGTGGCTCGAAATCACTGGCAAGGGCGACAAGGAGCGATTGGTGCCCGCATCTGCCGAAATGATGGTGGAACTGGGACGGTACCGGAGTGCACGCGGCCTGCCCGTGTTGCCTGCGCCGCAGGAAGACACGCCACTCGCACTGCCGCTGGGCCGCTCGATTAAGCCGCTTACGCGCGCCGCACTGCATGTCATCGTCAAGGACATCTTCACCGGCGCTGCAAGAATGCTGCGCCTGCGCGGCGATGAGTACGCGACCTCTGCAGCACAACTCGACCACGCCTCGGCCCACTGGTTGCGACACAGCGCGGGCTCCCATATGGCCGACGCCAACCTCGACCTGAGGCTCATCCGTGACAATCTCGGCCACTCGTCGCTCGCGACCACGAGTCTTTATCTGCATGCCGACGATGACCAGCGACATCGGGAAACCGAAAAGAGGCATCACATCGACTGGTAGGAAGCGCTCGCACCTGCTCACCAGGACGCGGCCTCATCGCGCAGGCGTTGCAAAGATGCAGACTCGCCGCGCCGTGAGATATCCGCAATTCTCCGGACCCTGGCGGACAAGCTGCGCACGGAATTCGGCCAACGTCGACATCGACATCGACATCGAATGCCCAGCATCATCAGACAACTGCCTAGTCTCTTCCATCCGTTCGCGCACCCCGGCACCCGTGAACGGCCGCACACGTAGCCACGAATGTCGGGCGCGTCTGGGTGTGCATCGGGTGCGGCGCGTCGACGAGCGTTCCAGTCAGGCTGCTGGCGAATCAGCCGATTGACCGTCCATACGTTCGTGTAGAAAGGAAACGGCCCGCGTGAGGGCCACGCGTTGGCCAACGTTCATCCGTTGTGTGCGTTCTCGCATATAGCGAGAAAACTTTAATTGAACTCTGGTAGGTTGCGCGGAACCACGAAAAATAATTGGCAAAGGTCTGCGGCAGCGAAACTCGACGCGTCAAGAAGTTTGGTAGATCAATATTCATATGTATGCTTCTAACGCCAATTTCCAATTGACAAGTTCACTGAGTTGACGAAGACTCAATCAGGTTTGAGTGTTGGCTCGCGTCGGCTGAATGGCTTGTCGTCAAAGCAACAAATAATGCAGCTATAAGAGCATCCAGTGGTGCAGGAAAACCGAACGACGCGCCGCGGTGGTTGCAACGATCAAACCCTATTTTATCGCCGTCGATATCGCAAGGCAGTCGGGCGCACTTGGCGACGGCCTTGGTCGTTGATTATCCGTTGTGCACGCAAGTGCCCGAGCGGGTCCAACTGATGGGGTAAACATGCGTTCGGTCCGCCAGTTATCGGAGCGCGCAAACATTTATCGACTCGAATAAGAGGACGAAATGTCAGTGACCATTCTCCATTTGACCGACATCCACACTGGCCAAGGGGAACTCCTCGCCGAAGATGCCAAAGTCTCCGTACCTTATGCACAACGTCAAAAGCAGCTAGAACGATTGAAGAACTACGTGAGCAGCCTGCCGGCTGTTCCCGATTTCGTAGTGGTTAGTGGAGACATCACAATTCGTGGCGATCGTTCCGGACTCGACACTTTTCTTATCTGGCTCATCGCGTTAATCAAGGCAAAGAAGTTGCCACCTGCCGAACGCATCCTCCTTACACCCGGAAACCATGACGTCAAGCGAAGGTCGCGCGCCGCCCAGCCAGATAAGGATCGCTACTCGGACTTCTGGAATGTCTTCGGCAAAGGCTTTCCGCACGCTCATATCCCAGACTGGGATCCACCCCTGCGTAGCGAGAATTTTTCGATTAGTAAATCCGCCAAACTCGTCGGCGGCGTTAAGACGGAGAAGAAGGCCGGATACCCAGAATTGCAACTTAAATCGAGTCTTCCATTCGTCCTCGATCTCGAAAAGGACGTCCTAATTTTCTCCTTCAATTCAGCACAAGCGTGTGGTGTACCACTTCCTTCAGACCCTAACATCATCGGGCCGCTCGAGGCGATTTCGAAACTTGACACGCCGCATAGTGGCGATATCACAAAAGCAATCAATGCTTATCTGGATTCTCTCGTCATTGATGCCGGGCTAATTGGTGAGGCACAGCTCCAATACTTTTCTCAAGTTATGGACAAGCTGCGAGATGAACTGGGGGCTCAGTACGATCGATTGACCAAGATCGCCTTCCTACATCATCACGTAACACATCTCTGGAATCAGGCACTCGAATTAAAGACGTTCGAGGCCGTCATCGATGCCGCGAATCTGAAACAATGTCTCGTTCAAAGCGGGTTCGACTTCGTTCTTCATGGTCACAAGCATATGAATCACGTCGGAATCGATAGTGCGTTGATTCCGATCTCGGATCAACGACCTTTCACGCCGTTATGCGTGATTTCTGGAGGAACGATAGGGGGGCACCCTCGCATGAACGACCGACAGACCTTCAAACTATTGAGACTAGAGGGTGAGAAGGGGCCTCGCACGAGGGCGACAATTTCTGAGATCCCGATTCTCGAGAATGGCAACCTGAAAACCGCAATGCATGACGCCAAGATCTTTCACGCGCCAATTAGCCAGAAGATTCCTCGTCTCCATGACATTCCGGAAATAAAGAATGCCTTAGACAACGAGCTAAAAAACGAGCTAGCGAAGGAACTCAACGATAGTGTTCTCGTAAGCGAAAAAACACAAGTGGATTCGGCGCTTTCGCATCTCGTTGGTCCTACGCTTCGGTATAAATGCCACTCGTCGTTACAGAACTCGAAGCAGCATATTTTCTATGAACTTATTCTTGCAACTAAGGCAATCAGCTTCGGTGATCAGGCGAGACTATATTGGCTTCTTGGCGATGTTGAGCGGGGAAACAATGGTCAAAATGGATTGACTCGTAAGGTCGTCGTTCTGATCGGATCGCTAGAGGGAACGCACTTTTCCTTGGCCACGAAACCAGAAGAAATCATGGATAGTGTGACGGAGCTTAAACAACACTTCCAACCGGCCATTGACAAAGGAATTCTAGATATCCGGTTCCATATCTTCAAGCAAAGCGAAGTCGAGTCGATTACGCGGCAGGCAATGAAGGAAAAAGAAAAATGACCATATCGCTACCCGAATTAGAGACTGTCATCGACGCCGCTTCAAATTTTGCGGCGATCTCCATCGAAGATCTCAAGACACTGTTTTTGCCGATGGGTTACCCGTTAATCGATCCCAGTCATGGACTATCATGGCGCGTAAAATCAATGTGGGCGACTCGTGCAAAGGTTGAAGGAAAGCGAGATTTGAACGTAGTGAACGATTTCATTGGTATTAGAATCATCGCGCTCAACATGGGCGCGGTCCTGCAGGCGGAACGAAGACTCGCTGAGTGGGAAGCGCGCCGTGGCTTATTACTAGTCAGCCGTGACGACTATTTTTCGAGCGACGTGACGGCGGGCTACCGTGCGATTCACCGCGACTACGTCCTCGCCGAGCCAGAGCGATGGGGGCTGCTGCCATGCGTAGGTGTTGAGGTACAGATCACGACTTGGCTCCAATACGCACACAATATGATTAGTCATGCGCTACTTTACAAAGGTTCAACATCTATCGAAAAGGCTGAGATTCTTCGCCAAATGGCTACAAAGATAAGTGAAGTGGATGCCCTCCTTCAGACTTTCGAGAACGACGATAAAATGGACAGTCGATGAGATATAGCTAGGTGAATTCCGCTACCTAATTGAGATGACACGATCCTCGCTAGCTGTAAGAGTGACTATCTAGTCGTCTTCGGAGTTTCCGTATGAACAAACACATGCGCTTCGCGCAACGGATGGCCATATTCCCGCAAATCAACGACTTCTATCATATTGACGCGCTGGCCGATCCGACGGATCCGGCGTCGCTGCTCTTACCGCATGTTGGGGAAATCGTCAATCGACTCAGAAAGCACTACGAGCGGGATCGGGTGATATTTTGTCTCCCAGGTGATTTTTTGAATCCGTCGTATCTCAGCCAGATTTTCAGCGGCGAACAGATGATCGATGTATTGAACACCATCGGTGTCAATGCAGTCACGCTGGGCAATCATGAGTTCGATTTCGACGACAATTGCTTCACGCCTTCGCATCTGATCAGGCTCATCGAGAAATGCCCAAGCATCCATTGGCTCGCATCGAATCGGCTTCCATGGGAAATGTCGTCTGTCGCACCTACTGCGGAAACGAGGGCGGCCATCGATCGTTTGATATTGAAAGACGCGCTGCTCATCCATGTGGCCGACGATCACACAATCGTATTGCTCGGCTTGATGAAAGAGGGACTGTATGAGGGCTTCTTCGAAGCGGGAAATTCAGTCGAATGCTGTGAGCGGCTTATACGCTCGGCCAAGGACAAACAAATCGACGCATACGACGTGCTCCGGAAAAGCGACCTTTCGTTCGTTGCGATGACGCACCAAGATGTGGCTTTCGACGAAGCCCTCGTAGACAGATGCGCGGAAATTCGGCTAATCATTGGTGGACACGATCACGATGTCGCGGAACCCCAGAACAGGCCAAACATTTGGGATGGTGAGCCTTCGCGTTCGCTGATCGTTAAAGCCAAGTCCAACGCACGGACCATGTGTGTGAGCTTCGTTAATTGGTTTCCGGAGCGTGAGGTAAGGAAGCTAGTGAAGCGCTACCAGACCGTTCGCGCAGTCATGGAAAAAATTGCGAAAACCAATCTAGAACAGCTCTTACGCACGATACTTCTTGACAATCCTAATCGGGGCGCGGAGCCGCCCGTCCTGTTTCAGGAACTGTGCAACGAACTGCTCCCATTGGTTTACCGAAGCATGAATATTCATGGATTCAATAGCTCGCGAACCGGGCAAATCGCGAGCTTCTCCGTGGACGCCTGTTTGGTACTCGATATGCTCGATACACGCGTCCGCAAGCTAGTGTCGACGCATGCAGAGACACAACATTGCATCGAACGCTGGACAGAGCGAAGCCGCAATCACATTCGACTGATCACCATATCACCTTGTCTGCTTGAGTTAGAAAACGCGGTCATCCGGCGACGCAGCACCAACTTCGGGAACTTCGTCGCGGATGTCATCAGTGGTCGACAATGCAAGCGATCCACAAATCGCGGGTTCGCCGACATTGGATTTGTGACAGCTGGCACCTTTCAACTCCAGCGAAATATCGTCGCAGGAGAAGCGATTACGAATCGGACAATGTACGATAGTTTCTGCTACGCCAATAGCATCGTACTCTTTACTGGCGTGGCCGGTCACGTCATCCGAGACATCATGCAAGTGACGCTTACGGAGTTGCAACGAGCTCCCGCGCGCGGCGATAGCCGTTTCCTTCAAATATCGGGGATTGAAGTAGACACGATCACTGGCTTGCACGCTCGGATCACGTGCGTGGATGCAGTTGGTAAACGAAGTCTTCTCGACGACAATGAGAGATACAGCGTTGCGACCTCAAACTACGTTGCGGCAACCACTCATTTCAGACGGTTCTTCGCTGATCTCACACCAACAACGTTGGAATCGTGTCTTAGAACGTCGGTCACCGAAGAACTCGAGGCGTTGAACGGCCAGTTCATGCCGGACAAATCGAATCGGTGGATCGGGCTGGAATAATAGGACCCGGTCGCTTGCGCATCGCTTCGCACATTCCCGGGTGCGGGGAGAGGATAAACGCTTTCCTACACTCTGAAAGGAGAAGCGCATGTCGGCGTCGCAATTTAGCGAGTCAACCCTTGTGGCGGTTTCACGTTATTCAATCTGCCTCGCTCACATAGCTGTGAGCGCGCAGCGACGCGTTCTGCCAGGTCGCGGATGGGCATCGAGGGAGTGCCAATCCACTGATCCGAGGAACTACCGCCCTGCTGTTCGACGTCGCCACCGTCGGTAATCCGCCACGTTGTTGACGTGGCATCAAGCACGACCCGACGTCCGCTTAGGCATCGATAACCTGTCGTCGGGCAACGGTACGGAATGACCTGCCCTCTCCGATAACCGCCCTTAGGCCTACCACGGCTGGCGCATTAGCTACGGGGCGCGTAATTCGCCAGCTTTCACCCGCCCCTACTCTCGACTTTCTGTCCGTCCGATGCCTGACTACGATGTAGGCGGCCGAATCACCGACCCGCCCGACATACACGAGACGTCGAGTTGTTCGCCACGCGAATCTCGACACCCATTAGCCGGCCGGAGTCAAGGGCAAAATCACAACCTCGCAAACCAATTGCGCTGAAGAAACAATGTCAGGCTATCTTCAGTTCTATGCTCATGCTCATCGCGCCCGTTTTCTCA